>NZ_AP028056.1:2890772-3211969 GCF_030297015.1 Brooklawnia propionicigenes | reverse complement strand
CAGGACCCCTGTTCACCTTCGCCGCGTACCTTGGCGTGGTGACCACCACGCCGCCCTCGGGACTATTGGGCGCCACGGTCGCGCTGGTGGCAGTCTTTCTGCCCGCTGCCCTGCTCATCATCGGCGTGCTGCCCTTCTGGGAGCAGCTTCGCCACGCTCCACGCGCCCAGCGCGCCCTGATGGGCGTCAATGCCGCAGTGGTGGGCATCCTCGCCGCCGCCCTCTACACCCCGGTGTTCACCCAAGGCATCACCTCGACTGCCACGCTCGCGATCGCAGCTGTCGCGTTCGTCGCCCTGACGTCGTGGAAAACACCGGCCTGGGCGGTCGTGATTGCGTCCGGACTGATCGGATGGGCCGTCCTGTGAGCACTCGGGGCCAGACTGCCGACTTGGCTACGGGTGTTGCCAGCCGGTGAGTATGGCATTCAGCCCTCGGTCGTACTGGGCATCCGGGTCGAACGCCCATCCGCTGTCGAGCACGGCTGCGAGGTGCGGGTAGGCCTGGCCGGACAGTGTCTGATGCAGGGTGGGGGCAGAGCCTGCACCCATGGGTTCTCCGACCTCCGCGAGGACGTGGCCGATCGTGTAGGTAACGAGGACGTCCAACAGGTCGGCGGTGTCCGCATCGGCGGGCATGCCCGCTGCGATGAGCACGCCGAGCATACGGTCCAGGAGCGCGAACAGCTCGCGTCCCGTGACCGGTCGGGTGCCGAGGATCGCGATGGCACGCGGGTGAGCACGCAATGCGTCGCGGAGGGCATGCATGGCGGCGGCGAGTTGTCGTTGCCAGCTGCTGCCGGGGTCGATGACATCGTCGAGGTCGAGGGAGGCCCAGATCGCTTCGGTGATCCCGTCGAACAGCGCCGCCTTGTTCGGCAGGTAGTGGTAGACGGCCATCGGGTCGACGCCGAGTTCGGCGCCGAGCCGGCGCATGGTGAGCTTGTCCGGGCCGTCGCGATCCACGATGCGCAGCGCAGTGTGCAAGATGTACTCGCGGGACAGGGCTGGGCGAGTGGGACGTTCGGGATTGCTCATGTGGTTCCGATCTTGACCGCACTGGAACGGAAGCACAGGGCGGCAATCAGCGCGAAACCAGCGGCGAACGCGAGGGCGATGCCGGTAGCGGGCGCCACATCGGCGAGGGTTGCGTGCTCCAGGGTCAGGCGGCGCAGGGCGTCCAATACCCAGTAGGCCGGGGTGAAGGGAGCCACGGACTGCACCCAGCCGGGGAACGAGGAGACGGGGGCCAGCGCGCCGCCGAGGCCGGCCATGACCATGCCGCCGAGCATCCCGATCGTGTTCGCCTGGTCCATCGTCCGGCACAGCGCGACCAGCATCACACCGAAGCAGACGAGCATGGCGGTGAACACGACCACGATGATAGCGATCGCCAGCACCGATCCATTGGGACGATAGCCGAACAACAGCCCCCGGCGGTGAACACGAGCGCGGTCTGGGCAAGTTGGACAAGAAAGCGGACGACGACCTTGCCGATGACGATGTCGGCCGTGGAGGCCGGGCTGGCGCGCAACCGGTCCCAGGTTCCCCAGGCATGCTCGCGGAAGAACAAGGTGGTGACCTGCTCGACCGACAAGAACGCACACAGCACGGCGAGCCCGGGAACGGTCTGCTCCGCCCCGGTTGCGTTCGGGTAGCCCGACAAGACCAGCTGTGCCTTCGCGCTGGGAATCAGCACAGCAATGAGGATCAGTGGCAGGACGGTCATGATGACCGACGACGCCGGATCGCGCAGTTGCAGCTGCCAACTGGTACGCGCGATCGAATAGCTACGCAGCAGCGACATCGCCGACCCCTTCGTCCTCGAGCGGATGTGCGCCCGTGATCGCCAGGTACGCAGCCTCCAGGCTCGGACGAGTGATCTGCACATCGGACAGCTCCGAGGCGTGGCTGCCGAGGGCGGCGAACGCGGTGGCGAGAACGGCCGCCGGATCGCGCACCGGGCTGGTGGGGAACCCACGGTCGGCTCATCCAAGAACAGGATCTCCGGGCGGTGCAGGATCGCCATCCCGGTGTGCAGACGTCGCTGTTGGCCGCCGCTGAGCTGCCCCGCCGGCCGGTTCAGTGCTTCGGGCAGGCCCATCAGGGCGGCGACGTCCTGCACCCGAGTCCGCGCCGTCCTGCCGGTCAGTCCGGCCAGCCCGGCGAAGCAGGCGAGATTCTCCCGCACTGTGAGAGTCGGGTAGATACCCAGCGTCTGCGGGGCGATGCCGAGGTGGCTTGCCGCGGCACGATGATGGCGGAGGGCATCCACACCCGCCACCTGCACGCTGCCGGCATCGGGCCGCTCCAGGCCCGCCAAGATCGAGATGAGCGTCGTCTTGCCCGCGCCGTTCACTCCCATCAGGCCGATCACCTGACCGGCGCTGACCGACAGGTCGACGCCGGTCAGGACGCGATGGTCGCCGAACGACTTCCGGATGTTCTCAGCTGTCAACATGCCGCCTCCCGTGAAGGACTCTACGCCGTAGACCGCCTCTACAAGATAGACCTCATCGGGTTGGAGCGGGCCGGAGGTCTACTGCTCGACCATCAGAACGATTCGTCGTCGTCAGCGTCGGCTTCGGCGCTGGAAATCCGCGCGAGCGCCTCGTGATATGTCCTGATTCCCGACGATCCGCCCTGTTCGGCTACGTCAACCAAGTCGACGAGGCCGACCCCGCGCATGCGCTTGATCAGGGTCTCGAGCAACATGGGCAGGTTCACCCCGGAGACCACGTCGAACCCGGTTCGCCCGGCGATGAACTGCACGGCGGCGTTGTACGGGCTGCCCCCGAACAAGTCGACGAGGAACAGAACCTCCGTGTCGGGCGTGTCCTCAACGATCTGCGTGTACTGGGCGATCAACTCCGCAACGGTCTGGCCCGGCACGAAGTTCACCGCGGACACACCCTGCACATCGCCCAGCAGCATGCCGGCGGCGTCGCGCAACGCGTCCGCAAGGTGTGCGTGGGTGGCAATCACCAGATGAGTCATGTCTTCCCTTCCTTCTGTCTTCTCGTGGGCAGCACGATCACCGGTTGGCCGGGCTGTCGCCGTGCGCACCTTCGTCGTCGTCCATCCTCGCAACAATGCACGCTTCATATGGGCGCAACTGGGACTGCGCCAATGGTTCCGGGTAGTTGGCGATCACAGCCCGCCACCGGTCATACAGCAGAGGCCGGACCTGTTCAGCCGACTGCTCCCGATCCGAGAGGTTGACGATCACGAGCCAGCGTTGCCCCTGCCAGGCCCGCTCATAGACGAACAAAACGGGATCGTCTTCGAGCAGTAGTTCATAGGATCCTTCGATCAAGATCGGTTCCTGGTGACGAAGGGCGATGAGCCGCTGATAGTAGGCGAAGACCGAATCACGATCGGCCAGCGCCTCGGCAACGTTGATATCCACGTATCGCGGGTTGACTTTCAGCCAGGGCCACGAGCTCGTGAATCCCGCATTCTTGCTGGCATCCCACTGCATGGGGGTACGAGCATTGTCGCGGCCCACCTGCCAGACAGCCTTCGTGAACCGCTCCTCCGAGATCGTGCCGGCATCATGGACGTAGGCGCGGTAAGCGTTCTTGATGTCGATGTCCTGGTAGTCACTCAGCTCGTAGTGCGCATTCACCATGCCGATCTCTTCGCCCTGGTAGACGAATGGAGTGCCCTGCATTCCGTGCAGCACGGTGGCGAACGCGTTCGCGCACTGCTTTCGGTACAAGGTGTCGTTACCCCAGCGGGAGACGATCCGTGCCCGGTCGTGGTTCTCGAAATACAAGGCATTCCAGCCACGATCAGCCAGTATGTACTGCCATTTCGACAGCACCTGCTTGAGCTCGCGCACCTCCATCGGCCGCAGGTCCCATTTCCGGTTCACCGAGTTCGGAACGCGGTCGAGTTCGATGTGCTCAAAGGTGAAGATCATGTCCAACTCGGCACGCTCCGGATCCGTGAGCAGACGCGCGATCTCCGGCGTCGAGGCAGGTGCCTCGCCTATGGCGACGCAGTCGTACTTGCTCAGGACCTCCTGGTGCATTTCCCGGAGGAACTCATGCAGTCGCGGTCCGTAGTAATGCATCGGCCCGATGATGAATTCCTTGCCCTCCTGGGGAGGATAGTCCGGGAAGTCGATGTACTTCGAGATCTGGGCGATGACGTCCATGCGCCAGCCGTCGACGCCACGATCCATCCAGAACCGCATGAGATCGTAGATCTCGCTGCGTACCTGGGGATTCTCCCAATTGAGGTCGGGCTGCTTGGACGCATAGTAGTGCAGATAGTACTGATCCCGGTCCGCACAGTATTCCCAGGCGGAGCCGCCGAAGTGTGATCCCCAATTGTTCGGCGGCCCACCATCAGGCCTCGGATCTCGCCACAGGTAGTAGTCGCTGTATGGATTGTCCCGCGATTGCCTGCTGCGGCGGAACCAGTCATGCTCGTCGGAGGTGTGGTTCACCACCAGATCCATGATGGCCCGGATCCCCCGTTCGTGGGCACCGTCGATCAGCCGCTGCATATCGTCCATCGTGCCGAAACGGCTGTCGATGCGCCGGTAGTCGCTGATGTCGTATCCGTTGTCGACCTGTGGTGACTCGTAGATCGGGCTCAGCCACAAGGCGTCGACGCCGAGCGAATGCAGATAGTCCAACTTGGAGGTAATCCCGTCGAGGTCTCCCCATCCGTTGCCATCCGAGTCGAAAAAGCTCTTTGGATAGATCTGGTAGATAACGGCGTTCTTCCACCACTTGGTCATATTGATAGTCCCGCCCTCCTAAGCGATCCCGAGCAGGGAAATCAGAATGCCCAGGCCGATGACCCCGAAGATCAGGTAGTTGATGCTGACCTTCCTGCTCAGCAGGTAGTAGCAGAGCAACGTGAGTGACAACGGAATAAGCCCGATGAATATCTGATCCAGCATGTCTTGGAGTTCCAGGACGGACGCGATCCCGCACCTGCTCGCCGCCGCCCTGGACAGCCCGCGCAAGGTCGCTGACCTCGTGAACATTTCGTCCGTCGCCGGCCGCTTCGCTGCCGCAACCACAGCGGGCTACAACGCAACGAAGTTCGGGGTGACTGCCTTCACCGAATCGCTACGACAGGAGTTCGCTCGACGCCACCTACGTGTCTCTGTTATCGAGCCCGGACGAGTGGATACCGAGCTGTTCGATCACCACGAGGGCGAGGCCGAGGGCTTCACCGCCATGTTCGGTCAGATCCAGTACCTCAAACCGGAGGACATCGCCGATGCAGTTGGCTATATTGTCCAGAACCCTCGTTACGTCGCAGTCAACGAGATCGTCATCCGCCCCACCGAGCAGGCCTGAACCCTATGGGCGCGTGTGCCCGGCAGAACTGTCACGCGCAAGCGTTCGTCCATGCTGTCCAGAGCAAAGTGCTCGCACAGCAGCAACGACGGGAGGCAGAGAGTGAAAATGATAAGAACAGCGTTTGTTACGGGAGCCAGCTCCACGACATCGCCCGCAGGGAACGCCGCGCCTACGAGAGCGAACGCGCCGAGCTGCTCGACGAGCGCGGCAAGCTGCTCCAGGCCCACTACGCGGGAGCGATCCCCATCGACCTGCTCAAGACCGAACAGGAGCGCATCAGCCGACGACTCGCGTTCCTGGACGTGCAGATCGAGGCCGGGGACATGGAATACGACCAGGCCAAAGCCCATCTGAACGACTGCCTGGCACTGGCAGGCAACTGCTACAAGCTGTTGACGAGTGTGGACGATTCGCTGCGAAGGACCGCGAACCAGGCCTTCTTCGAAAAGCTCTACGCCCAGGACGACAACCGGATCGAGGGACAGATCGGAGAGCCCTTCAACATCTTCTTCGACCCCGAAATCCAGAAACTCAAACTTCATCCGTCGCTCGTTTGAACAACGGCCATCTAGTCGGGCTGACAGGATTTGAACCTGCGACCCCTTGACCCCCAGTCAAGTGCGCTACCAAACTGCGCTACAGCCCGCTATTCAATTTGCCCGGCGAGGAAGATCACTCCCTCATGCCCGGCGACGGAAGCTTTGCCGATGTGCGTCTCGCCGTCGGGGTCACCACGACCCGTCGAATGACTTTAGCCGACATCGAGATATCTTGCCAGTTGGTTTCGTGACGGCCTCTCGCCCGGCCAGCTCCGCGACCACACGCCGCACCTCCGGCGCTCAGGGTCTCCCGATCTTCGAGCCCCAACCGGACGTGCCACTGCGGTGACCTACCCTGGCTGCATGCATGAGCCGCTTGAGCCAGCCACCATGCAGCGAACGGAACCGCTGCCGCAGCGTCCGCCTGCGTTGTTGCTCGATATCGACGGCGTACTCGTGGTGTCGTGGCAGCCGATAGATGGTGCGCTGGAAGCCATCCGATCTGTCCGCGCAGCGGGGACCCCCATTCGTATGCTCACCAATACCACCTCCCGCTCGCGGCACTCGGTCGTCGAGGCGTTGCGCACGGCAGGATTCGAGGCAGCCGAGGACGAGATAGTCACTGCACCGATCGCGACCGCCGAATACCTCCGCGAACACTTCGAGGGCGCCACCGCGGCATTGCTGTGCAGCGGTGACGTCACCACGGACCTGGCCACGTCCGGGGTCGATCTGGTAGATCTCACCGGCACCGACATACCAGAGCGCACCGACGCCGTCGTGATCGGTGGCGCCGGGGACGAGTTCAGTTATGAAGCCCTCAATCGCGCATTCAACCTCGTCCTCAACGGGGCGTCGCTGATTGCCATGCATCGCGGCTTGTCCTGGCGGACTTCGGCAGGCATGCAGCTTGACACCGGTGCTTTTCTCACCGGCCTCGAACGCGCCAGCGGTGTCGAAGCCACCGTTATCGGCAAGCCGGAGCCGGCCATGTTCGCAGCTGGCCTCGCCAATCTCGGCGTCGCGCCTTCGGAAGCGGTGATGATCGGTGACGACATCGACGCAGACGTGCGGGGCGCTCAGGCTGCGGGCCTTACGGGCGTGCTCGTGCGCACCGGAAAGTTCAGGGCACAGGTGCTCGATTCGCCTGGCGCTGCCCCAGATCTGGTGACCGACTCGATCGTTTCGGCTCTGGCCGCTCTCGGCTATTAGCACTGCTCCCCTCGGGCGCGTGGATTGCGTCAGCTCCGGTCGCTGCCGAACCACCCCAAACCAAGGCTTGGGGGCCAGCAACTCAGCTTCGTCGCACGATCGCATCTGTCGACGCAAGTAACCTTGCAATACAAGGTACAGGCCAGTACCATATAACTCATGGACGATATTCCTACGCAGCTACGCAAGGGTGCGCTGGAGCTCGCTGTCTTGGCCCTGCTGGCCCAGCAACCGCGCTATGGGATTGAGATCGTCGAAGATCTCGGCTCGCGTCCCGGCCTGGAGGCCTCGAGCGGGACCATCTATCCCCTGTTGACCAGGCTGAAGAATTCCGGTCTGGTCAACACCACATGGCGGGAATCGCCGGTCGGCCCGCCACGCAAGTACTACACGCTGAGCGCTGCAGGGGTGCGACATCTCGAGGCCCAACGCAACGCCTGGCTGCAGCTGTCAACGGCACTGATCACCTTGCTCAAGGAGGCCCAGCAATGACTACGTCCCCAATCGATGACTACATCCACGAGGTCGATCATCATCTCAAGCTTCGTGGCCGCGCTCGCCAGCAGGCTCTGGACGACCTGCGCGATGCCCTCAATGAGGCCGCCGATGCGATTGACGATGCCATCGCGCTGGCGGGTCTGCCCGAGGACTACGCGGCGTCCCTCAACGATCAGTTCGCCGACTCCGGCCGCTCCGACACCATTTTGGGCATCCCGAATTCCCTGACCCGAGGCATCGGACGCCGGATGGCGGGCACCTTCAATCCGTCCGATCCGCACCTGATCGTGCCGCGGGTGCTCGGCCTCGGCTGGACGCTCAACATGGGTGCGGTCGCCGTGAAGCTCGGCATGCTCAATCCCGATGATGTGGACGATGAGATTCTCGCCGATGCCGCCGATCACTTGGGCGCCGCCCAGCTGGCCGCGGCAGTGCCCATCGTCCTCGCCGCTGTTGCGACCGCAGGCTTCGGGCTGCGTCGCCACGAGGCGGAGCAGGCCACCGGAAAGTCGCAGACTGCGAACCTCATCGTCGCGGTCGCCATGAACGCCGCCAGCGCCGGACTCCTTGTGGCATCCACAGACCGGCAGACCCCGGCCGCGCAGCGAGTCACGATGCCGTCCCTGGCCGCCTCGCTGGCCACCATCACCGCCGGAATCAGCGCGCAGTACGCCACTCGACCCAAGGGCCAAGCCCTAGTGATTGCAGCCAGTGCGCTGATGCTACCGGTGAATCTGTTGTTCAGCTACGTTCCTGTTCGCGCGGCGCTCAAGCGCAGCCAGTCGTCCAAGAAGCGCCGGTAGATCTCAGTCCAGAAGGTCGTACAACCAGCGCACTCGACGGGCGCTCGCCCCGGCTCTGGTGACCCGAGCGGTCAGCTCTCGATCGCTCGACACGACCGTGACGGCCTTGCCCGCCTCAACCAGGCGTGCAGTCTCCGTCACGATCGCGTCGTCACCAGCCCCGGGAGCTGACTCCAGCCGCAGCCGCGGCGCCGGCGTGACGCCCAGCCGCCCAGCGCCGTCAGAAGCACCGAGCAGGGGAATCGCCGCGCGGGCCTTGCCCTCCAGCACCACGACGAATTCCGGGAACCAGTGGTCGGCAGGCAGCTCCAGCGCAGAAGCGGCTATTCCGGCCGAGGCCAGCGGGGCGATCTTGTTGATCATCTGAGTCGTGGCTCCGGCGCGGTCACGCCACCAGCCATTCGGTGTGGACCCCACCAGATTCGCCGCGTCGACAACGACAACCGGACGAGTGGCCAGCATCGTCTGCAGCATCTGCCAGGAACTCGCGAAACCCGGATGCAGCGGATAGTCGCCGACCTCGCCAACCGGCACCCATTCCAATCCGATGCTCTCGGTGTCCGAGATGACCGGCTCGAACGGGGTGACATCGTCGGCAATGACCGTCGTGTAGGTCCACACACCTCGATCGAGCACGCTCAGCGCGCGCGAGGCCACCGATTCACGCGGGACCCCCGCTTCCTCGGCAGCTTCGCGCAGCGCCCCATCGATGGCAGATTCACCCTGATGCCGAGCGCCTCCGGGCAAGCCCCAGGTGCCACCGTGATGGCTCCACTCGGCTCGGTGCTGCAGCAGCACGCGGTCCTGTTTGTCGAGGACGAGCAGTCCCGCCGCACCGAAACGGCCCCAGTAACGCTCCCCCGTCGGCGCCTCGACCCAGGCATCGCCCGGATCGCGCGGGTGCGGAGGTAGTGGGGATTGTTCGGCAGAAACAGCGGTTGTCACACTTTCAGACTGCCACGCGGCTGTTACGAGCCGATGAACCTGCGGTCACTATTGAGCGAATGGCCGATCAGCGGATTTCCAGTTCCTTCGGCACTGCCTTGAGTGCCTGAGAGATCGGGCAATTGTCCTTCGCCCACTCTGCCTTGGCCTTGAAACCATCGGCATCCAGCCCCGGCACATCACCCGAAACGCTGATAGTGATACCCGTGACACCCTGACCGGCCACGAACGTCACCGCGGCCTGAGTATCGATGCTGGCCGGATCGTGTCCGTCCTCGGACAATGCGTTGCTCAGCGCCATGCTGTAGCAGGTGGCCAGCGAGGCGGCGAGCAACTCCTCCGGGTTCGTGTTGCCCTGACCGGCTTCGGCGCGCTTGGCCCAGCTGACATCGAAGGTCGCGACCCCGGATGTCGTCAGTTCGGTCTGGCCCTTGCCTTGGAACAGATTGCCTTCCCAGTGCGTCGTTGCGGTGCTGATGGTCGGTTTAGGCATGGTATCGCTCCTTGTCGTAAGGGATTTCCACTGATCTCGCCAGCCTACCTTGCTCAGGCAAGGACGGCGAGATCCAGTCGTTTCTACTGCCGATTCAAACACGCGGCCCGGTCAGGATGACGAGCATCTGAGTCGCCCGCGTCATCGCCACATAGCGATCGACGACGGCGGCGACGCCCGCCTGAGGCTCACTGTCCTCGATCAACACGACTAGGTCGAATTCCAGGCCCTTGGCCAGCTCGGGGGTCAGCGACGATACGCGGCCAGGCGTCGAATGCGCCCTCGAGCTGTCGATGACGCAGGCCGTCCCCGTGGGATGGGTGGCCAGCCAGTCGTCGAGGACTGCGTCCAGTTCATCGACGGTGCCGCGATGCACCGGAATGCCGGTGCTCCGTACGGACGTCGGCACATCCGCGTCCGGGATCACCGAGCGGATGACCTTTTCGGCTTGGTCCATGATCTCCACCGGCGTGCGATAGTTGATCGTCAGCCCGGCCAGTCGCACATCGTGGACGCCGAGTGCGTGCAGCCGCTCGTCCCAGTTGCCGTCGAATCCGCTCCGCGACTGCGCCCGGTCACCGACGATGGTGAAGCTTCGCGACGGGCATCGCCGCAACAGCATCTGCCACTGTGCATCAGTCAGATCCTGGGCCTCGTCGACGATGACGTGTGCGAATGGGCCATCAAGGAGGTTCCGGTCTGCCGAGGGCACGGCGTCATCGTCGAGCAGACTGGTCCGCAGATCGTCTCCACGGAGCATGGGCAGTGCGCTGTCAGGGTCGTCATCGGTACTGAGAATGTAATCGACGACATCGTCCATGTACTCGCGCTGTTCGGTCAGGGTGCGACGTCGCAGTTGAGCGCGCCGCGACGCCTGCGGATCGCCGAGACGCTGCCTCGCGGCGTCCAGCAGTGGCAGATCCGACAGTGTCCAGGCGCGCGGCTCGGCGCGCTGCAAGCGGTAGATCTCATCGCGGCCAAGCCAGGGCGCACAACGGTGCAGATAGGCCGGCACGCTCCACAGGTCGCCGACCAGGTCGCCCGGGTCGAGAATCGGCCATGCCCTACTGAAGTGCCTTCTCAGATCGGGGTTGGTCGTCAGCGACCGGTAGAGCAACTCGGATGGGATGTCATCGTCGTTCTTGTCCATCAGGATATCGAGCAGCGCGAACCAGATCTCGTCGCGGCTTTCATTGTGGGGCGTCGCATGATCGCGGGCATCGAATGCCTCGCTCCAGTCGTCGGCATCGAGCTCGATCTCGTTCCAGTCCGTTTCCACCAGCAGCGTCTCGGTCGGAGGTTCCTCGTAAAACGCCACGGCCGGTTCTATGGCACTCACCATGGCCGTGGACGCCTTGAGCGCAGCTGTGTCCGGATCGCGCTCGACCCCAGCCGCGCGACCCTCGGGGACCAGATCCCGCAGCGTGCAGGTTGCCACACCCTCCTCGCCGAGGCTCGGCAGCACATCGGCGATGTAGTTGAGATAGGGCTGGTGCGGCCCGACCACCAGGACTCCTCCGCGATGGCCGTCCAGACGCGGATCGGAGTACAGCAGATAGGCCGCCCGATGCAGCGCGACGATCGTCTTGCCCGTGCCGGGGCCGCCCTCGACAATCAGGGCACCTTTCGAATCGGCCCGGATGATGGCATCCTGATCGGCCTGGATCGTGCTCAGCACATCGCGCATCTTCGGAGAGCGGACGGCGCCCAGGCTGGCGATGAAAGCCGACTGGTCGTCCAGGGCAGTGTTGCTCTCGAGCGCTTCGGCAGTGAACACCTCGTCCCAGTAATCACGGATGCGGCTGTCCCGCCATCGATAGCGGCGGCGACTGAGCAGGCCCATCGGCGCGGCATGAGTGGCAGCGAAGAAGGGCTCGGACGCAGGCGCCCGCCAGTCAATCAGCAACTGCTGCTCGTGATCGTCGCTCAGGCCGACGCGTCCGATATAGATCGGCCGTCGCGGGTTGTCAGCCCGAACCATTCGCCCCAGACAGATGTCGAGACCAAACCGCTGCAGGATCCTCAGCTGCGCCGATGCATGGCGGATCTGCGAGTCACGTTCCGAGGCGGCTCCTCCTTTGCCGCCGGGAGCCCTGCGAAGCTCGTCGAGTTGAGCCGACAGCTTCGCGGTTCGCTGCTTCAGACAAGCCGAGACTGCTGCGAAATGCTCGCGGTCAGCATCGATCAGGTCGGGATCGGCTTTGGCCGGATTGGACAGGGCAAAGGTGTCGAGAATTTCGGAGGTCATGGTGCTCCTTCCGGCGATGGCAGATGAGGCAGCCGCCATTGTGCGCCCAGATGGGGGCCTTGCGGCAAGCCCCCTGGTGGGCTATAACCTGGAAATGCAACGACGCGCATTTGTTGCCGGCCGAGCGACTAGCGTTGCCGCATGAGCCTCACGCTGGGAATGATCACCACAGACTCCGTGGATCCTCTACCACTCGCCCATTGGTGGGCAGACCGTCTTGGCGGGCAGATCATCCAAGAAAACGATGGCTGGTTCGTCATAGTCTCCACTCCGATTGGGATCCTGGCCTTCCAGAAGATCGACGACCCCACACCGGGAAAGAACCGCATTCACCTCGATCTCGGCACAGATACCGACCTGGAGACAACCGTCTGGGCTTTCTTGGATGCCGGAGCCAGCCTGGTCGGCGAACGCAACGAACAGGGATTCCGGTGGTTCACCCTTGCCGATCCGCAGGGCAACCAATTCTGCATCGCTCCGCAGGGCTGACCGCTTGGTTGCCTGGGGCAGTCAGCGATCCTTGCGCTTGGCCCTGGCCCGGACCTCAATGTGGATGGGGCTGCCCGTGAAGCCGAACTCCTCGCGCAGCCGGCGCTCGATGAAGCGGACGTACTGGGGATCCATCTGGCCCGAGGTGAACAGCGCGAACGTCGGCGGCGCGGTGTGCGCCTGCGTTCCGAACAGGATGCGCGGCTGCTTGCCGCCCCGCACCGGGTGCGGATGGGCCGCCACCACGCGTCCGAGGAAAGAATTGAGCTGACCCGTGGTGACCCGCGTCTCCCAACCGCGCAGCGACAACTCGATCGCCTTCGACAGTCTGTCGACATTGCGGCCGGTCAACGCCGAGATGTTGACCGACGGAGCCCACGCCCAGGCGTTCAGATCGCGCTCGATCTCGCGGTCGAGATAGCGCCGACGCTCCTCGTCGGTGAGGTCCCACTTGTTGTAGGCGATCACCATCGCCTTACCGGCCTGCTCCACCTGCGACAAGATCTTCAGATCCTGCTCGGCGACCGGTTCGGACGCATCGATCACCACGACGCAGCATTCGGCTCGTTCGATCGCCGCCTGGGTACGCAGCCACGCGTAGTACTCGCTGCCGCTGGCCTCCTTGACGCGCTTGCGGATCCCGGCGGTGTCGATCAACCGGTATTCCTGGCCGCCGATGCTCACCAGTTCGTCGACCGGATCGACAGTGGTCCCCGAGACGTCGGATACTACCGATCGGTTCGCTCCGGCCAGCTTGTTCAGCAGCGACGACTTGCCGACGTTGGGCTTCCCGACGATCGCCACCCGGCGCGGTCCCCCGACCTCGACCGGACGCAGCGCATCGCTGGACGGCAGCACCGCCAGCAGCGCGTCCAGCATGTCGCCGGTGCCGCGACCGTGCAACGCCGAAACCGGCCAAGGTTCGCCCAGCCCCAGATTCCACATGGTCGCTGCATCGGCCTCGGCGCGCTGATCGTCCACCTTGTTGGCTGCCAGCACCACCGGCTTGCGACTGCGCCGCAACACCTGGACGACGGCCTCGTCCTCGTCGGTGGTGCCGACCGTGGCGTCCACCACGAAGAGCACGGCATCGGCGAGTTGAATGGCGATCTCGGCCTGCTCAGCGATCTGCGCGGCCATGCCGGTGGCATCCGAGGCCCAACCGCCGGTATCGACGAGCACGAATTCGTGCCCGGCCCATTCGGCGTCGTAGCTCACCCGGTCCCGAGTGACCCCAGGGGTGTCCTGGACGACAGCCTCGCGTCGTCCCAAGATTCGGTTGACGAGGGTGGATTTGCCCACATTCGGCCGCCCGACCACCGCGACCACGGGACGTTCGGCGGGCAGTTCGGTATCAGCGGGTTCACTCACTCGCTCAACGCTACCCGACCGCGGTTGTCAGTGCGCTCGGGCGGGTTCGCGCAACTCTGCCGGTACCAGGCCGATGACCTTGTCGACGACCTGCTCAAGGGTCAGTTCGGTGGAGTCGATCAGCACCACACCAGCAGCCGGAGTCTCGAACTTGCTGGACGCCGAGTCGGCCGCGTCGCGCCCGACCACCTGCTCGGTGACGGTCTTGCGGTCGGCGGCACCGTTCAGTTCGGCTTCTCGCCGGGCGATCCGGCGAGCAGGATCGGCCTGGAGCAACACCCGCAGGTCGGCGTCAGGGGCGACAACCGTGGTGATGTCGCGTCCTTCGACGACGATGCGTCCGCTCGCGGCGATGATCGCCCGCATCCTCGCGTTGAGCGACCGACGGGCATCGCGGACCGCCGCATAGCCGGATACCATCCCGGAAACCTCGGGACGGTGCAGTCGTGCTGTGACATCGCGTCCGTCGAGGGCCACCGTGAATCCGGCCGGTGACGGGGTGATTTCCAGCGGCAGGTCACGCGCCGCAGCGACGACCGCATCGGTGTCGTCGGCGGCGATCCGGTGATCGGCACACCACACAGCCAACGCCCGGTACATCGACCCGGTGTCCAGGTAGGCGCACCCGAGCCTGGCCGCGACCTCGCGCGAGGTCGACGACTTGCCGGCCCCACTCGGTCCGTCCACGGCTATCACCAGTCCAGGTCGCCTGGCAGCGTTCACCACGAGTTCTCATCCTTTCCGGGCCCGAGCCCGACTCTCAGGAGCGCAATCCCCAACCATGTTCGCGGATCAGCTGCCGCAGTGCATCGGCGCGCTCGGGCGCCACATCGATCGACAGGTAGCCGGCCGGACGATCAGGATCGTGTTCGATCGACAGGTCCTCGATGTTCACGCCGTTGGTCGTGATGCTCGCGAACAGCTGGCCCAGCGCGCCGGGCGCGTCCGGGATCTCCACCACGACCGAGATCACCTCATCGGGGCGCTTGCCCCGTTTGCCGGGCAGTGCCCGGACACCCTCATTGCCGCGGGTGAGCAGATCGATGACGACTCGTGGATCATCCAGCGCACCGATCAGATGATCGAGATCGTCGCGCATCGCCACCAGCTGTTCGCGGATCGGGGCGGTGTTCGCCGACACGATCTGACGCCACATCGTCACATCGGACGCCGCGATCCGCGTCACATCGCGGACCCCCTGCCCGGCCAGCCGCAGGTCTTCGGACGGCACCTGCGCCAGCCGCGCGGCAGTCAGGCTGGCGACCAGCTGCGGGAAATGGCTCACCTCGGCGACCGCCCGGTCGTGCTCGGCCGCGTCCAGTTCACGGATGCGGGCCTGGCAGGTGAGCGCCAGCTGGCGGGTCCGCTCGACCGCCCAGTCCGGGTTCTCCGGACGTGCACTGATCACCCAGGTGCGGTCGACGAACAGCTCAGGGGCGGCGGTCAACGGGCCGGACTGATGCGAGCCGGCCATCGGGTGCCCACCGACGTAGCGCCGGAGATTGATGTGCAGCGCCTGCAGATCCGAGGTGATCCTGGTCTTCACCGATCCGACATCGGTGACCACCGCATTCGGATACTTTTCCAGGCTGGCGGCGACGACCTGGGCGATCACCGCGGGCGGGGTGGCGACCACGACCAGCTTCACCTGTGCCGGATCGGGCGCCTCCAAGCGCCCGGCCCCTCGTCCAGCGGCAACAATCGCATGCGAGCGGTCGCGGTCCTTGAGATGGACGACCACGCCGGCCTCGCTCAGAGCACAACCGATGGACGCTCCCACCAGCCCGGTGCCGATGATCAGCGCCGGCGATATCTGTTCGATGCCCACCTCAGTCGTCGCTCAACAACTGGCCGAGTTCGGCAGATCCGATGCGGCGGAACGTGCGCAGCTGGGTGCGCGTCCGATCGAGTACCGCCACCTCCAGGGCGATGCCATCGGAGAAACCGGCGGAGGCGAGCCGGATGGCCTGCCCGAGTCCGGCGTCGGCAGCGAAGTCACGGGCGATCGCCGCGTGCAGAGTCTCGGCGGCGCCGCCGACCACGGTGAAGCCGGGCTCATCGGTGATCGTTCCGTCGAATCCGATCCGGAAGACCTGATCCTGCTGGGGGGCCGGGCCGAGTTCGGCCACGATGAGTTCGACCTCGAAAGGCTTGTCGACACCCGAGCTGAAGGTGGTCCCCAGCTGCTGGGCGTACTGGTTGGCCAGCCCGCGTCCGGTGACATCACGGCGATCATAGGAATAGCCGCGCAGGTCGGCGTACTGGATGCCGGCGATCCGCAGATTCTCGAACTCGTTGTAGCGTCCGACCGCGGCAAACCCGATCCGGTCGTAGATTTCCGACACCTTGTGCAGCGTGTGGCTGGGATTCTCCGCAACGAACGCGATGCCATCGCGATACTGCAGCACCACCACCGAGCGCCCACGGGAGATCCCCTTGCGGGCGAACTCCGCACGGTCCTTCATCTGCTGCTCGGGGGCAACATAGAACGGCAGACTCACAGCATCTCCAGCACTCGGGTGGTGATCTCGGCGACCTGGTCGCTGCTGAGCTGGCGCACTCCGCCGGCGCTGGCACTCATCACGACCGGGAAAATACTGCGGGCCAGGTCGGGCCCGCCGGTGGCCGAGTCGTCATCGGCCGCGTCGTACAGTGAGCGGATCGCAGCGGCGATCGCGGCGTCCTCGCCGAGCCCCGGACGATGGGTCTTCTTCAGCGAGCCCCGCGCGAATGCCGCGCCCGATCCGATGGCGTGGAAGCCGGTCTCCTCGTAGCGTCCGCCGGTGGCGTCATAGCTGAAGATGCGGCCTTGCCGACGCTGGATATCCCAACCGGCCAGCATCGGGATGACGGCCAGACCAGCCATCGCCTGGTCAAGATTGCCGCGCACCAGGGCGCCGAGCCGGTTCGCCTTGCCGTCCAGGCTCAGCGGAAGACCCTCGACCTTCTCGTAGTGCTGCAGCTCCACCTGGAACAGTCGCACAAGTTCGATCGCGATACCCGCGACACCGGCAATCCCGATGATCGAGTACTCGTCGGCACCGAAGACCTTCTCGATGTCGCGCTGGGCGATCAGGTTGCCCATGGTGGCCCGGCGATCGCCGGCCATCACAACCCCACCGTCGAAGGCCGCGGCAACGATCGTGGTGCCGTGCGGGGCCAAGTCCGTACCCAGGCCGCCGGACCGAGGCAACGCTTCGGGGGCAACGCGCTCGGCGAAGCGTGTGAACGAACTGGTCAGCTCGAAGGTCCCGGAGTTCTCCATGATTGAGAAAGCCTACCCCGAGGCGGCCCCGCCGCCCGATTCCTGCCCACGGCGATGGCTATACGATGTCGCTAGCGGCACACAGCGGTGCCCGGACGAACGAAGGTGAGAAACACATGAGTTTCGTTGACAAGACTGGCCTGTTGGCCGGTAGCGAATTGGAACTCCTGGGTGATGGCTCGGTACTGGCCGAATGGGCGGAGGGCCCCGTCTGGCTCCCGGAGCAGGCGGCTCTGCGCTACAGCGACATTCCCGGCAACCGCATCCTGCAGTGGAGTGCTGCCACCGGCCTGGTCAGCGTCTACCGCGAAGGTGTCGAGTTCACCAACGGACGCACCACAGGCCTGGAGGGCGAGGTCATCCAGTGCTCGCACGGCAACCGCTGGGTCGAGGTCGACCGCGGCGACGAACCGGCGCCGCTGGTCAGCGACTGGCACGGCCGCCGGTTCAACTCCCCCAATGATGTCATCGTGAAGTCCGACGGGACCATCTGGTTCTCCGACCCTTCCTACGGCATCTTCCGCGGCAGGGAAGGCCATCCCGGCCGACTCGAGTACCGCGATCACTGGGTCTTCCGGCTCGATCCGGTCACTTGCGAATGCGAACCGGTGATCATGGATGTCGAGATGCCCAACGGCCTGGCTTTCTCACCCGACGAGTCGCTGCTGTACTCCTCGGACAATTCGATCGATCTGCCGAGCGAGGAGCCGAATCCTGACGGCACCCACGCCATTCGCGTCTACAAGGTGATCGACGGACGCCTGTGCAAGGGCGGACGAGACTTCGTCCTCGTCCAGGACGGCATCGCCGATGGCATCAGAGTCGACGAACTCGGCAATGTCTGGAGTGCGGAGTTCAGCGGCGTCCACGTGTACAGCCCCGGCGGCGAAGAGATCGCCTACATTCCCTCAGCCGAGGGTCACGTGGGGAACCTCTGCTTCGGCGGAGACGACGGCACCGACCTGTTCGTCTTGTGTACCACGCAGGCCTACCGGCTGCCCACCACCGTGCGTGACGCCTCGCATGTGCTGCGGGCCCGGCTCTGATCGCAACTGCCGCGACTCGCCCGCCCGCTAACAGATCCCGACAAGCAGCTTTGTTAAGCTGAAGCACGTCAGATGCTGCTTCAGCGTTGCTGGCTGAGGAAGATCGGGGGATCACAGATGAGCGCTCGGGCTGCTGGACCAGGCCGTGCCCCGGGAGCCCCATTGGTGGGCGTCCTCGCACTAGCGCTGCTCGCCGGTTGCTCCGAGCCCCCGGCGGTCGAGGGATGGACGCCACCGGGCTGGGACGATCACGCGGGTGTGCGGCTGGCTGCATCCGATACCGATACGGCCGCAGCGCTGAACGACCTGGGGTTCATCCGCATGCGGATCCGCAATGATGCCGCCGGATACCAGGCCCGGTATGTCCAGATCGCCGGCGCGGGCGAGTTCAACAAGCGCGTTGATGCGATGATCCGCGCACCACTGGCTCAGCTCTCGTTCACACCGGAGGCCTTCCCGTCGGGTTCCGGTCTGGCCGATCGTGGCTGTCTACCCGGTTCCGCCGGCTGGGATGCCGACCGGGTGCTGACCGACCCGGCGACCGGTCCCGCCAATGCGACAGGCACCGCGATCACCTGCGAGGTCATTGCCGCCTTCGGTTCGATCGTCGGGGTGACCATGCGCACGGTCACCGGCACCGCCGGCACTGTGACCGCCGATCAGAAGACGACGCTGTATGCCGACGTCGCCGGCGGCACCGTGACCGATGCGGCGGCTTTCTGGAAGCCGGACGCAGCCTCCGACGTGTGGACCAGGACCGTCGAGCAGCTTCGTCGCCAGGCCGGTGGCCTGAGCAGCGCCCCGATCGCGCCACCATCGGACGAGCAGACGGCACTGGCGGCGCAGGCTCTCGCCGATGTCCGGGAACGGGACGACGGCACGGCCACCATCACCCTTCCGCCCGGTATCGCCTCCCCCGAACTCGCCGGGCTGGGTCTCGATCAAACCACCGCCGCCACCAGCATCGAAGCCGATTCGGACCTGCTCGCCGGATGGCAGACCGACGCCGCGGCTGCGCTCGAGAACCAGCGCAACACCCCCTTCGCCGGTTTGCCGGCCTGGAACGCGAGCCTGCCGGTCGACTGCTCATTGCACACCTGCGTCGCCGTGACCTATGACGACGGTCCCGGCCCCTACACCAAGGACCTGCTGAAGACACTCCTGGCCGCACAAGCCGGCGCCACCTTCTTCATGCAGGGCAAGAACATCACGGGCAACACCGACATCGTGCGGGCCGTCGCCGCCGACGGCCACGACATCGGCAGCCACACCATGACCCATCCCGATCTCACCAAGGTCGGGCCCGACAAGGACCGCGCCGAAGTCGTTGGCTGCGCCGATCTCATCGCGGGAATCACGGGTGAACCCGTCACCTTCTTCCGCCCACCGTACGGTGCGGTCAACGATGCCGTGCTGGCCGCCATCGGCAAACCGGCGATCCTCTGGTCGATCGACACCAACGATTGGCAGGGGCCTGGCCGCGCCGCGCTGATTCAGCGTTCGGTGCCGGTATCGAAACCCGGCGACATCATCTTGTTCCACGACACCCACCGGGATTCGGTCACCGCAGCCAGTGATGTCATGGCAGGTCTCCAGGACCGCGGCTTCACCCCCGTGACGCTGACGCAGTTGTTCGGCGGCAAGATACCGCCGGGCAAGGTGACCCGCCGATGAGTACGGGCCGCCGCAAGTCCCCCAGACGCTTGAGCCGGGCGGGCAGGCTGATCCGCACGATTGTGCTGGTGCTCATCGCGACCGGGGTTGGCTACGCTGTGACCCTCGGCCCGCTGCACGCGGCCCGGGCCAAGGCGGAGATCTCCGATGGCATCCAGGCTATTGAGATCGCCGACGGTGTCACCATCACGCCGGCGCAGCACTGGCTGGCCGAGCCACTCGTGCACGACCTCCTCCGGATCCCGGTGCTGCCGGATCTGCGATCGCCACGGGTCTACCTCGGCGGTCATGCCGGGTTGCTGCTACGTTCTCCCGATCGTGTGCTCGCCGTCGAGATCGAGTCATCCGGACCAGGTGCCGAGCCCGAAGCCGAGGCGCTTCTACGCCAGAAGGCTTCCGCCATCATCGGTGCCGGCGCTGAGTTGCCCGCGGTGCGCACCGAGACGCTGGCCTCCGGCCACACCGTGTGGCATCTGGACGATGTCTTCGCAGTGCTCGCGGTGGTCGATCGCGGCGGCACTCTGGTGACCGTGACCGCCGAACGCCCCGACGGCGAGTCGATCGAGGCCTACCGACCTGCCATCGGCCAGCTTCTGGAGACCGTGCACTAGGCGCGGCTTAGCCGAGTTCGCTCGCCCGCGTCCGGTTGGCCTCCAGATGTTCGGGACGCACATTGCGCGGGATCGGGCCGACGTAGTCGGGCCCGTATGCTCCCGGCGCCGGGCGACGCTTGCGCAGCGGAGCGATCACCCCCGGAGCCATCCGCCGGGTCATCACCAGGAAGCCGGTGTGCGCGGTGGTGGCGTGCCCGGGCCGGATCGCCAGGCCCTCGGCGTGCCAGTCGCGCACCATGACCTCGGACGCGGTCGGCTCGGTGAACCCACCATCGGCGCGCAGGGTGTCCATCACTCGTCCCATCTGGGTGGTGGTGGCCACGTAGCAGCACAGAATCCCGCCCGGCTCGAGCACGCCGGCGACTGCTTCCAGGCAGTCCCAGGGTGCGAGCATGTCGAGAATCGCGCGATCGATCGGTTCGTCCTCGATGACCTCGGCCAGGTCGCCGAGACTCAGCGTCCACGACGGGTGCGGGCCGCCGACGAACTGTTCGACATTGGCCCGCGCCACCTCGGCGAACTCGGCTCGCCGCTCGTAGCTGTGCAGCTGCCCGGTCGGGCCGATCGCGCGCAGCAGCGCCAGGCTGAGGGCACCAGAACCAACCCCGGCCTCCAGCACGCGGGCACCAGGGAAGATGTCGGCGCGCATCAGGATCTGCGCGGCGTCCTTGGGGTAGATCACCGCCGCCTCGCGCGGCATCGAGACCATGTATTCGTTCAGCAAAGGCCGGAAGACCAGGTATTGCAGGCCACCGACCGTGGTGACCACCACACCTTCGGGCTGCCCGATGATGTCGTCGTGCGCCAGCCCGCCCTTGGTGGTGTGAAAGGTCTTGCCCGCGTCCAGCAGCAGCGACTTGCGGTGTCCCTTGGCGTCGGTGAGCGAGACCCACTCGCCGGCCCGCAGCGGCCCGGTGTGGACGCCGGAATAGGCCGCCGGGTCGAGTTCACTCATCCGCTGCTTCCTTCAGCTCGTGCCAGATCCGGGCCAGGTCGTTGACTGTGAGTCCGGCCAGCGTCGGGATCAGCAACTGACCGGGGTGTTCGTCCAGGTCTTGCATGCACGGCACCGCGATGACCGCCGCCCCGGCCGCGCGTCCTGCCGCGGTGCCGTAGATCGAGTCCTCCACCACGATGCAGTCGTCCGCGGCTGCCCCCAGACGCTCGGCCGCCAGCAGATAGCTGTCCGGGGCGGGCTTGCTGCGAGGCATCTCGTCACCGGCGATCACCACGTCGAAGATGCCATCTGGCACCTTGGCCAGTGCCGCGTCGATCATGTCGCGCGGGCTGGCCGAGACCAGCGCCATCGGCACGCCCTTGGCGTGCAACTCGATCAGCAGCTCGCGGGCACCGGGAAGCCAGGGCAGCGGCTCTTCCTTGATCCGCTGGATCACTCCGTCGACGATCTGTTGCCACAGTGCCGGACCCTCGATCTGCGGAGGCTCACCGTGCACTGCTTCGTGGGCATCGAACAGCGCCCGAATCGACACCGCCGCGGATACCCCGCACAGCTTGACGGCCTGCTCGTAGGCATACGGCACCCCGTAAGAGGCCATGACCCCGATCTGGGAGGCGATCCACACCGGCTCGGTGTTGGCCACCGTCCCATCGAAGTCCCACAGCACGGCTCTTGGTCTGGTCTGGCTTTGCACTGGCCCATTGTCGCAGCCAGGCAATGCTGCAACCAATCGTTGCCGGCTGACTGCCACATGGGCGCTGATCTTCCGAAATACTGGGGGCGTCACCATCCACCCCATGAGTGAAGGGATTGTCCCCCATGAGCAGTAGCGACTCGTCCTCTGTTCCCCCGCCTCACGCACCAACCGAACCGGCCGACCGTGGCGAGGACCAGACCGGCGGCAGCGCCGCGCAGGTGCCACCGCCGAGCCCGATGCCGCAGGCCGCACCTCCGATAGCCCCGGCGCCGCATCCCGGTATCCAACCCGTTCGGTTGCCCGCACCGCAGTCGAGCTTCAAACAGCCGTTCGCGAAGGGTTTCGGCGCCGGGCTGGGCCT
This sequence comes from Brooklawnia propionicigenes, assembly GCF_030297015.1. Taxonomy (NCBI): domain Bacteria; kingdom Bacillati; phylum Actinomycetota; class Actinomycetes; order Propionibacteriales; family Propionibacteriaceae; genus Brooklawnia; species Brooklawnia propionicigenes. Next base: position 3,189,430 of record NZ_AP028056.1, on the reverse strand, counting down.
CACCGTCGGCGCGGGAGCAGTCGCCCTCGTCCTGACTGTCGTGAGTCTGCTGGGCATGGGCTTGATCGGACGCACGCTCGGCAACGTGGCCACCAGCGCCCAGAACAGCATGAGCCACGTCTGGGGCCCGGCCAATGCCTCGAATACTCTGCTCGCCATCAACATCTCGGGAGTCATCGACAACACCGGGAGCGCAACGCTGTACAGCTCGGCCACCTACGGTTATGAGATCGCCGATCAGCTGGACGCACTGAAGGCCGACGACTACGCCGGCGTGGTCTTGTTGATGGACACTCCCGGCGGCAGCATCAGTGGCGCTCGGGCGATTGCCGACGCGATCGTCCGTTATCAGGAGCGCACCGGCAAGAAGGTAGTCGCCTATGTGCAGGCGATGGCCGCGTCCGGTGGCATGTACGCGATGGCCCCGGCTGACCTGATCATCTCCGATTACGGGACGCTCATCGGCAGCATCGGTGTGATCATGGGCCCGTTCGAGTACTACCGGGATGTGACCGGACTCACCGGCAATATCCTCACCTCCGGTGTCATCACCACCGGAGGCATCACCTACGAATACCTCACTCAGGGCACCGGTAAGGATTTCGGGAATCCATTCCGTGAGATGAGCGAACAGGAGCGGGCCACCTACACCAACGGAATCGCGATCGAATACCAGCAGTTCGTCGACTATGTCGCACAGCACCGCGGCATTCCCGCAGACCGCATCGTCAACGAGTTGGGCGCGTACCTGTTCGACCCGCAGACAGCCATCGACAAGGGCCTGGTGGACGAGATCATGGGCCGTCCGGATGGGTTCCTGCGTGCCGCCGAGGTCAGCGGTGTGGATCCGAGCGATACCAAGGTCGTCTCCCCCGCGATGCCGAGCGGCCTGGCCCAATTGTTCGGGGTGCAAGCCCGAGTATACGGCCACAATGTGCCGTTGAGTACGGTCGATGGGAGCACACCGACCAGTTCGATCTGTGTCGGATCCCCGACCGTGCTGGCGTTCGCGGGAGATTTCACCAGCGTCTGCGGCGGCTGATCTGCATTTGGACAGTCTCAGGTCGGTGCTCGTCATCAGCAATCCGCGGGCGCGTCAGATCTGGTGGAGCTGAGTCGATCATCTCGAGGCACTGTGTACGGCCGATGGCGCCGGCATCAGCGGGCTGTTAGCTGCTTTTGAGGCTGCTGAGCCGAACTGGTGCCCGGACCATCGCCTAGACTCCGACGATGAGCCACAGCCCGCAATCTCGGCTGAATACCGCCGCTGTTCAGCGCAGGACGGTCTGGACGCTGGCTGCTGCCCAGGTCTTCTCCGGGCTGAGTGCGGGCTCGACGCTCACGCTCGGGTCGATCCTCGCCGTGCAGTTCGCTGGCGCCGAGGTCTGGGCCGGCGCTAGCAATACCGCTGTGACGCTCGGCACGGCTTGCACGGCGGTCCCGCTGTCACGTATGGCTTTGCGCACGGGCCGGCGGGTCGCGCTGGCGAGCGGGCTGTGCGGCGCGATCGTCGGCACCGTTCTGTTGGTGTACGCCGTGATCATTCAGTCATTTCCGGTCTTGGTGCTGGGTAGCTTCGGCGTGGGCGTGGCGAATGCAGTGAATCTGCAGGCCCGATTCGCTGTCACAGATCTGGCGCGGCCGGAGCGCCGCGGACGCGATCTGTCGTTCGTCGTGTGGGCCATCACCATCGGCGCTGTCTTCGGTCCGAATCTGGTCGCTCCCGGCGCTGTGGTTGCCGTGGCGCTCGGGCTGCCGTCGAGCGCCGGAGCATTCCTCATTTCTGCGGCCGGGATGATCGTCGGATGCGCGATCATCTGGTGGGGGCTGCGTCCTGATCCGCTGCTGGTGCGAGCCGAACTTGATGCGGACGGCAAACCGGTCAGCGGCAGTGCCGATGCGTCATCTGCCGGCGGCTGGGCCGTCTGCCGACGCTATCCCGCAGCGGCCGCTGTGATGGTCGTCATGGCCGGTGCGCACGCCGCGATGGTGGCAGTGATGACGATGACACCGGTGCATCTGAACCACGAGTCAGCAACCGGCACGGCGGAGGCGGGGACGATCGGGCTCATCGGGTTGACGATCAGCCTGCATATCGCCGGCATGTTCGCCCTTTCTCCGATCATGGGCTGGCTCACCGACCGCGTCGGTGCCTGGCGGACGGCGCTGGGCGGCCTGACGGCTCTGCTCGTTGCCACCGGTGGTGCAGCCGCCTTCAGTCATCACACGCTGCTGGTCATCAGCTGCCTGGTCCTGCTGGGCGTGGGCTGGTCCGCGGCCACGGTGGCCGGCTCCACTCTGCTGGTGGAGACGCTGCCGGCGGAGCACCGTGTTGCGGCTCAGGGTTTCAGCGACGCCGTAATGTCGTTCGCCGCGGCAGCGGCCGCGCTGGCCGGCGGCCCGGTCATGGCCGTTGCCGGTTTTCCTGGCGTTGCGGTGGTGGCTGCGGCCGTTTCCTTGCTCGCGGTGGGAGTCGCCGCTCGTTTCGCCGCACGCTGAGCCGGTTTCGAGCCCGGGTGGCTCCCGATCCGAAGCCAAACATCAAACTTGGGTAGGGTTGTCCCCCACTGTGGGCGATAACCCTACCCAAGTTGCCTGACTGCTGGTCAGTGACTGGCGCGCGGCACCCCGAAGGTCTGGGAGACTCGCTGGTATTTGACTGCCGGGCCCAGGACCATGCCATCACCCAGCTGTTCGACCATGCTGCGCTGTATCTCCTGCCAGGGCGTCTGGGACGCGGGGAACGAGAACCCGCCGGCCGCATCGAGCGCTCGCCGGCGCTCGGCCAGTTCTTCGTCCGGAACCAGGACATCGGCAGTGCAGCTGTTGAGGTCGATGCGTACGGTGTCGCCGGTCTGCAAGATGGCGAGCCCGCCGCCGGCCGCGGCCTCGGGTGAGGCATTGAGTATTGAAGGCGAACCGGAGGTACCCGACTGGCGGCCGTCTCCGATGCATGGCAGCGAATGCACGCCACGTTTGATCAGCTCGGCAGGCGGTTGCATGTTCACCACTTCCGCCGCACCGGGGAAACCGATGGGTCCAGCTCCGCGGATGAACAGCAGGCAGTTCTCGTCGATCATCAGCTCCGGATCATCGATTCGCGCGTGATAGTCCTCCGGACCATCGAAGACGATCGCCCTGCCCTGGAGCACGTTCGGCTCTGCCGGGTCCGACAGATAGCGCTCCCGGAACTCGTCGGAGATCACGCTGGTCTTCATCACTGCGCTGTCGAACAGATTCCCGTGCAGCACCAGGAAACCGGCATTGTCGACCAGCGGTGCGTCGTAGCGGGCGATCACATCGCGATCCGTCGCGGCGGCTGTACGGCAGTTCTCACCGATGGTGGCGCCGTTCACAGTCAGCGCCTCGGTATGAATGAGGCCGTGCTCCATCAGCTCATGCACCACCGCGGGCACCCCGCCGGCGCGGAAGAACTCCTCGCCGAGGTATTCACCGGCCGGCTGCATGTTGAGCAGCAGGGGAACCTCGTGTCCGATGCGCTGCCACTCGTCCAGCGGCAGCTCCACGCCGATGTGCTGGGCGATCGCACCGATGTGGATGGGTGCGTTCGACGATCCGCCGATCGCAGAGTTCACCACGATCGCGTTCTCGAACGCCTCGCGCGTCAAGATGTCCGACGGCTTGAGATCCTCGGCGACCATCTCCACGATCCGGCGACCGGTCTGGTAGGCCATGCGGGCGCGCTCCCGGTACGGTGCCGGAATAGCCGCGCAGCCGGGCAGGCTCATGCCGAGCGCCTCGGCCAGCGCGTTCATCGTGGAGGCGGTACCCATCGTGTTGCAGTGCCCTGGCGACGGTGCAGCGGAGGCGACCAACTCGACATAGGTCTCCTCGTCGATCTCGCCGGCGGCGAACAGCTCGCGTGCCTTCCACACGATCGTGCCCGATCCGGTGCGTTCGCCCTTGTACCAGCCGTTCAGCATGGGCCCACCCGACAACACGATGGCCGGGATGTTCACGGTGGCCGCAGCCATCAGGCAGGCCGGCATCGTCTTGTCGCATCCGGTAGTCAGCACGACGGCGTCGAGCGGGTAGCCGTAGAGCACCTCGACCAATCCGAGATAGGCGAGATTGCGGTCCAGCGCAGGCGCCGGACGCTTGGCGCTCTCCTGCAGCGGGTGCACCGGAAACTCCAGCGCGATCCCGCCCATCTCGCGGATACCCTCCCGCGTCCGTTCGGCCAATTCCAGATGATGCCTGTTGCAGGGCACCAGGTCAGAACCCGTCTGGGCGATGCCGATGATCGGACGACCGGACTGCAGCTCCTCACGGGTCAGTCCCCAGTTCATGTAGCGCTCGATGTGCAGCGCCGACATATCCAGATTGCCCGGATCGTCGAACCAGGCTTGACTACGTAATCTGCGCTGACGATCAGTCATGGTGAGCATTCCGTTCGGTGACGTGCCTGCGGGCGGACGCGACAGCGCTGCTCGCCCGGATTGACCCTGACGAATCTACCGCACTCCTCCTTGCAGCTCGTTTCCGGGTGGTGGACGATCGGTGTGGGGGCCGATCGTTCGGATGTCACTGTCTTGCGCGGTGCTGGTCGAACGAGTTCGTCTTGGTTCTATCTATCGGATAGACGTCGGCCGTAATCCATGCGAATCCTGGAGCCTCCGTGTTTTTTGCCAAGGGGTCCCGTGATTCGAGGGTCATCGCGACCCGTTCACCGCGGGCAAGGTTCGCGAATCCGGTTACTCCACGAATGCTTGAATAATGAGACCACACCGGAATATTCCCGTCCATCATGATCACGCCATATCCGCGGTCCGAATCCCATGACTCGACAATTCCGGTGGCGAGTTTGTGCACTGAGTATCCTTTCGTACGCAACGTTGCTGGCAAGTTTGGACAGAATCTATGTGATACTACTACGCGGCGGAGCTTGTCTGGCGACTTGGTGAACAAGCTGACGACTCGTAGCGAGGGGCGCGATATGGGAGCAGCCACATGAATGGTGCGGAATTCTGCGCAGTGCGAGAAAGCCTTGGTTTATCAAAGGCGTGGCTCGCTCGTCGGTTGCAAGTATCGCCCGAGGCGATTGACAGTTGGGAACAAACCTCCAGCGCACAGGTGCCCCCGGCATACGCGGCCGACCTTTCCTTCATAGAAGCGCTCGCCGACGCGCGGGCCACTGATCTCCTCGGCCAGTTCTTGCGCGATCTCGGTGTGGATAACCTCAAAGACGTCGTCCTGGATGCTTCAGACCCTTCCGTTTGGCCAAGCACCACAGTGCCAGGCACAGACGACGAGTGCGAGACATCAGGCTTGCCAGCGGGATTCTTCCGCGCGTGCGCCTATCGGGTCCGTCGAGCATTATCCGGGAGGCTGACGATCGAATACGTCCAACCTGCGCAGGACGAGTACATACTGGGTGCCTCGGCATCGGGCATCGTGACGTTGACCAGCAACGCAGATGGTGGGCGGTTGGTCACCAAGCTGGGACCGGTAAGCGATCCGCTGAGTATGAAGTCAGCGGGCGTGAAGCAACTGGTTGCTGAGATCCTCGATGTCGATCAGTGTCAGATCTCGGCGAGACGAATTCGGTCGAGTGATACCCACGTGCTTTGGGCGATCCGCATCGGGCGGTGATGAGGTCCGCCCAACCGGTGCATCAGCCGTGCAAGACAAACTACCGCACGCCGAAATACTTTGCCTCCGGGTGATGGACGATCAGCGCGTCGGTCGACTGCTCGGGATGCAGCTGATATTCCTCCGACAGCTCAACGCCGATCCGCCCGGGTTCCAGCAGGCCGCACAGCGGCTCGCGCAACTCCAGATCCGGGCAGGCCGGGTAGCCGAAGCTGTAGCGGCTGCCCCGGTAGGCCTGATCATCGATCTGAGCGGCGATGTCACCGTCGTCGGACGCGAATCCGAGTTCGGTGCGCACGCGCTGATGCCACAGTTCGGCCAGCGCCTCGGCCAGCTGCACCGACAGGCCGTGCAACTCCAGGTACTCGCGGTAGTTGTCGGATTCGAACAGCCGCTGAGTCTCCTCCGAGACCCGGTTGCCCATCGTCACCAGCTGCAACGCCAACACGTCGGGCCCCAGCTCTGCGGCCTCGTCCGCATCCCGGAAGAAGTCGGCGATGGACAGCCGCCGATCCCGCGGCTGCCGCGGGAATGTGAAGCGGGTCTTCTCCGTCGTCGGATCGTCCGGATCGAGCACCACCAGATCGTTGCCCTGCGAATAGCAGGGGAAGTAACCGTAGACCACGGCGAACTCGCTCAGTCCGACCGCCAGGATCAGGTCGAGCAACGCCCGCAGCCGCGGTCGTCCCTCCGACTCGATGAGTTCAGGAACCGTGGCGCCGCCACGGACGGCGTGCAGGCCCCAGCGTCCGACGAACAGTGCCTTCTCGTCGAGGAAACCGACCACATCATTCAGCTGGATGCCTTTGACGACCCGGCTGCCCCAGAACGGCGGGGTCGGCACTTCGATGCGCCGCGCCACATCCGAGCGCACCGTGGCATCGTCCAAGGGCGGCAGCTCATCGTCGTTCTTGCGTGGCTTCACCCTGCGTTCACGCACCGGCGGCAACTCGACTCCCGGCTCACCGCGTTTGATGGCCATGAGGGTGTCCATGAGGTTCAGGCCCTCGAAGGCGTCTTTCGCGTATCGGACGGTGCCCTCATACAGCGCTGCCAGATCCTGATCGACGAATGGCCTGGTCAGCGCCGCCCCGCCGAGAATCACCGGAAGCTTGCGGGCCAGTCCACGGTCATTGAGTTCGAGCAGATTGTCCTTCATCACCAGAGTCGACTTCACCAGCAGCCCGGACATGCCGATCACATCGGCACCATGCTGTTCGGCGGCCTCGACGATGGCCGACACCGGCTGCTTGATGCCCAAATTGACCACGGTGTAGCCGTTGTTCGAGACGATGATGTCGACTAGATTCTTGCCGATGTCATGGACATCGCCCTTGACGGTTGCCAAGACCAACGTGCCCTTGCCCGCACCCGCCTCCGAAGCATCCATATGAGGCTCGAGATAGGCGACTGCCTTCTTCATCGTCTCCGCGCTCTGCAGCACGAACGGGAGCTGCATCTGACCCGAGCCGAAGAGCTCACCGACCGTCTTCATTCCGGCGAGCAAGTCGTCGTTGATGATGTCCAGAGCCGGTTTGGTCGTCAGCGCCTCGTCGAGGTCGGCGTCCAGGCCCTTGTCATTGCCGTCGACAATGCGCCTGGCTAACCGCTCCGACAACGACAAGGTGGCCAGCTCGGCCTCCCGCTGCTCCCGCAACGAAGCGGCAGTGACGCCTTCGAAAAGATCCAGGAACGTCGACAGCGGATCGTAGTCCTCGCTGCGCCGGTCATAGATCAGGTCGAGTGCGGTCTGATAACGCTCATCCGGGATGCGGTCGGTCGGCATGATCTTCGCGACACTGACGATCGCGGAATCGAGCCCGGCTTTGACACACTCGTCGAGGAAGACACTGTTCAGGACCACGCGCGCTGCCGGGTTCAGACCGAAGCTGATATTGGAAACCCCGAGCGTGGTCCCCACCCTCGGATGCGCGGCCTTGAGCCGGCGGATCGCCTCGATGGTGGCCAGTCCGTCGCGCCGGGTCTCCTCCTGGCCGGTGGCGATGGGGAAGGTGAGGCAGTCGACAAGGATGTCGCCCTCATCGATGCCCCAGTCGTTGGTGAGCGTAGCTATGAGCCGCTCGGCGACCTGCACCTTCCATTCGGTGGTGCGGGCCTGGCCCTGCTCGTCGATGGTCAACGCCACGACCGCGGCGCCGTGCTCCTTGACCAGCGGCATCACCCGCTGGAAGCGGGAGTTCGGGCCGTCGCCGTCTTCGAAGTTGACCGAGTTGATGATGGCCCGGCCCGGAAGATGATTGAGACCGGCTTCGATCACGGCGGGCTCGGTCGAGTCGAGCATCACTGGCAAGGTCACGGCGCCGGCGAACCTGGACGCGAGTTCGACCATGTCCTCGGCCCCGTCGCGTCCGACATAGTCGACACACAGATCGACGATGTGTGCCCCGGAACGGGACTGGTCGCGTCCGATCTGGACGCACTCGTCCCAGTTGCCCGCGAGCATCGCCTCACGGAAAGCCTTCGAACCGTTCGCGTTCGTGCGCTCCCCGATCGCCAGATAGCTGGTGTCTTGTTTCAGGGCGACGTCGGAGTACAGCGAGGCCACCGCGTTGATCATCTGGGGAGCGCGCCGCTTGACCGCGCGCTGCGGGCCAATGGCCTCGACGAGCTGACGAATGTGTTCGGGGGTGGTGCCGCAGCAGCCGCCCACCAGGGCCAGGCCGCACTCGTCGACGTAGTCGTCCAAGGCACGAGCCAGTTCGGCCGGCTGCAGCGGATAGCGCGCACCCTCGGCGGTCAACTCGGGCAGACCGGCGTTGGGCATCGCCGACAGGCCGATACCCGCATGGCGCGCGAGATAGCGCAGATGCTCACCCATCTCGGCTGGACCGGTCGCGCAGTTGAGTCCCAGAATGTCGATGCCCAACGGCGCGAGGGTTGTCAGCGCGGCGCCGATCTCGCTGCCCAGCAGCATCGACCCGGTGGTCTCGACCGTGATCGACACGAAGATCGGCAGGTCGTCGGCACCGGATGCCGCGCGGGCCCGCTTGGCGCCGATCACCGCGGCCTTGGCCTGTTGCAGGTCTTGGCAGGTCTCGATCTGGACTGCATCGATGCCGCCGCGGATCATGGCCTCGACCTGCGTCTGGTAGGCATCACGCAAGGTGACCGCCTCGATATGGCCCAGGGTGGGCAGTTTGGTGCCGGGCCCCACACTACCGAGCACGAAACGTGGCCGATCGTCCGTGCTGAACTCGTCGGCCACCTGCCGGGCGATCCGGGCGCCCGCCTCGGCCAACTCCGCGATCTGATCGCTGATGCCGTACTCGTTCAGAGCCGCGTAGTTGGCGCCGAAGGTGTTGGTCTCGACGCAGTCACTGCCGACGCCGAAGTAGGCGCGGTGAATGTCGGCCACCACATCGGGACGCGAGCGGTTGAGTACCTCGTTGCAGCCCTCGTAGCCCTCGAAGTCCTCGAGTGAGAGATCAAAACCTTGCAGCATGGTGCCCATGGCTCCGTCGGCAACCAGCACACGGCGGAACAGGTGATCTCGAATGGCAGCAGGCACGTCGCCAAGGATAGCGACGATATGCTGCCCTGCGGCCGGATGCCCAGGCGGCTTTCGCGGTGGGCAGATCCCGGGGCAGGGCTAGGGTTGATCTATGGCAGGACGCGGACAGTACACCCGGCCGGTGGTCGTGGTGGCATTCGAAGGCTGGAACGACGCTGCGGACGCGGCGACGGCAGTCGTCGAGCACCTGGCTGAGACATATCCGACCGAGATCGTCTTCGAGATCGATTCGGACGACTACTACGACTATCAGATCGTCCGCCCCCGGGTGGTCGAGACCGATGACGGACGCGAGGTCGTGTGGCCGTCGGCGTCGGTGCGGGTGGCTCACCTGCCCGAGCGCGATGTGCTGCTGGTGTCGGGGCCCGAGCCCAATCTGCACTGGCAGCGATTCTGCAGCACGCTGGTTTCGGCGTTCCGCAGTTTCGAGCCCGAGATGGTCATCCTGCTGGGTGCGATGCTGACCGATTCGCCGCATTCGCGTCCGCTGCCGGTGACCGGCAACACCTCGGACACCGGCTTGGCGAAGTCGCTGGGGCTGGAACCGTCGGGCTATGAAGGTCCGACCGGGATCACCGGGGTGCTCGGGGACGCCTGCCACCGCGCCGGGCTGCGGGAGGTTTCGCTGTGGGCGTCGGTTCCGCACTATGTGGCCGCTCCCCCGAACCCGAAGGCGACGCTGGCGCTGCTGGCCAGGCTCGAGGACCTGCTGGACGTGGCGCTGCGGCTGGACGACCTGCCCGAACTGGCGCGTGCCTGGCAGCGTGGGGTCGACGAGCTGGCCGCCGAGGATACCGAGATCAGCGAGTACATCGAGTCGTTGGAGGCTCAGCAGGACGAGACCGGACTGCCGCAGGCCACCGGTGATTCGATCGCCCGGGAATTCGAACGCTATCTGCGCCGGCGCGGAACTGATGGGCCCGGCCCGCAGTCATAGCAGGACCAGCAGCAGACCCACCAAGAATGAGGCGGCATTCGCGGTGAACGCGATCAGCAGGCACCACCAATGGGTGTGCGTGCCCCGAGATATGCCCGCCCGCGCGGCGGCCCACCAGTAGATGCCGCCCGCCTCGACTAGGACGATGAGTGCCTCGGCGACCGCGGTTCCGGCTGGGAACACCGGATTGACCAGCCACAAGATCGGATGAGTGAGCTGTAGCGCCCAGGCCATGGCGGCGAGGTCGAGTAGTGGGTGGGCGGCCGTCGAGCGCCAGTGCAGGCCCCGGACCATGGCCATGATGATGGGTATCTCAACAGCACAGGTGATCAGGTAGGCGACCAACCAGTGCTGCATTCGCCGATCCTAGTCATCGCGCGGCTAGCCTGAGAGCATGGGCGACGAGCACACGGCTATTGAAACGCGACCGCCCAGGCGAACCAGACGGATATCGGTTACGGCGATCCTTGATGAGTTCTTCTTCGTCTATGCCGGCCTAGCAGCAATCTGGTTGGCCTGGCTGCTGCTCACCGAGAGCTTCAAACTCGGCTGGCTGGGCATTGCCTTCTTTCTGGTCTTCTGGGTGATGCTCGCCTACCTGGCGTTGCCCAGGCTGCACCGGATCTTCACTGCGATCTATGTGCCCGACTATTTCATCGGCCGTACCCGCACCAGTGACGGCCTGCTCGGCGACCCGGTGAATCTCGCGGTCCGCGGCAGCGACGCACAGCTGCGCGAGGCCATGGCTCGGGCCGGTTGGACGTTGGCCGACCCGGTCACCATGGGTTCGGCGTGGAAGATCGTTACCTCCACCATCGCACGGCGCAGCTATGATCGGGCGCCGGTGAGTCCGCTGTTGCTGTTCGGGCGCGTCCAGGACATGGCCTATCAGCAGGAGGTTGCCGGCAACCCCGCGAAGCGCCATCATGTCCGCTTCTGGCGGACGCCCGATGACTGGCTGCTGCCCGGTGGCACGCGCGTCGACTGGCTCGCTGCCGGTACCTTCGACCGGGCCGTCGGGTTTTCGCTGTTCACCTTGCAGATCACCCACAAGATCGATGCCGACATCGACGTGGAGCGTGATCACGTCGTGGCCACGGTGATGGCCGCCAATGACGCGGCAACCGTCGAGACGCTGGTCGATTTCTCCGCCGGATATCACTCCCGCAACGGCGGCGGCGACAGCATCCAGACCGATGGCGATCTGCCCATCCTCGACCTCCGCAAGCTTCACGCGATAGGGGACGGCTCGTGACCAACGCACCTGATAAGCGCTATGCCACCGAACCTGCGGTGAGCCTCTTCGAAGCGGACGCGCCGACGGCCAGACCCAAACAGCGTCCCAGCGCGCTGACGATCGGCGCGCTGCTGTCGGTCTTGCGGGCGATCGGCGGTGTGTCCGTCATCGTCGGCCTGATCACCGGCTGGCCCCAGCTGCAAAATGAACTGGAACTCGAGGGCGTCGAGCCAGCCACCGTGCTGAAGGTGATTGTCGGGCTCCAGGTCGCCTGGATCGTGCTGCTGCTGATCGTGTCCTGGCTGATGTGGCGGGGCAGCAATGCCGCACGCCTGCTCGTGATGAGCTTGACCTGTGTGAGCATCACGGCCTCGGCGATCAGCTACTTCGCCTCCGGCGCCGAGATCACCGTGCACACCACGCTGCTGACCCTCGCGCTCGACATTCTCATGCTGCTGGCGTTGTCGGATCGTGATGTCAGGGCATGGACGAGGGCACGCAAGCCGCTACCCTGAATCCATGTTGCCGCTCGATATCGCCCCCGGCCCCGCTCCGAGTACAGGCCTGACTGTGCCCGTGCTGCTCATTGCCCTGGTGATCGCGGTGCTGCTGTTCGCCGCCTTGGCGGTGTACTACCGCAAGCGTCCGCGTGCCTGAACCTGCCCGCAATCCGCTCGTCCTTCCCGGGGCGGCGCTGCTCGCTGCAGCCGTCGTGCTGACTGCTGTTGCCATCAGCCAGCCGTTCGCCGTCAACGTCATCGGCGTCATGGTGCTCGGCAGCGCACATGTCTTGTGTGCCCTGCGCTACCTGGCAGGGCGCATCAGTGATGCTGTCACGGAGACGACCGGCTGGCTGCTGGTGGTGATCGTCGCGACCATGGCGCTGGTTCGCGTCGTGACCGCGCTCAGTCCCGGCCTGGGGCACCGGCTCGAACTGGGCGGCAGCATGGCCATCCTCGCAACTGCGCTTTGGATCGGCCTGACAGGGCGTCTGCGCTATCTGGTGATCGTGCCCGTTGCTGTCATCGGTATCGCGGCATTCCTCGAACTGCCCTGGTATTGGCACCTGCTCACTCATGCGCACAACCTCGTCCCGTTGATCTTCCTGTGGGACTGGGCACGCCGCCGCCGTCCGGGATCGGGCCTGGCGTTCACCGCGATCAACCTCAGCTGGGCGCTGGTCGTCCCGGCCGTGATCCTGGCCGGTGTGGTCGACCCGCTCATCAACGCTGTGCCGCCGCCGTTCATCACCACCCTCGCCGATCCCGCATTCGTGCTGGCCAGCGCCGCCCAGCCGCACTCCAACCCCGAAATGGCCGTGCGCTTCCTGGTGGTCTTCAGCTATCTGCAGGCCATGCACTATGTGATCTGGATGGTCTTCTTCCAGATCGCCGGACGGTCCGAGATTTCCCGGCTGGCGAGCCGCTTCCCGATCGCGCGCGGGCGATGGTTCTGGCTGCTCGCGGTCGCGGTGTCGCTGCTGATCTGGCTGGTGTACGCGGTCGGCTACTACGACGGGCGCGCTGTCTACGGCATTGTGGGCGCGGCCAATGTCTATCTCGAGCAGCCGATAGCAGTCTGGCTGCTGCTCACCGTGCTACCGGCGGGGGCCACCAGCGGGCTGATCCACCGGCTGGGTCAGGCTCAGTGAGACTCAGTGAGCGCAGGCCGTGATGGCCAGATCGCGCAGCTGGTTGACCATGGCGTCGGGATCGCCCGCCCGGTAGACCGCGGTGCCTGCCACGAAGACGTCCGCGCCGGCCTCGGCGGCCCGGCCGATGGTGTCCACTGACACTCCCCCGTCGACCTGGATCCAGATCTCCTGGCCGGTCTTGCGGACCAGTTCGCGGGTGCGGCGGATCTTGGGTAGCACCGAGTCGAGGAAGCTCTGGCCGCCGAAGCCCGGTTCGACGGTCATCAGCAAGATCATGTCGAATTCGGTGATGATGTCGGCGTAGGGCTCGATCGGGGTGGTCGGTTTGAGCGCCATGGCTGCGCGCGATCCGAGCCTGCGCAACTCGCGGGCCAACCGGATCGGTGCCTTCGCGGCCTCGGCGTGGAAGGTGACCGACTCGCAGCCCAGTTCGGCATACTGCGGTGCCCAGGTGTCGGCGTCCTCGATCATCAGATGCACATCGATCGGAGTCGCGGTGTGCTTCTTGAGCGACTCGACCACCGGCAGCCCGAGAGTGAGATTCGGGACGAAGTGGTTGTCCATCACGTCGAAGTGGATCATGTCGGAGCTGGGTACCCTGGCGACCTCATTGGCGATGTCAGCCAGATCGGCGTTCAGGATGCTGGGAGTGATTCTCATGGCCACCCGCGCAGTCTATCGGAGCACTCCGGTTCGCTGCTGGCTGTCTATTCGCCGGCGGTGTCGCCGGTGCGGCGCAGCAGGGCGCAGAACATCGCGTCGGTGCCGTGGATATGCGGCCACAGCTGGATGAAGCGGTCGTCCAGTCGGCTGGCCGCTCTGGGCACCTCGGGTAGCAAGGCGGGGGCATCCAGCACCTCGACGCCGCTGGCCCGGGCAACCACCTCGACGGTCTCGGCGCGGTGTGGTGAACAGGTCACGTAGGCGACGATTCCCCCCGTCATGGTGGACGCGATCGCCTGATCGAGCAGCTCGCGTTGCAGCCGCGCCAACTCGCCCACCTGCTCCGGCTCTCGGCGCCAGCGCGATTCCGGGCGTCTGCGCAACGCTCCCAGGCCGGTGCAGGGCACGTCGGCCAGCGTCAGCGCCATCGATCCGGCAGCCCAGGCGGGTTCGCGTCCGTCGGCGATGATCACCTGATAGCCGCCCGGATAGGCTCGCAGCGCCCGCGCGACAAGCTCGGCGCGGTGAGCCTGGGGTTCGGCAGCGACCAGCAGACTCGGGCACAGTCCGCGCAGCAGGGCCGACTTGCCGCCCGGCCCCGCACACATGTCGAGCCACGGCCCGGCTGGACGCGGCGTCACGGCGGTCGCCGCCTGGATCACCAGCTGGCTGCCCTCGTCCTGCACCCCCGCCCGGCCCTGCCGGATCGCCGGCAGTTCGCCGGGATTTCCGGGCCGTTCCACACCCCACAGCGACCAGCGGGCCCGGCGCGCGCCGTCGGTCATCAGCTCCCTGCGTTTGGCCAGGCCCGGACGCACCACCAGCATCGGCACCGGCGGTTCGTTGTCGGCCTTCAGGAGGCTGACGAGTTCGTCGTCGTCACCCAAGGCATCGGCGAGCGCGTCCACGATCCACAGCGGGTGTCCGTAGCGCAGTGCCAGTTCGGCGCGGGGGCTCAGGTCGTCGCTGAGCAGGTCGCACCACTGATCGAAGGTCTTCGCGGACAGCTTGCGGACGACGGCGTTGACCAGGCCGGTGACCCGCTCGGAGATCGCGACCCCGGCGAGATCGACGCTGGATGCCACCGCGGCATGCTGCGGTACCCGCATCCGGAACAACTGATGGCAGGCCAGCCGCAGCACGTCGACCACGGCCGACTGCAGGCTCGACAGTGGGCGTCCGGCTGCAGCCTCGATGATGGTGTCGTAGCTGCCCTGCAGGCGGCAGGTGCCGTGCACCAGTTCGATGACGAATCCGGCGTCGCGGGGGTACAGGCCGGCGGTCAGGTCTGCGGTGACCAGGTTGGCGTAGGCGCCGTCGGCGTTGACCGCGCGCAGCGCGTCGAAAGCGATCAGCCGGGGCTCGTCGATCTGACGCCGCCGGGGCCTGCCGGAGTGGTGCTCAGCCATCGAAGCGCACCCCGGAGACGCCGTCGTGCTGGCCGCGCGCCCAGTCGGCGCCGGCCATCGGTTTGCGTCCGGCGGCCGCCACCTGGATCAGTTGCATGTCGCCGTCCCCGGTGCCCACCCACAGGTGGCGGCGATCGGCGGCCAGTTCGCCGGGAGCCAGTCGGGGCTCTGCGCGTTGCGCCGGGGTCGCGGTGAACACCTTGAATCGTTCGCCGTGCAGCAGCGTCCAGGCACCCGGGTCCGGGCTAACCGCGCGCACCAGCCGGTCGATTTCAGCGGCCGGGCGGGTCCAGTCGATCTGAGCATCGGCAGGCCGGATCTTCGCCGCGGTCGTGATGCCGCTGGTGGGCTGGGGAACCGGCTGGATGCCGGCGCCGGCATCGGCGATGGCACCGGCCAGCACCGGAGCGCCGAGTTCGGCCAGCCGGGCCAGCAGTGCGCCGCTCGACTCCCCCGGTTCGACCGGCACCTCGAGGGTGCGGTAGACGGGCCCGGCATCGAGGGGCTTCGTGATCCGGAAGGCCGTCACGCCGCTCACCGCGTCGCCCGCCCAGATGGCCCGCTGCACCGGGGCGGCACCGCGCCACCGCGGCAGCAAGGAGAAATGCAGGTTGATCCAGCCGCCGGGCACCGCGTCCAGCAACGCCTGCGGCAAGAGCATGCCGAAGGCCACCACCGCCGCGACATCGGCATCCAGGCCGCGCACCTGGGCGACCAGTTCGTCATCGGCCTTCGACGGCTTCAGCACTGGCAGGCCGAGTTGGTCGGCGAGGCTCGCCACCGGGGAGGCCGTGAGTTTCTTGCCGCGTCCCGCGGGTGCATCGGGACGCGTCAGCACCGCCACGATCTCGTGACCCTGTTCGACCAGGGCGCGCAGGCTGGGCAGTGCCGTCTCGGGAGTCCCGGCGAAGATGATTCTCACCCGCCCAAGCCTAGCGAGGCTACAGCTGTGCGGGATCGACCCTCACCCGCAGCGCCCCGGCCATCTTGCGGGCCGATCGCACCGCCAGCGCTGCCTTCACCTTGGCGGTCAGCTCCGCCCCCGAGGCCAAGGGCGCCCGCAACGACAGTCGCCACAGCGTCTCCTCCTGCCCGATCGCGGGCGGCTGGTTCAGCTCGACTGGTCCGAGCAGATCGGCGCCGCAATCGGGCCCCAAGAGTTCCACGAGTTCGTTCAGTGCCCCCGACGGCCCGGTCACGGTGATGAAACGCACCGCGGGTGGATATCGCGCCTCGGCCCGGTCGGCGAGCTCGCGTTCGGCGTGCCGGGCGGCGTCCAATCTCACCAGCGCCTGAATCGGGCTCACCTGGGCGGGCCCGACCACGCACACTGTGCCGCCGTCGGTGCCCGGACGCACCAGGGCGACCGCATTCAGCCAGCGCCGCAGGGCCTCCTCTGCGGCGCGCAGATCCGGGCGCTCCAGCAGTCGGCTGGCGTCCAGCAGCACCGCGGCCGCATAGCCGTGCGAGGCCGGTGGTTCGGCCCCGGGAGTGGCCACGACCAGGGCGGGCTGCTGTCCGATCTCGTCGATCACCCGGTCGCCCGAACTTTCCCGCACCACGATTCCGGGAAAGGCCCGGCCCAGTTCTTCCGCGGTGCGCTGGGAACCGATCACCGGCGCCCGCAGTTCCCGGGATCCGCAGACCGGGCAGCGCCAGTCGGTGATGATGCGCCCGCACCAGGCGCAGTCGAGGCGTCGTCGGTTGCCGTCGCGGTGCAGCTGCACCGGGCCCTGGCAGACCGGGCAGCGCACCGGGCTGCGGCACTGCTGGCAGGCCAGCACCGGCAGGTAGCCGGCTCGTGGCACCTGAATCAGGACGGGTCCGGCTGCCAGTCCGGCGCGAATCGTCTCGAAGACCAGCCGGGGCAGCCGGGTGCGACTGCCCTGCGGGTCGCGCTGCAGCGCGAGGTCGGAATCGGCGGCGGCCCGCACCGCGGCGCAGCCGTGCCGTATCTGGGCCGCGGTCAGCTCGATCGGGTGCAGCCAGCCCCGCTCGCACCAGGCCTGGATCTCCGCGGTGCGACCGTGGCCGGCCAGCAGCAGCGCGGACTGTTCGCTGCCTGCCCGCAGCGCCACCACGTCGCGGGCGTGCGGATAGGGGGCGTGCGGCTCGGCATGCAGATCGTCGCCGTCGTCCCACAGGCAGATCAGTCCGAGGTCGGATACCGGCGCGTAGACGGCAGGACGAGTGCCGATGACGACCTTGGCCTGGCCGCGGATGATCGCAAGATAGTTGCGGTACCGGGCGGCGGTGCCCAGGTCGGAATGCAGTTCGGCGATCGCGCCCAGCCCGATGACCGCGCCCAGCCCGTCGCGGACCTTGACCAGATCGCGGTGATCGGGCACCACGATGATGACGCCGCGCCCGGAGCGCAAGGTGGCGACGGTGGCCTGAATGAACCCGCGGCTCCAGTCGTCCACACCGGCGGCATCCGCGACGAATCTGGGACTGACCTGCCAGTAGCTGCGCAGTGGCTGGCCGTTCGACAGCCCGGTCAAGAAGGTGTCGCCGTCGGGATAGCCGATCAGACCGCCCGGGGGCATCTCGTCGGTGACCGGCAGTGGCCAGCTCACCTGGTCGGCGTTCTCGGTGCCGGCGTGCCGTGGCGGGACGGCGAGCCGGACCACGTCGGCGAAGGTGCCGGCATAGTGATCGGCGACCGCCCGGATCAGCTCCACCTGAGCAGGGCTGAGGACAGGGGTGGGCGAGACGACCTTGGACAGCGCGGCCAGCTTGGTGGTGATCTCAGTGCGATCGGTGACCTCCACGACATAGCCGTCGCGCAGCCTGCCGGCAAACCGCACCCGCACCCGCACGCCGGGCCGCACATCGGCGGTCTGGGACTCGGTGATCGAGTAGTCGAACAGACGGTCCAGATGCGGAAGCGGGATGTCCACCGCAACCCGGGCGATCATCGACGGTGTCCTTTCCGCTCGGCATACCGGACGACCGGGGCAACGTTGTGGTCAGGCTACCCGCGGTGAATCGCGCTGCTCAACAGCTCAGCCGCGGACGCGACGAGCCAGCTCGTCGGCCCGGTCGGTGCGCTCCCAGGTGATGTCGGGAAGCTCGCGTCCGAAATGGCCGTAGCACGACACCTGGCTGTAGATCGGCCGGCGCAGGTCGAGCGCCTCAACGATCGCCGCCGGCCGCAGGTCGAAGACCTCACGCACCGCGTCGGCGAGTTGGGCGTCGGGAACCTGCCCGGTACCGAAGGTGTCGATGTACAGGCTGGTCGGGTGGGCGGCGCCGATCGCGTAGCTGACCTGCGCCTCGCAACGCGTCGCCAGTCCGGCGGCGACGATATTCTTCGCCACCCAGCGCATCGCATAGCTGGCCGAGCGGTCGACCTTGCTCGGGTCCTTGCCGCTGAACGCACCGCCACCGTGGCGGGCCATGCCGCCGTAGGTGTCGACGATGATCTTGCGTCCGGTCAGTCCGGCATCACCGGCAGGACCGCCGATGACGAAGCGTCCGGTGGGGTTGATCAGCACGCGCGGCGGGGCCGCGTCGAAACCGTAAGACTCCAGTACCGGCGCGATGACTTCGCGGCGCAGGTCCGGATCCAGGCGTCCCGCCACGTCGATGTCCGCACGATGCTGCGCGGACACCACCACGGTGTCGACGGCTGACGGCCTGCCGGAGTCGTCGTAAGAGACGGTGATCTGCGTCTTGCCGTCGGGCCGCAAGTAGTCCAGCGTCTGGTCGCGGCGCACCTGGGTGAGCCGTTCGGCCATCCGATGGGCCATCTGGATCGGCAGGGGCATGAGTTCGGGGGTTTCGTCACAGGCGAAGCCGAACATCAGGCCCTGGTCACCGGCGCCCTGCAGGTCGAAATCGTCGACCGCCTGGCCGTGCCGCGACTCCCAGGAACCGGCGACGCCTTGCGCGATATCGGGCGACTGGTTGTTCAGCGTGACCATGACGCCGCACGAGCCGCCGTCGATGCCCTTCGAAGCCGAGTCGAAGCCGATCGTCAACAGCCGATCCCGGGCCAACTGCTGGATGTCGACGTACGACTCGGTGGTCGCCTCACCGGTGACGATGACCACACCATTGGCGACGACGGTCTCCACGGCGGTATGCGCCCCCGGATCGTCGGCCAGCATCGCGTCCAGCACGGAATCGGAGATGGCGTCGGCGACCTTGTCGGGATGACCCTCGGTAACAGATTCAGAGGTGAACTGCCTGCCCATGAATCAGGCCGGATCGATGTCGCCGAACGGGTCCGACAGTGAGAAGTCCGGATCGTTCAGTGCCTCGGCACGGGCGGCAGCCTCGGCCTCGGGATCGATCTGGGTGTACTGCAGCTGACCGGCCTGCACTTCGCGCAGCGCGATCGACAGTGGCTTCTCCTGCGGCAGGGTCTCGACCAGCGGGCCGACCGACTCGAGCAGGCCTTCTCCCAGCTGGGCGTAGTAGGCGTTGATCTGACGGGCGCGCTTGGCGGCGAACAGCACCAGTCGGTACTTGGAGTCCACCGACTCGAGCAGGTCGTCGACCGGCGGATTGGTGATGCCCTCAGGAATGTGTGTGCTCAAGATAAGTCCTCGCAGAAGCTGACGCTAGAAATCACAGACCTATGAACTTTACCAGCTCATCGACCGTATTATCCACTGTGACGTTGGCGATGACGCGATCGAACTCATTCTCGGCGGCAAGTTCTTGGCGTGCGGTCTCCAGACGGCGGTTCATCTCTTCCTCGGACTCGGTGCCGCGGCCGCGCAGCCGGCGGACCAGTTCGTCCCAACTGGGCGGCGCGATGAAGATCTGTTTGGCCTCCGGCATCGTCCGGCGAACCTGCCGGGCGCCCTGCAGGTCGATCTCGAGGATCGTCGGCACTCCCTCGGCGAGTCTGTTCGCCACAGCCTTGCGGGGCGTTCCGTAGCGGTGAACCCCGTGGACGCGAGCCCATTCGAGCAGTCCATCGTCCGCTACCAGGTCGTCGAAGACGGCATCGTCCACGAACAGATAATGGACCCCGTTGATCTCACCCGGGCGTGGCGGTCGCGTCGTCACCGAGACCGAAACGAAGACCCGCGGATGGCGTTTTTTTAGAGCCGCCACAACGGTGCCCTTGCCAACTGCGGTCGGTCCACTGATGACGTACGCGCCCGCCGCCTCGCTCATGGTGTCAGTTGAACTCCGACTTGAGACCGGCCACCTGATGCCGGCCGAGACCCCGCACTCGCCGATTGGCCGCGATGTCATACTTCTCCATGATCTCTGCAGCGCGCTTCTCCCCGATCCGGGGGACGGCCTTGAGCAGGTCTGCTACCCGGATATGAGCGAGGACATCGTCCTTGGCGCACTCATCAAGGGCGTCGGCCAAAGTCTTGGAACCGTCGCGCACTGCGTTCTTCAGCGCAGCGCGTGCCCTGCGGGATTCGGTAGCTGCGGCCCTGGCAGCCTGCAACTGCTCGGGAGACAGTGTTGGAATTGCCACGTCGAATTTCTCCGTTTCATCTCTCGCACACCGAGGCCGGGACATCTGGCGTCCCTGTTTTCGGCATACGTGGACAATATAGAATATCAGCGGGAGTTTGGGTACCCGCCCAGCCGCTCGACCACCGACCTGAGCGATTCACGCTGCGGGCCGGCCTTCATCACTTCCCGGGACGCGCTCGGCAGTACGTTCGCTGCGGCTACGCCGAATAATGAGTCCAGATCGTCGATCCTACCTCCCTGGGTGCCAATACCGGGGACGAGGATCGACCCGGAGAAGCCCTCCAGGTCAAGATCAAGTTTGTCGAGTGTGCCGCCGATAACCAAACCGACTGCGTGTTGCCCGGACGCCTCGTTGGCTGCCTTGGCGGCGTCGACCATCTGCTGAGCCACGCTGCGGCCGTCGCGCACCGCCAGTTGGACGTCGCCGCCCTCCGGATTGCTGGTGCGGCACAGCACGTACAGACCGCGGCCGGTCTGATGGGCCAGTTCCACGGCCGGGCCGAGGGATCCGAAGCCGAGGAAGGGGCTGATGGTGATCGCGTCCGCCGTCAGGTCGGTTTGGCCGGACAGGTAGGCCCGAGAGTAGGCAGCCATCGTCGAACCGATGTCGCCCCGCTTGACATCCAGGATCGACAGGGCGCCAGCCTGAGCGATATCGGCCAGTACTCGGGCCAGCACCTGCATGCCGGGGGCACCGAAGCACTCGAAGAAGGCGGCCTGCGGCTTGAACACCGCCACCTGGTCGCCAATCGCTTCGACCAGGCCGCGGGAGACCCGCTCCAGGCCGACGAGGTCGTAGTCGTAGCCCCAGGCACGCACCAGCGGTTCGTGCGGGTCCACGCCGACGCACAGGTTGCCCCGCGCCGCGGTCAGTTCGACCAGCCGGGCGTGGTACGCAGCGGTCATCAGCGTGCCCTGTCGGGATAGGTCAAGGTGTTGATGCCTCGCACCAGCGCCAGACCGTTGTAGATGAATCCGGTGTAGATCTGGACGAGGCTCGCTCCCGCGTCGAAGAAGGCCTGCGCGTCGGCGGGGGTCATGATGCCGCCCACGCCCATGATCGGCAGGTCGGTCTGCGCGGCGACGGATTCGACCATCCGCAGTGCCTTGCGGGTCAGCGGGGCACCGGACAGTCCCCCGGCCTGGTTGGCCAGGTGCAGTTCGGAGGGATGCAGGTACTCGCGCGCGGTGGTGGTGTTGGTGGCGATCAGCCCGGAGATCCCGGTGTCCTGACAGGCAGCGATGAGCCCGCCCACATCGTACGGCGCCAGATCGGGCGCCAGCTTGACGAAGACCGGCAGCGAATCGGCCGGGTTGAGTTCGGCGGCGGTGCTCACCAGGGCGGTCGTCAGCTGAGTGAGCGCCTCCCGGTCCTGCAGGCTGCGCAGGCCCGGGGTATTGGGGCTGGAGACGTTGATCGCGACATAGTCCGCATACGGCGCGATCGTCCGCAGCGAATGCAGGTAGTCATCGACGGCGTCTTCGAGTGGGGTGGCCTTGGTCTTGCCGATCGACACGCCCACCGGATAATCGAGCGCATTGTTTCCGCGCCGCACGCCCCACTGGTCGAGCCGGGCCGCCAGCGCTTCGACGCCCGAGTTGTTGAAGCCCATCCGGTTGATGATCGCCCGGCTGTGCGGCATCCGGAACAGCCGCGGCTGCCGGTTGCCGGGCTGGGCGTGGGCGGTCACGGTTCCGAGTTCGGCGAAACCGAAGCCCAGCGCGCCCCAGGCGCGAGCCGCCAGGCCGTCCTTGTCGAGGCCGGCGGCCACACCCACGCGTCCGGGGAAGTCGACTCCGGCCACCGTCACCGGATCACGGCGGGTTCCCACGTACTCCTGAATCCGGTCGAGCACCGGGTCGGGAATCTCGCTCAGCAGCGTGATGACATGCTGATGGATCTCCTCGGGATCGCCGTTGGCCAGTGTGAACAGAACCGGGCGGGCCAGGCTCCGATAACCGGTGAGCAGCAGCCGGACAAGCAACTCGTCGCTGGTAATCATCGCCATTTCCCTTCGGTGGTCTACCTGGTCGTCAGTGTCTGCGGGCCTGCTGGATCTGCTTGGCCCAATCCTGCAACGAGCGGACGCCGATGTTGCCCTCGCGCACCGCCTCGATCCCCTGCACGGCCGCCTCCAGGCCCTGCACGGTCGTGATGGATGGAACCTGATGCAGCACCGCAGCCGTCCGGATCTCGTAGCCGTCCTTACGGGGCGAACCACCGGCTGTCTCACCGCTCGGGGTATTGAAGATCAGGTCGATCTTGCCGTCCAGGATCAAGCCGACGATCGTCGGCTCCCCGTTCGGCCCAGGACCCTGCGAGTACTTGCGTACCGCAGTGGCCTGTACCCCATGCAGCGACAGCATCGACGCTGTGCCCTCTGTGGCCAGGATAGTGAAGCCCAGATCGACGAGCTTCTTGATCGGGAAAATCACATTGCGTTTGTCGCGGTTGGCCACCGAGACGAAGACCGTGCCGGATTTCGGTAGCTGTCCGTAGGCCGCGGCCTGCGATTTGGCGAACGCCAGCCCGAAGTTGGAGCTGAGTCCCATCACCTCACCGGTGGAGCGCATTTCGGGGCCGAGCAGCGAGTCGACCGTGGCTCCCTCGATGGTGTGGAACCGGTTGAACGGCATCACCGCTTCCTTGATGGCGATGGGCATGCCATTCCAGGTATCGGCGCCGTCACCGGTCGCCCGCAGCATGCCCTGGGCGCGCAGCTCGGAGATCGTCGACCCGAGCATGATCATCGTTGCGGCCTTCGCCAGCTGGGTGTCGGTGGCCTTCGAGACGAACGGCACGGTGCGCGAGGCGCGCGGATTGGCTTCCAGGACGTAGAGCGTGTCCGCGGCCAGCGCGTACTGAATGTTGATCAGGCCCTGCACCCCTACGCCCCGGGCGATGGCCTCGGTCGAGGTGCGGATCTGGTCGATGACCGCGCTGCCCAGGGTGGCCGGCGGCAGCGAACAGGCCGAGTCGCCGGAATGGATGCCGGCTTCCTCGATGTGCTCCATGACGCCGCCGAGGTAGAGCTCGTGGCCGTCGTAGAGAGCGTCCACATCGATCTCGATGGCATCGTCGAGGAAACGGTCGACCAGCACCGGGGTCTCGGCGCTGATCAGTGTCGAGTTGTCGATGTAGGTGCGCAGCAGTTCTTCGGTATAGACGATCTCCATGCCTCGTCCGCCCAGCACGTAGCTGGGACGTACCAGCACCGGGTAGCCGATGTCGGCAGCGATCTCGCTGGCCTGCGCGAAGCTGGACGCCATGCCGTGCTTCGGCGAGGGCAGTTTCGCCTCGGCGAGGACCTGCCCGAAGGCGCCGCGTTCCTCGGCGAGGTCGATGGCCGACGGGCTGGTGCCGACGATCTTCACACCGGCCTGCTCCAGCGCTCGGGCCAGCTTCAGCGGCGTCTGGCCGCCCAGCTGGACGATGACCCCGGCCACCGGACCCAGTTTGAGCTCGGCGTGGTAGATCTCCAGCACATCCTCGAGAGTGAGCGGCTCGAAGTACAGCCGATCGGAGGTGTCGTAGTCGGTGGAGACTGTCTCCGGGTTGCAGTTGACCATGATGGACTCGTAGCCATTGGCCGACAGCACCATCGCAGCATGCACGCAGGAGTAGTCGAACTCGATGCCCTGCCCGATCCGGTTCGGGCCGCTGCCGAGGATCAGCACCGCCGGCCGGGTACGGGGTTCCAGCTCGGTTTCCTCGTCGTAGCTGGAGTAGTGGTAGGGCGTCCTGGCGGCGAACTCGGCCGCGCAGGTGTCGACGGTCTTGAAGACCGGGCGCACGCCGAGGATCCAGCGCAGCTCGCGGATCAGCTCGGGGCTCGTCCGGCGCAACTGGGCGATCTGGGCGTCGGACAGGCCCTGCCGCTTGGCGATGCGCAGCAGATCGGCGGTGAGCTCGTCTGCGGTGCGGATCTGCTCGGCGATCCGGTAGACGATGTCGAGCTGGTCGACGAACCAGGGATCGACACCGGTGGCGGCGCTGATCTGCTCGACGGACGCGCCGGCGCGCAGACCCTGCATCATCTCCTGGATGCGACCGTCATGTGGCTGGGCCATTTGGGTCAGCAGCTCGTCGGCGTCGCCGATCTCGCGGCCGAAGTCGAAAGGCGCCTTCGGGTCTTCCAGCGAGCGCAGGGCCTTGCCGAGCGCCTCGGTGAAATTGCGGCCGATGGCCATCGCCTCGCCGACCGACTTCATGTGCGTGGTCAAGGTGTCGTCGGCGTGCGGGAACTTCTCGAATGCGAAGCGCGGCACCTTCACCACGACGTAGTCGAGGGTCGGCTCGAACGATGCCGGAGTCTGCGTGGTGATGTCGTTGGGGATCTCGTCCAA
Organism: Brooklawnia propionicigenes; assembly: GCF_030297015.1. NCBI lineage: Bacteria > Bacillati > Actinomycetota > Actinomycetes > Propionibacteriales > Propionibacteriaceae > Brooklawnia > Brooklawnia propionicigenes. Next base: position 3,164,587 of record NZ_AP028056.1, on the reverse strand, counting down.
GGTGTAACCGACCGCCACCTTCGCGGCGATCTTGGCGATCGGGAAGCCGGTCGCCTTGGAGGCCAGGGCGGAGCTGCGCGACACCCGGGGGTTCATCTCGATGACGATCATCCGGCCGTCGGCGGGATTGATCGCGAACTGGATATTGCAGCCGCCGGTGTCGACGCCGACGGCCCGGATGATCGCGATGCCGACATCGCGCATGTGCTGGTATTCCCGGTCGGTCAGGGTCATCGCGGGGGCCACGGTGATCGAATCACCGGTGTGCACGCCCATCGGATCGAAGTTCTCGATCGAACAGACCACCACGACGTTGTCGGAGCGGTCGCGCATGACCTCCAGCTCGAATTCCTTCCAGCCGAGGATCGACTCCTCGATCAGCACCTCGGTGACCGGGCTGGCGTCCAGGCCGATGCGGCCCATCCGTTCCAGCTCGCCGGCATCGTGCGCGAAACCCGAACCGACACCGCCCATGGTGTAGCTCGGACGCAACACCACCGGCAGGCCCAGCTCGTCGGCTGCGGCCCGGATCTCGTCCATGGTGTGACAGATCCGGCTGCGGGCCACCTCGGCCTTACCGCCGGCGAAGTCCGGCAGATTCTCGATGACCTGCTTGAACTCCTCACGGTTCTCACCGCGCTTGATCGCGGCCACCGAGGCCCCGATCAGTTCGACGCCGTAGCGCTCCAGGGCGCCCGACTCGTGCAGCGCGACCGCGGTGTTCAGGGCGGTCTGGCCACCCAGAGTCGCCAGCAGCGCGTCGGGGCGCTCAGCGGCGATGATCTTCTCCACGTACTCGGGAGTGATCGGTTCCAGGTAGGTGGCATCCGCGAACTCGGGATCGGTCATGATGGTCGCCGGGTTCGAATTGACCAGAATGACCCGGTAGCCCTCTTCCCGCAGCACCCGGCAGGCCTGGGTGCCGGAGTAGTCGAATTCGGCGGCCTGGCCGATGACGATCGGTCCCGAGCCGATCACCATGATCGAGCTGATGTCTGTGCGCCGAGGCATCAGTGAGCACCCTCCTTGTGCGCCGACATCAGATCGGCGAAGCGGTCGAACAGATATTCCGCATCATGCGGGCCTGCGGCGGCTTCGGGGTGGTACTGCACCGAGAAGGCCGTCAGTTTGCCGTCCCGGGTCACCTCCAAGCCCTCGACCACGTCGTCGTTCAGGCAGATATGGCTGACGTGCACGGTACCGAAGTCGGTCTCGATCTGCTCGTTGCGGGGAGCATCGACAGCGAAACCGTGGTTGTGCGAGGTGATGTCGATCCGGTTGGATCCCCGGTCGAGCACCGGCTGGTTGATACCACGGTGACCGTATTTCAGCTTGTAGGTACCGAATCCCAGGGCCCGGCCGAGTACCTGGTTGCCCAAGCAGATGCCGAAGACCGGCAGATCGGCGCGCATCGCCTGCTGCATCAGCTCGACCGCGTGGCCGGCGGTCGACGGGTCGCCAGGACCGTTACTGAAGAAGACCCCGTCGGGTGCGATCGCCGTGACATCGGCGAAGGTGGACGAAGCCGGCAGCACATGCACCTCGACGCCGCGCTCGGCCAGTTCGCGCGGAGTATTGGACTTGATACCCAGATCGACAGCGGCCACCGTGAACCGCTTCTCGCCCTGGGCCGGCACCACATAGGGTTCGGCACAGGTCACCATGGCGACCAGGTCGGCACCCTCCATGGCGGGCTGCTCGAGCACCTTGGCCAGCAAAGCGTCCGTGTCGGTGGACAGCGAGCTGATGCCCACCCGCATCGAGCCCCGCTCGCGAAGGTGACGTGTCAGCGCGCGGGTGTCGATACCGCTGATGCCGACGATCTGCTGGCTGACCAGCTCGGATTCGAGCGTACGGCTGGACCGCCAGTTGCTCGGCCTCGGCGAGGGGTCCCGCACCGCATAGCCGGCCACCCAGATGCGGCTCGACTCGTCGTCCTCGTCATTCCAGCCGGTGTTGCCGATGTGCGGCGCGGTCGCGATCACCACCTGGCGGTAATAACTGGGATCGGTCAACGTCTCTTGATAGCCCGACATTCCGGTGGCGAAGACCGCCTCACCGAAAGTCTCACCGATCGCCCCGAAAGCGTCCCCGCGGAAGACGCGTCCGTCCTCCAGCACCAGAATGGCTGGGCTACTGCTCACCATCGGCCTTCCTCCCCGGGCGGGTCTGTGCTGCCCTGCCCAGCAATCCGTTCAGGAATGCCACCGAATCGTCGGTGGACAGTTCATCGGCCAGTTCCAGCGCCTCGCTGATGGCCGCCCGAGCATCGATACCGGTGTAGTCGAGCTCGTAGATCGCCATCCGCGCCAGGCAGCGATCGATGCGGGGCATCCGATCGATCGGCCACTGGCTGGTCGTCAGCGTGGCGATGCGACGATCGATCTCGATGGCGTTGTCACGCACCCCCAAGACGATCTCGCGGGTGAATTCCCGCACCGTGATCTCCGGATCGCTCAGCCGTTCGGCCAGCGACACGGACGCGTCCTGACCCAGTAGGTCCGACTCGAACAGCACGTCGAGAGCAGCCTTGCGGGCCTTGGTGCGCGTCGAATGGTGGGCATCGGCCATGTCGACGGACGACACCTTGACCGCCCCGGGCACGGGCGGGTGTTCGCCCGCCGCCAGCGGAAGCGGCTGCTCGTCGGCGGGATGAGCCATCACGCGTTGACGCGGCCGAGGTATTCGCCGGACTCGGTGGAGACCTTCACCTTCTCGCCGGTGGTGATGAACAGCGGCACCTGGATCTGCTTACCGGTCTCCAAGGTGGCGGGTTTGGTGCCACCGGTGGAACGGTCACCCTGCAGACCGGGCTCGGTGTAGGTCACCTCGAGCTCGACGCTGGCCGGCAGATCGATGTACAGCGGGTTTCCGTCGTGGGTGGCGACCGTGATCGTCATCCCCTCGAGCAGGTAGTCCTTGGCGTCCCCGAAGACCTCGGCCGGGATGGTCAGCTGATCGTAGGTGGTGGTGTCCATGACCACATAGCCGGTGCCGTCCTCGTACAGGTACTGCATGTCGGAGCGGTCGACCTGAGCCATGTCGATCTTGGTGTCGGCCTGGAAGGTGCGGTCGACGGTCTTGCCGTTCACGATGTTCTTGATCTTGGTGCGCACCACGGTGTTGCCCTTGCCAGGCTTGTGATGCTGGAACCACAGGACCTGCCAGAGCTGGCCGTCCAAGTCGAGTACGGTGCCGTTCTTGATGTCGTTGGTGGTAGCCACGCTTGCCTTTCCGATCAGGGCGTTCACGAACCGCCGGAATCCTCCGGCGCAAACACATGGGCGGTCAACCCGCAATCGTTCATTGTAGCGCCACGCTGCCACGGGCACCGAATCACGGCTGTACGGCCGCCAGACAACTATCTCACTGTTCGGCCTGGGTACGCCGGATGTTCAGCTCCCGGGCCTTGGCGACCCGCCCTTCACGAGCGGCAATATAGGGCAACGCGAGCCGTCGCATCACTGCCGCGGTCTCCGGTGAATGGCCGCTGTCGGCCAGCTGGGTCGCCATCGCCTCGAGATCGCCGGACGACTTGTTCTGGCTCATCTTGGCCTTGCCGATGACGTCGTCGATGATGAACTCGATGCCCACGATCGCCGGCAGCATGCGCTCGATCGCCTCCAGCGGCCCGTTCTCCAGCTTCCAGGTCGGCTCGTGGCGCTCGGTCAGATCGTAGAGCGACTGCAGTTTCCACTCGTCGTCGTGGTGCACCACCAGGTGCCCGACCAGGTGGACGACCAGATAGTTCCAGGTGGGGACCGTCGGGGTGCGCTGGATACCGTCATGAACAGGGACGACCTCGGGACTGATATAGGCATCCGGACCGTGCACGACCCACAACGCGGCGCCCTCATCGTGCCACTGCAGGTTGCTGCGCGCCATATGGGTGGTCAACCGGCGCGCGCCACCATCGTCGGGCAGCAACGCATAGGGCAGCATCGTCACGTCGATGCCGCGCTCGCCGTGGGTGACCAGATCACCGACCCCGCGCGCGTCGATCTGGCGCAGCGCCTCGTCCGAGTTCATCGCAAACTGCTCAGCCACATACATCTTGGTGGTCTCTCCCGGTTCTTGGGTCGGCTGGACTACTGGTCGCGGCCCAGCTCGGCGTAGCACTCCTCGAGTATCGCTTCGCTGGGCGCGACGATCATCGCCGGATCGGACAGATTGCGTAGTCCGACGAAGCGCAGCGCCTGACCGCGAGTCTTCTTGTCACGGCCCATCAGTTCACGCAATTCGGCGAACGGCGCACGCTGGTAGCTGGTGGGCAATCCCAGCGCACCGATCAACTGGCGATGCACGGCGACGGCCTCGTCCGGAAGGCCGAGCACCCGGCGCGACAGCTGGGCGGCGAAGATCATGCCGAGCGCGACGGCTTCGCCGTGACGCATCCGGAAATGCTCCCAGGCCTCGATCGCGTGCCCCAGGGTGTGGCCGTAATTGAGCAGCTCACGACCGATCCGGCCGCCCACCGAGGTCGACTCGCGCAGATCCAGTGACACCACGTCGGCCTTGAACTGCACGGCCCGCCGGATCAGTTCGGCATGCCGGGCGCTGGTCACGTCCAGGGCACCGCTGGGTGAGGCTGCGATCAGTTCGCGGATTCGCTCGTCCCGGACGAAACCGGCCTTGACGACCTCGGCCAGCCCGGAGCGCACCTCGCGCTCGGGCAGGGTGCCGAGCAGATCCAGATCGGCGATCACCCCGTCGGGCTCATGGAAGGCGCCGACCAGGTTCTTGCCCTCGGGCAGATCGATACCGGTCTTGCCGCCGACCGAAGCGTCCACCATGGCGAGCACGGTGGTGGGCACGCTGACGTAGCTGACACCTCGCAGCCAGCTGGCCGCGACGAAGCCCGCCAGATCGGTGGTGGCTCCCCCGCCGACGCCGATGATCAGGTCGGAGCGGGTGAAGCCGGCTGCGGCCAGCGTGCGCCAGCAGCTGGTCGCGATCTCCGGTGTCTTGGCGGCCTCGCCTTCGGGAACGCCGATCGACAGCACCGACACGGTCGCCGAACCGGCGAGGCGGGCCACCTCCAAGGCGACCTCGGCCAGGGGTTCGGCGTAGATGACGGCCACCCGGGTGGCCTCACCGGTCAGCGAGGGCAGCTTCTGCAGCGCCCCGTTGTCGATCTCGACGGTGTAGGGGTGATCGGTGGCGAAACGTACGGTGCTCATCCAAGCTCCTGGCTGGTCAGTTGATCGACGATCTCGGCAGCGACCTGAGCGGGGGTGCGTCCGGCGGTGTCGACGACGATCGTTGCCACCTCCTCATAGTGCGGCGCCCGCTGACTGGCGAGTCGCTTCCAGTTGCCTGCCACATCGCCGGTGAGCAACGGACGGGTGGTGGACCCGCCGACACGGCGTACCGCCTCGTGCGCGGTGGTGCGCAACCAGACGACCCGATGCCCGGCCAGCGCGGCCCGCAGCTGGGCGTTGGTGACCGCTCCCCCACCCAGGGCGAGCACCCCGCCGGCCGCCAAGGCCGCCAAGGTGGCCTCCAGTTCCAAGCGCCGGAACGCCGGCTCGCCGAGTTCGGCGAAGATCTCGGTGATCGGCCGGTCTTGTTGGCGTTCGATGACGGTGTCCACATCACAGAAGCTCACGCCGAGCCTGCCGGCCAGCAACGCACCCACGGTGGACTTGCCGACCGCAGGTGGCCCGACCAGCACCACCGCGGGTGAGTCAGTCATGAATCGACAGTCCCCGCTCGGCGACCTGGCGCAGGTATCCACGGTAGTTACGACGGGTTTCGCCGAGCGAATCGCCACCGAACTTCTCCAGGCAGCATTCGGCGAGCACCAATGCCACCATGGCCTCGGCCACCACACCGGCGGCCGGCACCGCGCAGACGTCCGAGCGCTGGTGATCGGCGACCGCGGGCTCTCCGGTCCTGACGTCGATGGTGCGCAGCGCGCGCGGGACGGTGGCGATGGGTTTCATCGCGGCGCGCATCCGGACCAGCTCGCCGGTGGACATGCCGCCCTCGGTACCGCCCGACCGCTGCGAGAGTCGTTCGATGCCGTTGCCGCCGCGGACGATCTCGTCGTGGGCCTGGCTGCCGCGGATGCGGGCGAGCTCGAATCCGTCGCCGAGTTCGACGCCCTTGATCGCCTGGATGCCCATCAGGGCGCCGGCCAGTCTGGCGTCCAGCCGGCGGTCGCCCTGACTGTGACTGCCGAGTCCGGGCGGACAACCCCAGGCAATCACTTCGACCACCCCGCCCAGCGTGTCGCCGGCCTTCTGGCAGGCATCGATCTCGGCCTGCATGGCTGCGCTGGCATCGGGATCGAGGCAGCGCACCGGATCGGCATCGATCGCCGGAAGATCGGCCATGGTCGGGAAGCGGTCGCCGGTCGCGGCGATGCCGCCGAGCTCCACGACATGGCTGAGCACGGTGATCCCACAGGCCTGGGCAAGGAAATTCTGGGCGACCCGTCCGATCGCCACCCGGGCGGCGGTCTCCCGGGCGCTGGCTCGTTCCAGCACCGGACGCGACTCGGAGAAGTCGTATTTCTGCATGCCAGCCAGGTCGGCGTGGCCCGGACGCGGTCGGGTCAGCGGCGCATTGCGGGCCAGCTCGGCGAGCAGTATGGGATCGACCGGGTCGGGGGCCATCACCTGGTCCCACTTGGGCCATTCGGTGTTGCCGATCATGATCGCGATCGGCGAGCCCAGCGTCTTGCCGTGCCGCACACCGGTGAGGATGGTCAACTCGTCGGCCTCGAACCGCATCCGGGCGCCGCGGCCCGCACCCAGCCGACGCCTGGTGAGCGCTTCGGAGATGTCCTCGGAGGTGACCCCGACTCCGGCTGGTATGCCCTCGATCGTCGCAATCAGGGCGCGTCCATGTGATTCACCGGCAGTCAGGTATCGCAACATGTGCTCAAGTATCCCAGATCAGCGGGAGGGCTTACCCGCAGCGATCGGCATTGGCCCGGCACCAGACCTGGAACTCGGCCACATTCGCATCGTGCCCTGCGGCATCCGAGGAGAACTTCGTCTCGCCGGTGTCGGGATTGACGGTCACGAAGTAGATGTAATCGCCGTGAGTCGGGTTGACCGCCGACGTCAACGAGTTCTTGCCCGGGTTCGAGATGGCGCCCGGCGGCAGGCCGGGGTGCACATAGGTGTTGTACGGCGAAGGATTCGCGCGTTCTTCATCGGTGGTCGTGACGGTGCCACCCTGGGAGTTCACCGCGTAGCCCACCGTGGAGTCCATCTGCAGCGGCATGCCCTGCGCCAGCCGGTTGTAGATCACCTGGGCAATGTCGGGGCCGTAGACCGGGTCGCGGGTCTCCCGCTCGATGATGGACGCGATGGTGACCGCATCGTAGGGCGAAACACCGAGTGCCTCGGCCTTGGCGACGAAATCGATCTGGTCGGCGACCGTATTGAAGTGCGCGGTCATGTCCGACAGGATCTGGACTGCGGTCGGCTCGGTGTCGAAGACATAGGTCTCCGGGAACAAGAAGCCCTCCGTTGCGCCGTTGGCCCAGGTGGGCAGTTGCAGTTGCGACGGATTGGCCAGCACGGCGTTGAACTCGTCGGCCGCGATGCCGCTCTGTTCAGCGAGCCGAGCGACCACCTGCGTATTGCGCAGCCCCTCCGGGATGGTGACCCGGGTATTGATCATGTTCGCACGGTCCATCAGCGCTGTCACGGCCTGGACCGCCGACATCTTCGTCTTCAGCAGATAGTTCCCGGGCTGGATGCCGGACGAACCGGTGATGTTCTCGGCAGCCCGGAGGAAGGCCTTGCGCGAGGCCACCACGTCCTGAGAGACCAGCAGATCGCCCATTTCGGTCAACGTCGCGTTCTCGGGGATCGTGACGACCACCTCTTGCTCACCCGGTCCGGGATAATCGGCGGCCTGGGTGAAGTTGAGATAGCCCTCCATGACCTTGGTGTACACGAAGTAGCCGCCACCGATGAGCACCGCGAGCGAGACGGTGATGGCCAGCAGGTTCTTCCACCAGGAACCCCGGCGCTTGACCGTCGGTGGCTCGAGGTCCGGCTCCTGGCCGTCGTAGCCGTCGTCATAGTCGTCTTCGTCGAGGAATCGGCTCATCGCTGCGACTAACCTCCCTGGGGCCATTCACGACCGGCCGGCCGGCCAGTGCGTTTCTCGTATTCGAGTGCTTGTTCGAGGATGTCTACGGCGGCGGCCTGGTCGATGATGGCACGCCGGCTGCGCGAGGTCCTCCCACTGGCTGCCAGCTTACGTGCCGCGCTCGCCGTGCTCAGCCGCTCGTCCACAACACGCAGCGGCCGGGCCAAGCCGGTATGCAGCCGGTCGGCGACCTCGCTCATCTGCTGGACGGCCGGGCCCTCACGTCCGGCCAGATTGACCGGCCAGCCGAGCAGCACTTCGATCGGCTCGTACTCCGCGCAGATCTCCGCCAGCCGCTGCACGGTGCCCCCACCGGTGGGCACGGTCTCCACCGGATAGGCAAGCAGACCGTCGGGGTCGCAGGCCGCAACCCCGACCCGGGCCTTTCCCCAGTCGACGGCGAGCCGGACGCCGCGGCGGAACTCAGCGCCCAAGAACGGTCTCCACCTGATGACGGGCGGCCTCGACTGCCTGCGGGGCGGCCTCGGGCTGGGTGCCACCGCCCTGGGCCATATCGTCCTTGCCGCCGCCCTTGCCACCGAGTTCTGCCGCGGCACGCCGGACGATCTCGCCGGCCTTGATGCCCAGATCACGGGCCCGGCCATTGACCGCGACCACCACCGCAGGCTTGGGGCTCCTGGACAGCAGCACCACCACCGCGGCGCGGGTGCCGAACTGGTCGCGCACCTGCCCGGCCAGCGAGCGCAGGTCCGCAGCGTCCACACCGTCGAGCACCTGGGCGTCGAAGGCGACGCCTTCGATGTCGGTCGCATTGGCGACGATGCCGGAGACCTTCGCCTGCAGCTGGGTCATCCGAAGCTCGGCGATGGTCTTCTGCGCCGACTTCAGCTCGGCCACCATGGCCTGCACCCGGTCGCCCAGTTGCTCGGGCTGGACCCGCAGCGTGTCGCTGAGCTGATTGACCAGTGCCCGCTCGGCGGCCATGTGAGCGAACGCATCCGTACTCACCAGCGCCTCGACACGGCGGGCACCCGATCCGACCGACTGTTCGCCGAGCATGGTCAGCATGCCGATCTGGCTGGAGTGCTGCACATGGGTACCGCCGCACAGTTCACGGCTCCACGGCCCGCCCATCTCGACCATGCGGACGACCGGCGGGTACTTCTCGCCGAACATCGCCATCGCGCCGAGCGCCTTGGCGTCCTCGAGCTTCATCTGGGTGGCAGTCACTTCCAGGTCGTCGCGGATCGCCACATTGCAGCGTTCCTCGATCTCGGCGCGCAGTTCGGGGCTCAGCCCCTTGACCGACGAGTAGTCGAAGCGCAGATAACCGGGCCTGTTGTAGGAGCCCGCCTGGGTGGCGCCGGAACCGACGAGTTCGCGCAGCGCAGCGTGCAGCACATGGGTGGCCGAATGCGCCTGACAGGCGCCGCGGCGGTTGAACCCATCCACCAGCGCGGTGACCGCGTCGCCGACCACCAGTTCGTTGGGCACCTCGACCTTGTGGACGATCAGACCGGGCACCGGACGCTGCACGTCGAGCACCTTCAGGTCGCCCGCAGGGGTGCGCAGAATGCCGGTATCGGAGTCCTGGCCGCCCGACTCCGCGTAGAAGGGGGTCTCGGCGAGCACGACCTCCACGATGCTGCCGGCCGGCGCCGAGGTCACCGACTCGCCGTCGGCGATGAGCCCGCGCACCTTGGTCTCGGCACCCAGTTCGGTGTAGCCGAGGAAAGGAGTCTCACCCTCGGCGCGCAGCACCTGGTACGCCTCGGTCTGGGTCACCCCGCCCTTCTTGGCGCGGGCGTCGGCCTTGGCGCGCTGACGCTGTTCGTTCATCAAGGTGCGGAAGGCGTCCTGATCGACGCTCAGCCCCTGCTCGGCAGCCATCTCCAAGGTCAGATCGATCGGGAACCCGTAGGTGTCGTGCAATTGGAATGCCTTGTCACCGGCGAGCACGTGACCACCGGACGAGCGCACCTGCTGGGCCGCCATATCGAACAGGGCGGTACCCGAGGTGAGGGTGTGGCTGAACGACTGCTCCTCGGCATCGGCGATCTCGCGGATCCGCTCCCACTGGTCATCGATATCGGGGTAGGAGACGTGCATCACGGCGCGGCTGACCCCGAGCAGATCGACGATCGAGGGGCCGGCATAACCGAGCAGCCGCATCGAGCGGATCGAACGGCGCATCAGGCGGCGCAGCACATAGCCGCGCGCCTCGTTGCCGGGAGCCACCCCGTCGGTCATCAGCATCAGGGAGCTGCGCACATGGTCGCCGATGACCCGCAACCTCACATCATTGGTGTGATCGACACCGTACTTCTTGCCCGACAACTCGGACGCCCGCGCGATGACCGGGAAGACCTCATCGGTCTCGTACATGTTGTCGACACCCTGCAGCAACAGCGCGATCCGCTCCAGGCCTGCGCCGGTGTCGATGTTCTTGGACGGCAGCGGGCCGGCAATGTCGAAATCGTCCTTGGCGCGCACCACGGACAGATCCTCCTGCTGGAAGACCAGATTCCAGATCTCGAGGTAGCGGTCCTCATCGGCGTCCGGGCCGCCCTCGGGGCCGTATTCGGGGCCACGATCGATATAGATCTCCGAGCACGGGCCGCCGGGGCCGGGGATGCCCATATTCCAGTAGTTGTCCTTCAGGCCGCGGGACTGGATGCGCTCCGCGGGGACGCCGACCGACTTCCAGTAGGTCATCGCCTCGATATCGCCCTCGGGGTACTCGGGATGCAGGCCCGGACCGAGCACGGTCACCCAGACCTTGTTCGGATCGAAGCCGAAGCAGCCCTCGTCGATCGGGCCGGTGACCAGCTCCCAGGCCCACTCGATGGCCTCCCGCTTGAAGTAGTCGCCGAAGCTGAAGTTGCCCAGCATCTGGAAGAAGGTGCCGTGCCGGGTGGTCTTGCCGACATCCTCGATGTCGAGGGTGCGCACGCACTTCTGCAGGCTGACGGCGCGCTTGTACGGCGATGGCTCGGCGCCGATGAAGTAGGGCTTGAACGGCACCATCCCTGCGTTCACGAACAACAAGGTGGGGTCGTTGTACAGCAGCGATGCGCTGGGCACGATGGTGTGATCGCGCGCGGCGAAGAAATCCACGTACCGGCGTCCGATCTCTGCTGCCTTCATCCTTTGACCTCACTCACATTCGACACTGACTGGGCTCAGCCAGACCGATTGTCAAGCCTAGCGCGCGCTGCCGGTCCGCGTAGATTCAGACCATGACCTCGCATGCCCCTGAACCCGACGAACCTCCTGCCGCGAAACCCGAGCGGGTTCGGATGGACCTCAAGAGCTGGCTGTACACCATCACCGCGACGATCCAGCGTTTCTTGCGCAACCAGGGCACCGACATGGCCGCCGCCCTCACCTACTACACGGTGCTGACCATCTTCCCGGCGCTGCTGTGCATCGTGTCGTTGATGAAACTCAGCGGGATCGGCGACGTGCTGGTTCCCAAGCTGACCGGACTGATCAGCCAAGCCTCCTCGGACGAGTTTCTCACCGACACACTCGTGGGCCTCATCGAGAGCTTCTTCTCCAGTGCCGGAGCCGGTCTGGGCCTGGCGATCGGTATTCTCGCCGCCGCTTGGGCGGCCAGCGGGTACGTCGCCGCGTTCACCCGGGTCATGAACCGGGCGTACCGGGTACTCGAAGGACGCAACCCCGTCAGGCTGAAGGCCCAGCAGTTCGCGCTGACGATCATCCTGCTGATCTGCATGTCGACGCTGCTGCTCGCGCTGGTGGTCAGCGGTGACGTGGCCGGCTGGATTGCCGGTCAATTCGCCGCGCTGAGTGGCGTGGTGCACCTGTGGGACCGGCTGCGCTGGCCGATCACCATCGCCTTGGTCATGGTTCTCATCGACGTGCTCTACTACTTCTGCCCGAATGTGCGGTTTCCGCGCTTCCGCCCGCTCAGTTACGGCTCGATCGTCGCAGCGCTCGCCGGAATAATCGCGGTGGTGGGATTCCGCTTCTATGCGGCGAACTTCGGCAGCTACGACGCCACCTACGGCGCGTTGGCCGGTGCCATCATCGCCTTGTGGCTCATCTGGCTGACAAATCTGGCGCTGGTGGCAGGAGCCCATCTGGATCTCGAGGTATTGCGCACCCGGCAACTGCTGCAGGGCCTGCCCGCCGAGCGCGCCCCGGTGCTGCCGCCCAAGAGCGCGAAGGGCATCGACAAGAAGATCGGCAGGGACAACAAGCTCGCCGCCAAGGGCAACGAACTACGCCTCCGGGGCCAGTAGCCCCCGAATGAGGACGAGCCGCTCGGCGATCTGCGCCTCATTGCCGTGCTGAGTGGGTTCGTAGTAGCGGGTGCCGACCAGTTCGTCGGGGAGGTACTGCTGGGCTGCAACTCCGTGCGGATAGTCGTGCGCGTACCGGTATCCGACTCCGTGGCCGTATTCGCCGGCGGACGAGTAGTGCGCGTCACGCAGATGCGGTGGCACATCTCCGATCCGGCCGGCTCGCACATCGGCGATCGCCGCATCGATGGCCTTGATCACCGCATTCGACTTCGGAGCGGTCGCCGCCGCGATGGTGGCCTGAGCCAGGTTGAGCCGGGCCTCCGGCATGCCGATCAATTGGACGGCCTGGGCGGCAGCGACGCAGGTCTGCAGCACCGCCGGCGCGGCCATCCCGATATCCTCGCTGGCCAGGATGACCAGGCGCCGGGCGATGAACCGGGGATCCTCACCCGCCTCGATCATCCGGGCGAGCCAGTGCAGCGCGGCGTCCACATCGGAACCCCGCACCGACTTGATGAAAGCACTTGTCACGTCGTAGTGCTGATCACCGTCGGCGTCGTAGCGGACCGCTGCCCGGTCGACGGACTGCTCGACGGTTTCCAGGTCGATCACGGTGGTGCCCTTGGCGTCGGCGCTGCGGGCGGCCTCCTCCAGGTAGGTGAGTACGCGCCGCGCGTCGCCGCCTGCCATCGACAGCATCGCCTGACGGGCGGGCGTGTCGAGTTGGTACCGCTCGCGCAGGCCTCGCGGGTCGGCCAGCGCCCGGTCGACCAGGGTGTTCAGGTCGTCGTCGGTGAGTGGACGCAAGGTCAGCACCAGCGAACGCGAGAGCAGCGGCGAGATCACACTGAAGCTGGGGTTCTCGGTGGTGGCGGCGATGAGCGTGACCAGCCGGTTTTCCACCGCCGGCAACAAGACGTCCTGCTGGGCCTTGTTGAAGCGGTGCACCTCGTCGACGAACAGCACGGTCGACACACCCCGGGCCAGTTCGCGTTTGGCAGCCTCCAGGTGGGCGCGCACCTCTTTGACCCCCGAGGTCACCGCCGAGATCTCGACGAAGCGTCGTCCGGTCTGGTGGGAGACCACCGCGGCGATGGTGGTCTTGCCGACCCCAGGTGGCCCCCACAAGAAGACCGACATGGCACCGGTGCCCTCGGCGAGGCGACGCAGCGGCGAGCCCGCGGCCAGCAGATGCTGCTGGCCGACGATCTCGTCGATGCTGCGCGGACGCATCCGCACCGCCAGCGGCAGGTTCGCGTGATCGGCGTCGGCCAGCGACCCGCCGGAGGTGGGTTCCGCGACCGGGCTGATGTTGCCGAACAGGTCCTCGCTCACCCGAGTGAGGCTACCCCATGGCACCGACGGGCCGATCTCTCAGCCGAGAGTCTCAGCCGAGCAGCTTCGCTTCGAGGCCGGCCTGGTCGTCCGCCGTCCAGCCGTTGAGCTCCAGCCATCCGGCGACCGAGCCGAAGTCGCGGGCGACCCGCCTGAGCACCAGTTCCATCAGTTCGGGCGGGGTCGATTGGGACTGGACATCGGCGTCGTGTTCGCCCGATCCGGCGCCGGCCATGAAGCCGAGCTTGGTGAGGATGGCGACGATCCGCTCGGTGCTGGCGGCATAGTCCGCGAGGATCTGGTCTTCGGGCACGCCCAGTGCCGCGAGCAGCACCGCGCTGACGGTGCCGGTGCGATCCTTGCCGGCCGCGCAATTGATGATGGCTGCTCCCGGTGAGCCGGCGACCGCCCGCAATGCACCGATGATGCTGTCGGGCCGTGACCGGAAATAGCCGAGGTAATGCCCGGCGACGACATGCACGGTGTCCGGCGGGTCGCCGTCCTCGAGCACCGAAAACTCACCGAACCAGGCGGGCATCGGATCATTGGGGTCGTCCTCGGGGTACAGACTCAGCTTGTGCACCCGGACGCGCCCGTCGAAGGGGAATCCTTGCGCCCGGGCGCGTTCGCTGTTGGTGCGCAGATCGATCACATCGCTGAGCATCAGGTCGTCGAGCAGCCACTCGATCGAGGTCTGGGGCAGGTCATCCAGGTTGTCCGAGCGCAGCAGCACGCCTTCGCGCAGCGTGCGTCCGCCAGTGGTGGTCATGCCACCGAAGTCCCGGATGTTGACCAGGCCGTCGAGATCGACCCAGTTCGGTTGATACGCCATATGGTCGAACCTACCAACTTCTGTTACGCGTCGATGAACAGCACGCACCTCATCACCGCGGGCCGCTGCCGGCCCGGTCTTGGCGGCTGGTGGCTAGGCGCTGGTCTGCGCCGCTGCACCGGACTTGTCGGACTTGTCGCTCGCGCCGGCCTTGTCGGCCTTCGGCTTGAAGTCGACGCCGGCCTCCCTGCGCTGTTGCGCGGTGATCGGGGCGGGAGCTTCGGTCAGCGGGTCGTAGCCGCCGCCCGACTTCGGGAAGGCGATGACCTCACGGATGGACTCGAAACCGCCCAGCAGCATGACCAGGCGGTCCAGGCCGTAGGCGACACCACCGTGCGGCGGGGCGCCGTACTGGAAGGCGTCCAGCAGGAAACCGAACTTCTCCTGCGCCTCTTCGGCGCTGAGACCCATCACCTGGAAGACGCGCTCCTGAATGTCACGGCGGTGAATACGGATCGAACCTCCGCCGACCTCAACGCCGTTGCAGACGAAGTCGTAACCGTACGACAAGGCTGATCCGGGGTCGGTGTCGAACGTATCCATCGACTCGGGCTTGGGCGAGGTGAAGGCGTGATGCACCGCGGTCCAGCGTCCGTGGCCGACCGCGACATCACCTTCGGCGGTGGCCTGGGCTGCCGACTTGAACAGCGGCGCATCGACCACCCAGCAGAATGCCCACGCCTCGGGATCGATCAGATCGCAGCGGTGGCCGATCTCGACCCGAGCCGCCCCGAGCAGCTCCTGAGAGCTCTCCCGCTCCCCGGCGGCGAAGAAGATCGCATCGCCGGGCTTGGCGCCGGCGGCGGGCACCAGTGCTGCCTTTTCTTCGTCCGAGAGGTTCTTGGCGACCGGCCCGGCGAGCTCGCCGGACTCGTTGATCGTGATGTAGGCCAGCCCGCGGGCGCCGCGCTGCTTGGCCCATTCCTGCCAGGCGTCGAACTGGCGACGCGGCAGCGACCCGCCGCCGGGCATCACGACGCACCCTACGTAGGGCGCCTGGAAAACCCGGAACGAGGTGCCGGCGAACAGTGCGGTGACCTCGTGGATCTTCAGGTCGAAACGCAGATCGGGCTTGTCGGAGCCGTAGTCGTTCATCGCCTCATGCCAGGTGAGCCGACGCATCGGACGAGGCAGCTCCACGTCGATGAGCTTCCAGACCTGTGCCATCACTTCCTCGGAGACGGCGATGACATCGTCTTGATCGACGAAGCTCATCTCGACGTCCAGCTGAGTGAACTCGGGCTGCCGGTCGGCCCGGAAGTCCTCGTCGCGGTAGCAGCGGGCGATCTGGTAGTAGCGCTCCATGCCGGCGACCATCAGCAGCTGCTTGAACAGCTGGGGGCTTTGCGGCAGCGCGTACCACGAGCCCGGCCGCAGCCGGGCGGGCACCAGGAAGTCACGGGCGCCCTCGGGAGTGGACCGGGTCAATGTGGGGGTTTCGATGTCGACGAAGCCCAGCGAGTCGAGCGCCTGCCGGATGGTGTGGGTAACCGACGAACGCAGCCGGATGGCTTCGGCCTGGCGCGGACGACGCAGATCCAGGTAGCGGTACTTGAGCCGGGCATCCTCGCCGACATTGACGCGCTCATCGATCGGGAAGGGCAGCGGCGCGGAGGGGTTGAGTACCTCGAGTCCGCTGACCACGACCTCGACCTCACCGGTCACCATGGCCGGATTGACCGTGTCCTCCGACCGGGCCTCGACCACACCGGTGACAGCGATGCAGAACTCGTTGCGCAGCTTGTGGGCACCAAGTTGATCGACTAGTTCCTCGCGGATCACACATTGCACGATCCCGGAGGCATCCCGCAGGTCGATGAACACCACACCACCGTGATCGCGGCGGGCGTCCACCCATCCGGCCAGCTTGACCGTGGTGCCGATGGTGGATCGGAGCAGCGTGCCTGCCTCGTGGGTGCGGATCACAAGTATTTTCCTCTCGCGTGGCCCGTATGGACGGTAACCGAACCCGCACAGTCTAGCCCGCGCGGGCAGGACGTGGTCTCGCGGCGCCGCCAGTGCCGCAGCACGATGACTGCGAGCTTCGTCTGAATACGCCATGAGCTGAACCTGCGGTGCGCAGGTCGTCGCGAGGCCCGTGGTGCCTCACTGTCAAATCCCCGCGAAACGGGGGGGTCGTGCCTCACATTGTTTTCCCCGCGTAGGGTTCAGCTGGCGGTTAGCCGGATCCCGGCGGGGTTGGGTAGCTGTGGTCGTGCTTGTTCTTCTAGACGGCGGGTTTTCAGACCGGCGTGGCGGGTGAGCTCTTGCTGGATCAGGCCGATCTGTCGGGCCATCGCAGCGGGCTGCAAGGTGGTCTTGTATGCGGCCAGCTCAGCTTGCTGGGCTCGGCTGAGGACCCCGGCGTCGAGGAGCCGCTGGCAGGGCGTTTTGGGCTGGTCGTAGACGCGTTTGCGACGACCGACGGCATCGGTGGCCCAGCCGATTGGTTTCTTCGTGGGGGTGAAGAAGTTCAACCGGTCGTTGACTAGTGGCCACAGCCGGTTGAGGAGTTCCAGCTCCAGTGGGGTGTCGTAGCGGTGGTAGAAGCCGTAGCGGCGTACGAGGTGACCGTTCTTCGACTCGATGGTGGCTTGGTCGTTCTTCTTGTAGGGCCTTGATCGGGTGAAGAACACATCACGCTGCCCGGCCCAGCCGATCAGGTCATAGTTGATGAACTCCGAGCCGTTGTCACAGTCGATCCCGGTGACCATGAACGGCACCTGATTGATGAACTCGTCGAACGCGGACCGGATGTGCAGGTGGGCGTTGTTGCGGATCGCTTTGGTGAACACCCAGCCGGTATGCATGTCGGTGAAGTTCACGGTGCGCGCGAACTCGCCCTTCAACGTCGGGCCGCAGTGAGCCACCGTGTCGACCTCGAAGAACCCGGGCTCGGCCTCGACCTCGTCACCGGCCTTGCGGATACTGATCGAGTTACGCAACAAGCTCCCCGGTTTCGTTGCCGATTTGCCTCGGATCGGGTCCTTGGCCCGCGCTGTGTTCAGGTACCGGTCGATCGTGGCCGCCGACATGGACTCCAGCTCGGCACGCACCTCCGCGCTGTAGCGGTCCTGACCGGCCACCAGTGAACCTTCGGCTTCCATCGCATCCAGCCAGTCGCTGATCGACACGACGAGGTACTTCCCGCAACTGCCGCCAGCAGTCGCCCAAACCCGCTGCAGCACCACCAGCGCATCGTAGGAGTACTTGCGTGGTTTCGTGCGTCGCCGGTCAATCACCGCGACCGTCGCAACGGCGCGGCCCTTCGGCTGCCGTAGTCGCGCCTTCAGTGTCTGACGAGCATGATCCCGATTCCAGCCCGTCACGTCCACGACCTGATCCAAGATCAGACCCTTGTCCTTCTTCGACGCGGCCGCGTACGCCGTGGCGTACCGCTTCGTGACCTCAACCCTGGCTGCCATCGACAAACCCTCATCACTCACACCCCATCGTGGCCGACCCAAGCTTCGCGGGGAAAACTGTATGAGGCACGGCCCCCTCACTCGCGGGGACTATGTATGAGTCTCGTCGAGGCCTCGTGCTCGACACCGCCACCAGATAAGGTTTATCTAACTTCCGATGGATCTTGCACCCCACGGAGGAGGTCCGCCACGATGACGTCCTACAACCTCGCGGTCGCGCTCGGTTCGAGCCGCGTCGCCGCAGCCAGCGCGCACACCGATCCCGACCTGGGGGTTGTCGCCGAGCCGATCAGCCTCGGGCGCCTCGGCACCGCGTCTTCGTGCCTGTTTGTGCCTCGGGACGGCGATCTGGTCTTCGGCGACGCAGCCAGACAGCACGGTCAGGCCCAGCCGGAACGGATGATCTGCGATCTGCGACACCGCCTCGGAGACGACGTGCCGCTGCTGGTAGGTGGGCAAAGGCTGGTCCCGGAGCAGCTTTACGCACAACTGATCGCCTGGGTTGTCCAACGGGCCACCGAGCAAGCAGGTGAGCCGCCCGCAGGCATCACCATCGGGTACCCAGCAACCGAGTGGGGTACGCATCGCCTGAGCCTGATTGCCACCGCACTGGCGGCACTGGGTCTCGACGGCTTCGATTTCATACCCGAGTCTGAGGCTGCCGTCGCGCAGTACGAGGCCTCGGCTCCCCTGGAGAACGGCCAAACCGTCGCCGTTTACGACCTGGGCGGCGACGCACTCAGTTGCGCTGTGCTGCGCAAGGAACGCGACGGAGGTCTCGGTCAGGTCGGCGCTTCGGGTGGCCTCACCGATCTTGGCGGCACCGATTTCGACGATCTGGTCTTCCGGCACGTCATGGAGGTGTCCGGGCTGGCCAAGATGACGCTGGATGCCGACCACGTCGACGTCCGAGGCGCCCTGATCCGACTGCGCGAAGCCTGCGTCGAAGCCAAGGAGACGCTGTCCTCCCAGACAGCCGTGACCATTCCCGTTGCGGTGGCAGCGGTCCACACCACCGTCCGCCTCACGCGTGCCGAATTCGAGCAGATGATCGAGCCCGCTCTGGATCGCACGATCGATGTGCTGGATGACACTGTCGAGCATGCCGGCATTCAGGTATCGCAGCTCGAAGCCGTACTCCTCATCGGCGGTTCATCAAGAATTCCGCGGGTGGCGCAGCGGTTGTCGGAGTCGCTCGACCGGCCGATCGTGATCGACAGCGATCCTGCTTTGTCAGCGGTACTCGGTGCTGCACGGGCAGGACTACGGTTCGCAGAGGCTCGGGCGCAGGCGGTGATCGGCGCCCACGAACAACAGGCAGCGGTTGTCGAGGATCTGCCGACTCCCGACGACGAGTCGGCAGCGCAACCGGCGGTCCGGTCGAAGCGTCGACGTCGCGACCGCGGTCGGCTGATGGTGTTCACCGCCGCGGTAGTCACCGTAGTCACGCTGTTGCTCAGCGGATCATCGTCCGGCTCACCGCTTCCGGCCGGCTCGGCAGTCGACGAGGCGTCCACCTCGCACACGTCATGGTCGCAGGCGCAGCGCCCCAGCCCCGCCGACGGCGAGCCCTCTGCCGACCTCGTGGAGCCCACCGAGCTGAGGCCGCACGGTCACCTCACTCTGCCCGGTGAGGTGAGCGCGGTGCCGACGAGCAACCCTGTGGGCTCGCCTGGCGCCCCGACAACGGTGGCACCGAACACCACGGCCGCGGCCGACGACGAGACCGTCGCTGACCTGGCGCCCGAGATCGG
Source organism: Brooklawnia propionicigenes (assembly GCF_030297015.1). Classification (NCBI taxonomy): domain Bacteria; kingdom Bacillati; phylum Actinomycetota; class Actinomycetes; order Propionibacteriales; family Propionibacteriaceae; genus Brooklawnia; species Brooklawnia propionicigenes. Next base: position 3,144,894 of record NZ_AP028056.1, on the reverse strand, counting down.
TACGCAACTACCGACCGGCGACACCACCACCGACTCCCCGGTCGAGCCCACCACGGCCAGCCCACCATCTGATTCGAGCGCTCCATCCGCTCCTGAGACCGATGGGAGCTGACCATGACCACCACGTCCCGAGGAACCACGCCGCCGTTCTCCAGCGTTCGACATGCACTGCAGGCAATCGAGACCATCGCCACCTCCGGTAGCCCGCGGGCCTTCATTGTCGGCACCGCCCGATCCGGCAAGACCAGCCTGCTGCGCGAGATCACCAATCTGCTCGCAGACCTCGAGACCGCATTCACCGAATACCGGCCAGGCCCGTCGGCCGCCTCGGTGCCGCCCTCTCGGGTACTCGTTGTCGATGATCTTCACCTGTTGGACGAGGAGCATCTCGACCAGATCGGCGGTCGGGCCCTCGATCCCACCGCCGGGCTCATCGTCGCCAGCCGGCCCTGGCCGAGGCCCGACGGATTGACAGCGATCTGGCGTCGCCTTGAGCAGGACGCGCCCGCGGTCGTGCTCGGTCAGCTCTCGCGATCGGATGCCCTCACCTACTGCCAAGTGCATGGCCGAGCGGTCTCATCCGCCTGCTTGACCCAGATTCTGGCAGCCACCGGCGGCATCAGCTGGTTGGCTACCCGGGCGCTGAGTCTTCATGATGACCGTGATTGCGTGGACGATCCCGAGCACAGTGGATTGCATCTGCTCCTCCAAGACGAGATCGCCCACCGCCTGAACACCGCCGACGCGCAGTTGCGTCATCTGGTCGAGTTGGTGAGCATTGATCCGCATGCGAACCTCGGTTCCATCGAATCGGTGTCAGCTGTCGACGCGCTCATCGCGCAGGGTCACGCCGAAGGGCTTCTATTGCGCAATGGGCGTCCGGTCCCGGTGGTGCGGTCAGCGGTTCTGGCTTCCACTCCCGCGCACCGACTGGCCGAGCTGAGGGCTGAGACCAGCGCCGACCGGAGCAGTCTGATCAGCCACGACGATGCGTCGGCACCGCTGCTACAGCAGGCTCTCAATGTGTGGTCGAAGGGTGATCTTGACGGAGCCGCGGAACTCGTCGAGAAGGCGGAGATGGCCGCCGGTTCTCCCAACTCGGATCTCGCGGCCGACCTTGCGGCGGCTATCTGGGCCGAGCGCGGGCTGCCGCTGATCAGTAGTCAGAGTTATCTCGCGCGACCGACCGACGACCCGGCCTCATCGGTGCGCGCGCTGCTGGTCCATGCTGGTGCGGGTTTCCCTGACCGTTTCCACGATCGTCAATCCGTCGCGCAGTCGCCCACAACACTCGGTGTCGCCTTGCAGCTGTTTGAAGCCGGTCTGCGTGATTCCGTGAAGCAGCAACCACCTGCATCGGCGCTCAGTTCGTTGGTACAGGCCTCGGAGCTGTACTCCGCATCCAAGAGTGTGGGCCCGATCGCCGAGTTGCCGGCCGTGGTCGCGGCGGGCGTGGCGATGGGCGCCGGCGAGTTGCAGACCGCCCAGGCGGTCATCGACGCCGCGGTCAGCGCAGAGCAGGGCGGACCCTGGGCGCGCCCGCGGTTGCTAGGCTGGCAGGCCTTTGTCGCGATCCGCAATGAGCGTCCGCACGAGGCCCGCGAAGCCTTGCGTCAGGCCGAAGAGCTCGTCTCGCCTCAGTCGTCGCGCACGCAGCTGCTGCTTGCCACGATCCGGATCACGTTGGCTCGACGTTATGGAGATACGCAGAGCCTCACGATGGCGTGGCAGGCCGCTCTGACCGCCAGCCGCAATGTGGACGTGTCACTGTATTCGCTGCTCCCGCTCGGCTCGCTGATCGATGCCGGAGCCCGACTGGGTGACTCCGTGACGTTGGCACCCTATCTCGCACACGGCCTCGAGATCGTGCGTAGGCTCGGCTATCCCCCACTGTGGTCGAACCACCTGTGGTGGGCGGGCGTCCAGCAGGGCATCCTACTCAACAAGCCCGGTTCGCTTGCACCGCATGCTCAGGCATTGGTGGCCGCGGCGCCGCACAGCTCGGTTGCCGCTGCGATGGCCCAGGCAGGCGGGGTCTGGGTCGCAGTTCTGGGCGGCAAGGTTGACGCAGGCGCAGTCGAGGCGGCGGCCCGAGGACTGGCGGCGGCCGGACTCTCCTGGGATGGCGCGCGTTTGGCCGCGCACGGGGCGGGCCGGTTACCCGATGATCGTAGGGCGTCTTCTCGACTGATGGCCTGCGCCCGTGAACTTCATCCCCCCGAGGTGATCCGGCACGCTGCTGGCAGCACCGAGAGCAGCCCAACCCCGAGCCACGAGGGTGCTTCGCTGAGCGAACGCGAACATGATGTGGCGGTGTTGATACTGCAAGGCAAGACCTACGCCGAGATCGGCCAGGCGATCTTCATCTCACCCCGTACGGTCGAGCACCATGTGGCCAGTATCAGACGTCGGCTGGAGGCGAAATCGCGCTCTGATCTTATCGCCAAACTGCGTTTGACTATAGGTGGAACCGAGGACAGATGATGACGGACGCTGCTGATCCCGTAACCCCCTATTCACAAACTAGGGACAATCCCCCATGCTTTGTACTAACCCGTGCCATACGCTCGAATCGACCGTCACCCACAAGACAGGAGCTGCGATATGACCACGCCCTTGGCCACGATTGCTGACGCTCTCATCGAGTTCATTCTGAGCTTGTTGCGCGACCCGGCCGCGGCCGCGCAGTTTGCTGCTGAACCCGAAGAGACCCTCGCGGAGGCCGGCCTGTCCGGGGCCTGTGCTGCCGACGTGCGCGCTGTCGTGCCGGTGGTGGTTGACCGGCCCGACGTCGTGCAGCGGCCTGTCCAAGCGACTCCGGTTCACCCTGGCTACTCACCCCAGGTGAGTATTCAGCAACCGCAGTCCCCCGCGCATCCTCCGACCGTGGTCGAAGAGATCACCAATGTGACCACCAATTTCGCAATCGACGCGCGCACCACGATCATCGACCAATCGGTGAATCAGAATATCTGGGCCGGCGGTGACGTGACCCAGATCTTCGATCAGGAAGCGATCGTCGCCAGCGGTGATGGCTCGGTGGCCGCCGGCAAGGATGCCTCGATCGACAACTCGCAGACCGAGATCGATGCCGACGATATCGGGATCGGTAACACCGAGATCACCGCAGAGATCTCCGATGCGTTCAACGACCAGTCGACCACCACCGATGTTGACGTCACTGTTGGCACCGCCGCTGAGGATCCGGTGGCAGACGGCCTGGTCGCCGTCGTCGACGCGCCGGCTGATGCCGCGCTGGTCACCGACGCGGCAACGGCCACTGCGGATACCGCTACGGAGGTCCTGGACGTTCCAGACGCGGGCGTGGCCGCTGTGGCGAACGAGTACGAAGACTCGGGTGCGGTGCTCTACGATCCGGCCGGCTATGACGTCGACGGACTTGACCAACCGTAACGAGTTCGGTTGCGAACGTGAAGATGGCTGAAAATAACGATCAGGAGACCTCCGGCGCAACTGCTGCGGTCATGCGGATACGAACCGTGAAACCGCAGCAGGAGCCGCCGGAGCGTCCCTCCGTGCTCAACCCGAATGCTGCCCCGGTATTGGTGAAGCTCGCACCACCGTTCTCGGTTCGGGCCTGCCAGTTCTTGTGGGTGGTCAGCTTCGTGCTGGCGGGGCTGGCGATCATCTACTTCTTCGTCGTGCGCGAAGACCAGCTTCCGCTCATCGTCGAGACGATCCGCGACGTGAACTCCGAGCGCACCACCGAAACCTACCAGCGCGCTGCAGACATCATCTATTGGTCGGCATTCGCGGCAATGATCGGGCTGCTACTCATCCAGATAACCTTGCTGGTGTCGTTCACCAACCGCAAGCCCGGCGTGCGATGGTGGCAGTTCATCACTCTGCTCGGGCAGGCGTTGCTCTTCGGTCTGGGACGTGAACTGATAGCCGCCGGTGACCATGGCGAGCACCTGCGACAACTCCTGGCCGGCCAACTCGTCGCGGTCACCTTGGCGCTACTCGTCAGCAACCTGCGTGGTGCTGTTGCCTGGAGCGTGCGCCGTCACGACGTCCGCAAGGGACTGGGGTGGTCTGGTGGGGCTGATGCCTGAGACAATCCCTTCCAGAGTGCGCACCACGATTCTGCAGGTCTCGGTAGCTTTGCGCTCAAGCATCGGCGACTGACTCTTCGCTCGCCACTGATCGAGTTCGATCATGGCCTGCAGAGCTATTTCGTGGGCGGATACCTCCTGGGGCAGGCCCAGCCGCAGTGCCGGATCCAATCCGTCGCCACCGACGATTCTCGCGGCCCGCTGGGCATCGTCCTCCGGAAGGCCCAGCCCTGCCGTGCGCGCCGAGGACAGCAATGTCAGTTCACGCAACCAGTGAGCCGAAGCTCGGATCCGTTCGATTCCTTCCAAGACTGTGGAGGAATCTCGGCGCGGCTTGTCGCGCAATAACCGCTCCAGTGCATCCAGTACGCCCCTGGCTTTCAGGCTCGCCGCCCGGGAGTGAAAGTGCAACTCGACGAAGTCGTTCAACTCATTGAGGCCGCTGTGCTGCACGAGCTGGGTGGACAGTTGCGTCGAATCGGTGGCCCCCGCACGGATCAGCGAGATCGCCAAGCGGACTCCGAACAGCCCGAATCTCGCCAGCAGCTCTTTGCGTTCCCGTTCGCTCAGCGACAGATGATCGGCGGGCCGGACGAAACGATCTGCTGAGACCAGCAGCCGCTCTCGCTCCACTCGGTCCAATGCGGCCAGTTCCCGGAAGGCGGTGAACTCGGCCTCGCGCAAGGTCTGCGCGCCCTCTGCCAGTAGCCCAGCTACCGGGACTACTCCTAATGCCAGCGAAGCCAACTCTCCATCGCGTTCGTACCGCAGGGCGACCTTGCGTGCCGACAACAGTGAATCGATGCGTCCAGAGCCGATCTCATCAGCGCGTGACAGAACCGCCACCGCATTCACGGTCTGCGACGGCCCCGCCGCGGTGTCTCGGAAAGCCTCGAGAAACCCGAGATCCGAGGGGTGCAGATGACGCAGCAGGTAGACGATGGCGTCCGCCTCCGATGGAGAATCGGAGGGGGTCAGGAAACTCATCGAGCGCGCCGATACCTCGTGGGATGTCGAGGCGATTCCTGGGGTATCAATGAGAATCACCGACTTGAGTGCGGGGGCCGGCCAACCGATGTCTATCCTCTCGACGTCATCTGCCGACATCTCTCCCAGGTCGATGACCAGTTTGCCCCTCACTCGGCGTAGCGGCAGCCGTTGGCTCGGGCGCCCGTGTGGCCGCAAGGTGATCGATGGAGTCTCCGAGTAGCGATACCAGGTGACGATCTTGGTGCACTCACCAGCATCCGTGGGCGCGATCTGCTCACCCAGGATCGCATTGAGTAGCGTCGACTTTCCCGCCTTCACGATGCCCGCGATGGCAAGCCGGAGTGGCTCACGAATCCTGCGCTCCAGTCGGTCGAGTAGCTCCAGCGCCGCCTCGTCGCGCGTATAGAGGCGGCGGGTGACCTCGATCAGGGCCGCAGTGTCGTCCAGCTGGTCCGGGCTCACTGCGCCACGGCCCGTGGGACGCGGCCTGCCGGCAACGTCTGCACCACGGGCAGGCCGGCCTGGAGTTGTTCGAGCTGGCTCAATTGGGTACGCAGCAGCGCGACCCGCTTGTCGTGCTGCGCGCTGTAGGATCCGGCCGCCTGCTTGGCGGCCAGCACCGAATCGGTGAGAGAACGATGCATCTCATCGGCGATGGAGGTGAAATGGTCGCGAGCGGTGCGTTGGACGACTCGCAGCCGGTCCTTCAGCTGTTTGGCGACTTGGAAGGTGACCTCGTCGATATAGCGACGCACGATGTTCTTCGCCTCGAAGCGGCGGCGCATCAGCCGGTTCCCCATGTCCTCACGATAGGCCCGCCGCCCGACCAGCACACCGGCGATCAGCGAAAGCGGGTTGATCAGGCTCAGGCCGATCAACCCGCTGGCCAGTCCGACCATCAGGACTCCGCCGTAAGAGCCTCGGACGCCGATATAGATCTTCTCGGTGGCGCTCAGTTGACCGGGGTCAAAATCGGGCAACTCGTCGACTGGATCAAGGATTCCGTCGATGGATGCGACCTCGATTACCGGGAGCTCTCGCTCCTCGGCCAAGAACAGCTCGCCGATCTCTTCGGTCAGCCAGGTGGAACGCTCCTCGGTCCACACGAACGTCTCCGAGATGGCCGAGGCGACGCGCTGGTCGACCCACTCCGTGATCTGCTCCCAGATGGGGCCGGGATCTCCTTCGTCGATCGCTTGCTCGGCCTCGCGTTGGACCCGCCGCAGCCGGTCCCGCAAATCGTGCTCCATGTCGGAGATGAGGTCGGCGATGCCGTCGGCCAAGGCCACCTGCCATCGTGAGGACACACCGCGGAACTCCTCAGCCTTTGCCTTGGCGTTCTCGAGCTCGGCGATGAGACGCGGGGTATCGTGCGGGTTCAGCAGTGCGCTCAGTTCGGTTCGTACCGACACCGTCATCTGCTCCACCGCAAAATTCATGTCGTGCACCGCACTGCGGGCACTCAGCAGCTCGGCATGCTCGACCACATCGCGGCGCAGATGTGCCACGAGCGCCGGGAAGCCGGACTCGTCATTGAGCTCGCGATCCTGCTGGGAGGCCGCCAGCAGACGCAGATCGCTGGAGACCGCGAATATGGGGAGGTCACCGATCTGTTTGAGGTGCCCTTGGTCAAGACGCTCGATTACCCGCCACTGCGGGTAGAGATCGGTCTTCGCCAGCACCGCCGCCACATTCGGGCAGATACGCAACGCATGTTTGAGTAGTTGTACCTCCGGTGCGGTGTACTCCTGGGAGGCGTCCGAAACCAGCAGCACCGCATCAGCAGACGACAGCGCGGAAAGCGTCGCGAGCGCCTTGGTGGAATCCAGCGATCCCACTCCGGGAGAATCCACCAAGCGCAATCCGCCCTTGAGGAGCTCGCGTGGCAACGAGACCTCGGCGGCCACAATATGCCGCTGGTTTCCCGGATTCCCCTTCTCCGAAACATACTCGGCAAGATCGTCGATCTGAATGGGCTGTTTGACGACCTTCACGGGTTCTGCCTCGGGCTCGTCGGTGCGAGTGACCACCCACGCTGCCGGCTGTGCACCGTAGCCGACCGCGGTCGGCACGCTGGTCGCGACATCATCGTCGATCGGGCACACCGGTGCGTTCACCAACGCATTGATCAGCTTGCTCTTGCCTTGTTTGAACTCTCCGACAACGACGACCCGCACGTTCGGATCCTGGAGTCGGGTGCGAGCCTGAATCAGCCTCTGCACAAGATCTGTCCGGCTGGTGACCGCGGCGAATCGGCCGGTGCGCTCCACGAGTTCGAGCAACTCGCGCCGCCCAGGAACAGCCGCCTCAGTCGGGGGCTTCGAGGGATCAGCGATGGTCGCCGAGCGGGCCATCGCCCGCCGCGGCACCGCAGCCGATCCGTCCGCATGCGTGCGGCTTGCCCGAGCCTGATCGGTCATGCTTGCTCCTCGCAATCGGTGCTGTACGTCACTCAATCAAATGATGCCGAACATCCACAAGCCCGGCCTCCAGGGAAGCCGGGCTGTGAATGTCATCTAGTGCGATCAGAAATCGATCTCGCCCTCGCCACCGGTGGTGCCGGAGCCTGGGCTGAAGATATTGCCGCTGTTGGCCCACTCGAAGCTGTTCTCGTAGGTAGCATCGATCTCGCTGGTGAACGAATCCTCGATTGTGAACGAGTCTTCGATATCAACATTCACGTTCGTCGACTGATCATTGAACGAATCGTTGATGTCAAGATTGAGGTCGTACTGCTCGGAGAAATCGTTGAACGAATCGTTGATGCGCACATCGATGTCGGTGTTGCCGATATTGATATCGTCAGCGAAGACCTTCGTCACGGAATTGTCGATGTTCACATCGCCACCCGCGGCGATCGAATCGTCACCGAAGGCGACACTTGCGCTCTGCCCGAAAACCTGCACGATGTCGGTATCGCCGAAGCTGTTACCTGTCGAGATGACCTGGTTGACCGACTGATCGAACTGCAACGTGCGCGCATCTACGTCAATGTTGACCTCGGTATCGCTGCCGCCGAAGCCCTTGCCTGCAGCTCCGAGAAGTCCGCCACCGGTCAGTCCACTGAAATTCAAGTTCTCGAAGCCGGCGTTGTACTGGCGCACTCCGACAGTTGACGAGTAGTCATTCAACGTTTGAGTGTTGAACGAACTCGTAACGTTGAACGAATCCTGGTTGCGAATGGAGTTGTCCGAACTGTCATTGAAGGAGTCTTCGATCTCGACCTCGACCTCGGTCGACGAGTCATTGTGCGAGTTCTCCACGGTGTTGAAGGAGTCCTCGATCTCGAATTCGACGTCCACATCGGTGGACGAATCGTTGTAGGAGTTCTGGTTGCCGGAGTCCTCGATCTCGATGTCGTTGTTCGAGAGGATGTCGTTGTTGGAGTTGCTGGTCTCGTTGAACGAATCTTCGACCTCGTTGCCCGAGAGCACGTCAGTGTCATTGTTCGAGAACACGTCGTTGTACGAGTCCTCGACCTCGTTGAAGGAATCCTCGACCGCGATGCCCACGTTCGTGGAGTTGTCGGAGCTGTCGTTGAAGGAGTCTTCGATCTCGACGTCGGTCTCGGTGTTGAACGAATCCTCGGTCTCGTTGTTCGACGCGACGGTGTTGAAGGAATCCTCGACCTCGACCTCGGTCTCGGTGTTGAACGAGTCCTCGATCTCGGTATTGAACGAATCCTCAACCTCAACGTCGGTATTGAACGAATCCTCGGTCTCGTTGTTCGAGGCCACGTTGTTGAAGGAATCCTCGACCTCGACGTCGACGTCGGTCTCGGTGTTGAAGGAGTCTTCGGTCTCGTTGTTCGAGGCCACGTTATTGAAGGAATCCTCCACCTCGACGTCGGTGTTGAACGAATCCTCGACCTCGACCTCGACCTCCGTGTTGAAGGAGTCTTCGGTCTCGTTGTTCGACGCGATGGTGTTGAGGGAATCCTCCACCTCGACGTTGGTATTGAACGAATCCTCAACCTCGACGTCGGTATTGAACGAATCCTCGACCTCGACCTCAGTCTCGGTATTGAACGAATCCTCGACGCCAACCTCGACCTCGGTCTCGGTATTGAAGGACTCTTCAATCTCTATGTCGTTGTTCGACAAAATGTCATCAGCCACAGTTCTTGCCTTTCCCCGGGACCTCGGTGGGCCAGATGGATGAGTGGAAGCCTCAGGAAAAAGTCTGCGCGAGTCGTCGCCCCGGTACATCGGGGCTTATCCCGAAACCCCCGGCCCCTACCTAGGGGGTTGGGGCACGAGGGGTCGGGGGTTCTGGGGGATTGCTACTGGCCGCCCGCGATCACCCGGGGACGTGCGTCGGCCTTGGGCGGGGTCCACACGCGGGCATCCGCGGCGACCTGGTCTCCGGAGCGAATGTCCTTCACCTCTCCGCTCACGCCGCCGAACCAGACATACGGGATGCCGCGCCGATCGGCGTAGCGGATCTGCTTGCCGTACTTGTCGGCCTTGGGGGCCACCTCGCAGGCGATTCCCCGGCCTCGCAGCGCCGCCGCCACCCGCATTGCTGTGGTGCGGGTCTGTTCGGTGTCCACGGCGACCACCACGCAACTCGGAACACTGCGTGAGGCGGCCAGCTCTCCCCTGGCCAGCAGCGGCATCAGCAGTCGGGTCAGGCCCAACGAGATCCCCACCCCGGGATAGCTGCGCTTGCCGTCGGTGGCCAGCGAATCGTAGCGCCCACCCGAACTGATCGAGCCGAGGCGTTCATAGCCCACGAGCACCGTTTCGTAGACGGTGCCGGTGTAGTAGTCCAGCCCCCGCGCGATCTTCAGATCGGCGACCATCCGGCCCGGCACCTGGATCCGTGCGGCGTTGATCACCTGCGCCAACGCGTCCAGGCCCTCGTCCAGCATCTCGCTGTGCACGCCGAGTTCGCGGACCCGCCCGACGAACGAGTCGTCCTCGGTGCAGATCGTGGCCAGCTCGACGCACTTGGCCGCGACCTGCCCGGACAGCCCGAGCTCGTCGGTCAGCAACTCGGTCACCGCGTCCGGGCCGATCTTGTCGAACTTGTCGACCCGCTGCAGCACCGCTGCGGTGTCCTCGATACCAAGCCCGCGATAGAAGCCCTCGGATAGCTTGCGATTGTTGACATGCATGCGCGCCGGCGGAAGGCCGAGTTGGCCGTGGAGCCTCTCCAGCGTCTCCAACATCACTAGCGGCGCCTCGACATCGTGGTGGTCAGCCAGGGTGTTCTCGCCGACGATATCGATGTCGGCCTGAGTGAACTCGCGGTACCGGCCCTCCTGCGGACGCTCGCCTCGCCAGACCTTCTGGATCTGGTAGCGGCGGAACGGGAATTGGAGGTGCCCGGAGTTTTCCAGCACGTAGCGGGCCAGCGGCACGGTCAGGTCGAAGTGCAGCCCGAGATCATCGCCGGTCTCGCCAGGCTCGGCGTGCAACCGCCGGACGACATAGACCTCCTTGGTTATCTCGCCCTTGCGGGTGAGCGAGTCCATCGTCTCCACGGCGCGGGTCTCGATACTGGCGAATCCGTGCAACTCGAAGGTCTCGCGGACAATGTCGATGACTGCCTGCTCGACCATGCGCTGGGCGGGCAGAAGTTCCGGAAAGCCGGACAGCGGCTTGGGTCGGGCCATCAGGCGAGAGCCTCCTTGGACAGGTAGGGATTGGTAGCCAGTTCACGGGCCATGGTCGTGGTCTGGCCGTGCCCCGGCAGAATACCGGTTTCGGCGTCGATCAGCCCGCACAGTCTGCGCAACGACTGCTTCATCTGGGTCATCGAACCGCCCGGCAGGTCGACACGTCCGATGCTGCCCGCGAACAGCACGTCGCCGCTGAACAGCAGTGGCTCGCCGCCGACGTAGCTGCGCAGCACCACACAGCCCGGCGTGTGACCGGGGGCGTGGATCACCTCGAGGTCGATGCCTGCCACCGTGAGCTGGTCGCCGTCGGCCATCGGCCGCAGATCGTCGGGGGCCGGCAGCACCGTGGTCCCAGCGACCTGTTCGATGAGCGGCTCGCTGCCCGGGCCGAAACCGAGCACCGGCTCGGTGAGCATCGGCCGGTCGCCGGGATGCAGCCAGACCGGTATGGCGAATTCGTTGGCCAGCTTCGCGGCGTCGGCAACGTGGTCGAAATGACCGTGGGTACAGATGATGCCCTCCGGACGCAGCCGCTGTTCGTCCAGCACCTGGTGGACGCTCGGACCGGCGTGGGCTCCGGGATCGATGATCACGGCGGATTGAACGTTGGATGAGTCCGGGGCACCGGAAGCTACCACATAGCAGTTCGTCTGCCAGGGCCCGGTTACGATTGACACGATGAACACATTTTGCAGCCTATCGGGCAAGATGTACCCATGAGTGAAAGTGCAGGGCCGGCTCGTTTCGGTCGCGTCGATTCCGATGGCACCGTCTACGTCGTGACTTCGACGGGTGAACGAAGAGTGGGCCAAGTTCCAGATGCCGATCCAGCCGAGGCACTGGCGTTCTTCGTCCGCCGCTTCGAGGCCCTCGAAACCGAGGTGAACCTGCTGTCCAAGCGCATCGAATCGGGCACCGTGTCACCCGAGGAGGCGCGCAAAGCGGTCAATGCCCTCAGCACATCGATTGCGGAGGCCAACGCGGTAGGCGACCTCGACGGCCTGATCGTGACCCTCCAGGGCCTGGCACCCCAGCTCGCCGCAGCTCAGGAGGCCCGCAAGGCTCAGCGTGCCCAGCAGAACGAAGAGACCCGCGCTGCCAAAGAGGCGATGGTCGAACAGGCCGAGAAGCTTGCCGCCGGCAACGACTGGCGCGGTGGTGTCAACAGGTTCCGTGCCCTGCTCGATGAGTGGAAGGCGCTGCCGCGCATCGATCGGGCGACCGACGACGAACTGTGGCATCGTTTCAGCAGCGCCCGCACCACCTACACCCGCCGGCGCAAGGCGCAGTTCGCCAGTGAGAACGAACGCCGCGACGGCGCCCGCAAGGCGAAAGAGGCCATCATCGCCCGGGCGCGCGAGATCGCCGGGTCCACCGACTGGTCCGACACCGCGGCCGAGTTCCGCCAGCTGATGAATCAGTGGAAGGCGGCCGGCGGCGCCGCGCGCGAGATCGACGACGCGCTGTGGGCGGAGTTCCGGGGACTGCAGGATCAGTTCTTCGAGGCCCGCTCGGCCGCATTCAGCGCCGAGGACGACGAGTTCCGCGAGAACCTCACGGCCAAGCAGTCGCTGCTCGATGAGGCCGAGGCGACGATTGTCCCGGTCACCGATGTCAAAACCGCTCGCGACCAGTTCCGTGATTTCCTCGCCCGCTACAACGAGCACGGCAAGGTGCCGCGCGACGCCATCCGGCCGCTGGAGAACCGCGTCCGGGCGCTGGAGCACGCGATCAAGGCTGCCGAGGACGACGAATGGCGCCGCACCGACCCAGAAGCCCGCAAGCGCGCCAGCGACACGGTCGAGATGTTCACCACGCAGATCGAGAAGCTCGCCAAGCAGGCCGACGATGCGGAGGCCCGCGGTGATCTCAAGAAGGCACAGAAGACCCGCGAGTCGATCAAGACCTACACCGAGTGGCTGAATCAGGCCACCAAGGCTCTGGACGAGTTCTCCGGCAACGGAGCCTAACCCGCATACCAATGCCAGCGGCGCGTCCCCGGTTCCGGCCGGTGGCGCGCCGTTTGCTGTTCGTCAGCCGCCCTGGCTGACCCGGTAGACGTCGTATACCCCGGAGATCCGGCGCATCTGGTTGATGACGTGATCGAGATACTGCGGGTCGCTGCATTCGAAGGTCAATCGCACCTTGGCCAACCGATCTTTCGTCGTGCTGACCAGGGCAGAGGTAATCGAGATGCCCTGATCGCTGAGAGCCTTGGTGAGCTCGGAGAGCAGTCCGGTGCGATCCAACGCCTCCACCTGGATCGCGACCAGGTATCCCACCCCGCCGGTGGCGGCCCATTCGACCTGGACGATGCGCTCCGGCTGGGAGAGCAGGTTCGCGGCATTGGTGCAGTCGCGTCGGTGCACCGAGACACCGTTCTCACGAGTGACGAACCCCATGATGGCGTCCCCGGGCAACGGTGTGCAGCACTTGGCCAGCTTCACCCACATGTCCGGTAGTCCCTCGACCACCACGCCGGCATCGTTCTTTCCCGTGGATCGCCGCCTCGGAGCAGCGATCCGCATGTCTTCGGAGCCTTCGTCGACGGTCGCCTCCAGGCCACCTGCGGTCTCCACCAGACGCTGCACCACGCCTTGAGCGCCGACATTTCCTTCACCGATAGCCGCATACAGGGCGTCCACATTCGCCAGTCGATAGCTATCGGCGACCGCAGTCAGGTGCTCGACGGTCAGCATCCGCTGGATCGGCAGCCCCGACTTGCGCAGTTGACGAGCCAGCTGGTCTTTGCCGCTCTCGATGGCTTCCTCGCGGCGCTCCCGGGTGAAGTGCTGCTTGATCTTCGAGATCGCCCGTGGGCTGGTGACGAAGCTCAGCCAGTCGCGGCTGGGACCGGCATCCTCTGCCCGCGACACCAGGATCTCGCAGATGTCACCATTGCTCAGCTTGCTGCTCAGCGGCACCAGGCGTCCGTTCACCCGGGCGCCGATACATCGGTCGCCGACCTCGGAGTGAATCGCGTAGGCCAGGTCGACCGGTGTGGCGTCCTTCGGCAGTGCGATGACATCGCCCTTGGGGGTGAAGACGTAGACCTCGGTGGTGTTGAGTTCGAAACGCAGCGATTCGAGGAACTCCCCCGGATCGTCGGTCTCCCGCTGCCACTCGTTGATCTGCTGCACCCAGTTCAGCTGGGAGGCGTCCGGGTCGGGATCGCTGCCGTTGTTCTTGCCGCCCTTGCCGTTGGCTTCTTCCTTGTACTTCCAGTGCGCAGCGACACCGTACTCGGCCCGCCGGTGCATCTCGTGGGTGCGGATTTGGAACTCCACCGGATGGTTGCCAGGGCCCAGCACCGTGGTGTGAAGCGACTGGTACATGTTGTACTTCGGCATCGCGATGTAATCCTTGAACCGCCCGGGCAGCGGATTCCACCGGGTGTGCAGCACGCCGAGCGCGCCGTAACAGTCGCGGGTGGTGTCGACCAGCACCCGCAGCCCGACCAGATCGTAGATGTCGGCGAAGTCGCGGCCCCGCACCACCATCTTCTGGTAGATCGAGTAGTAGTGCTTGGGACGCCCATAGACCGTCGCCTTGATGCCGGCCTCGGCCAAGTCCTTCTGGGCCTGATCGATCACCTCACGCAGCTGCCGCTCGCGTTGCGGCGCCGCCTCGGCAACCATCCGGACGATCTCGTCGTAGACCTTCGGCTGCAAGGTGGCGAACGAGAGGTCCTCCAGCTCCCACTTGATCGCGTTCATACCCAGCCGGTGAGCCAGCGGCGCGAAGATCTCCAGGGTATCCCGGGCGATGCGTTGCTGCTTGTCGGGACGCAGATAGCTGAGGGTACGCATGTTGTGCAGGCGGTCGGCCAGCTTGATCACGAGCACCCGCACATCGCGTGCGGTCGCGACCACGAGCTTGCGGATCGTCTCTGCCTTGGCCGACTCGCCGTAGGTGAGCTTGTCGAGTTTGGTGACCCCGTCGACCAGGCGGGCGATCTCGTCGCCGAAGTCGGCGCGCAGCTGATCGAGGGTGTAGCTGGTGTCCTCCACCGTGTCGTGCAGCAGCGCAGCGCACAACGTGGACTCGGTCATGCCCAGTTCGGCGAGAATCGTGGCCACCGCCAGCGGATGGGTGATGTAGGGCTCACCGCTCTTACGGATCTGGCCGCGATGGTAGTGCTCCGCGGTGTGGTAGGCCCTCTCCAATTGCTCGAGATCGGTCTTGGGGTGATTGGCCTTCACCACCGAGAACAGCGGATCCAGCACCGCCGACTGGGGTGGACGATTGGCCGCCCCGAACCACGCCAGCCGCTGCCGCATTCGCAGTCGGGGCTGTTCGGGGCCACTGGAGACGCGCTCCAAGGTGGTCGAGCGGGGGGAGCCGGGGGTTCCCTGGCCGCTGCCGTAGGGCCCGTAGACGCTGCCTTCCGACATCGCTCCCCCTCCCGCTAAAACGATTTACGCCGAGTGTATTACGTTGGGTGAACGCCGGGCCACGACCGATTAGTCCTCGATGCCGATCATCGCGAAAAGATCTTGCACTCCGTCGGCGATCAGCGAGTCGCGGCCCGGCTGTCCGACCAGCTCCAGCACCACCTGGATCTGCGCGACCGTGGCACCCAACTGCTCCACCAGGCGTTTGGACGCCTGCAGCGTCCCGCCGGTGGCGAGCAGATCGTCGACCAGCAGCACATTGTCGTCCGGGTGCAGTGCATCGGTGTGGATGGCCAGCATGGTGGAGCCGTACTCGAGGTCGTAGCTCTGCTCCACCACTGCACCGGGCAGCTTGCCCGGCTTGCGGATCGGGACGAAGCCCAGTCCCAGCCGCAGCGCAAGCGGGGTGCCGAAGATGAAGCCACGCGACTCCACCCCGCAGACCACGCTGGCGTTCGCCGGGGCATGCTCGGCCATCACGTCGATGACATCACCGAAGGCATCGACGTCGCCCAGCAGCGGTGTGATGTCGCGGAACCTGATGCCCGGCTTCGGGAAGTCCAGCACCGTGCGGATCAGGTTCGCCGCCCGGGTCACCCGGTGATCATCACTCATCGTCATTTCTTTCTTGCCGAACGGGACTGTTTGGACGGCTGGACCCGCGGCTTGGGTTCTGCCGGGGCTTGATCGTCCGCTGGGGTCGCCGGCTGCTGCTCAACGGAAGCGGCGTCGTCGGTGGTGGCGAACTCCAGCACACCTTCGGCGGGCAGGACTGCCAGCGGTCCACCGGCAGCGCTCAGCTGCTCGTCGGAGGCGGCCACCGAGGCGACGACCTTGGTCTTGCGGCGCTGAGCCTTCTCGAGCGCCGCACGATGCTTGATCATCGCCGGCTCCCGTTCGCGCAGCTGGGCCAGCAGCGGCGCGGCCAGGAAGATCGAGGAGTAGGCGCCCGAGATCATGCCGATCAGCATCGCCAGGCCGAGATCGGCCAGCGGACCTTCACCGCCCAGTACCACCAGACCGGCGATCAGGATCGCCAGCACCGGCAGCACGGCGATGATGGTGGTGTTGATCGACCGGACGAGCACCTGATTGACGGCCGCATTGGCGGCCTGGGTGTA
This sequence comes from Brooklawnia propionicigenes, assembly GCF_030297015.1. Taxonomy (NCBI): domain Bacteria; kingdom Bacillati; phylum Actinomycetota; class Actinomycetes; order Propionibacteriales; family Propionibacteriaceae; genus Brooklawnia; species Brooklawnia propionicigenes. The sequence goes on along the minus strand of NZ_AP028056.1, from coordinate 3,128,687 downwards.
GCTGCGCGGCTGATTCTTCAGATCGCGGGTCTGCTCACGCACCATGTCGAAAACGACCACCGTGTCATACAGCGAGTAGCCCAGAATCGTCAGCACCGCGATCACCGTCGCCGGAGTCACGGTGAACCCGGCCAACGCATACAGCCCGACCGTCACCACCAGGTCGTGCAGCAGCGCTATCAGAGCCGAGGCCGACATCTTCCATTCCCGGAAGTACAGCCAGATCAGCACGCCGACCAGCACCAGGAAGACGACCAGCGCGACCAGTGCCTGCTGGGTGATCTGTTTGCCCCACGACGGTCCGATCAGCGAGTAGGCGACGTCGTCGGAGGCCACACCGGCCTGCTCGGCGATCGCCTCGCGTACCGTGACCACCTCGTCGTTCTCCAGGCTGCGGGTCTGGATACGCACGGTGGAGTCACCGACGGTGTTGACCTGCGTGTCGAGATCGGCCACCCCTGTCGCGGAGACCGCCTGCCCGAAATCGTCGACCGTCGACTCGGTGACCTGGACGGGCGCCTGGAAGACCGAGCCACCGACGAAGTCGATACCCAGGTTCAAGCCGCGCACCGAGACCGCCAGCACCGAGATCAGCAGCAGCACGGCGCTGATGGTGTACCAGCGCCGGCGATGTGCCATGAAGTCGAACTGGAAGTCGCCGGTGTACAGCCGGTGGGCGAAGGTCGTCTTCGGGGCGGACGGAGCGAGCTTGGTGTCACTCATGGCTGGCCTCCTCGGCTTTCTTGCTCGTGCCGGGCTTGCGGGCAGCAGACGCGTCGGGCTTGGTGCGTTTGCGGGCGGTGCCACGCCGTCCCAGCAGGGAGGCCCGGCTGACGCCCAGGTGCTGGGGATCCAGACCGGAGTTCTTGTGGCCCTCGCCGAAGAACGTCGTCCGGCCCAGCAAGGTCATCAGCGGATGAGTGAAGAAGATCACCAGCAGCAGATCGATCGCGGTCGTGACGCCCAGGGTGAAGGCGAAGCCCTTGACGCTGCCGATGGCCAGGAAGTACAGCACCACGGCGGCCAGCAGCTGCACGCCGTCGGCCATCAAGATGGTGCCTCGGGCCTTGTGCCAGCCCGACTGGATCGAGTGGTGCAGGCTGTGACCGTCGCGGATCTCGTCTCGTATTCGTTCGAAGTAGACGACGAACGAGTCGGCGGTCACACCGATCGCCACGATGGCGCCGGCGATGCCGGGCAGGTTCAGCGCGAAGCCGACCGCCGATCCGAGCAGTACCATCACCGCATACGTGACCGCGGCCGCCGCCAGCAACGAACCCGCCACCACGATCGTCAGGCCGCGGTAGTAGAGGAGGCTGTAGGCGATGACCAGGGCCAGGCCGACGATGCCGGCGATGATGCCGGCGGTCATCTGGTTGCCGCCCAGCACCGGGGACACCGTGTCGACCGAGCTGGTCTCCAGGTCGACCGGCAGCGAGCCGTAGCGCAGCGTGGTGGCCAGCGCCTTGGCGGTGCTCTCGGTGATGCCCGTGCCGGAGATGCTGGCCTTGCCGCCGGTGATCCGTTCGCTCACGCTGGGCGCCGAGATCACCTCGCGGTCGAGCACGATCGCGAACTGATTCTGGGGCTGCGATTTCTGCGCCAGGGCCTCGGTGGCATCGGCGAAGATCGCGGAGCCCTCGTCGTCAAAGGTCAGCGAGACGATCCAGGCGACCTCGCCCTGCGGGATGCCGGCGGTCGCATCAGTGACATGTTCACCGCTGAGGATGACCGGTCCGAGGAAGTACTTGTAGCTGCCGGTCTGGTCGCAGGCGATCAGGGGCTGATCGACGACGTCGGGGAACTCGTCGCCGCACTGGAAGGCGGCGAAGTCCTCGGCGTCCTGCTGAGTCGGGGTGTAGCCCAGCTGCTGGTCCAGGGTCAGCTCCTGGTCGCCCGGAGCGGTCGGACGCGGGGTCGCCGGGGCCGGCGGCTCGGTCGGCAGATTCGGGACCGGGCGTCGCTCGGCCGTGCTGGCCGGTGCGGACGTCGGCTCGGCACTGGCTTCGGCGGGGGTCTGCTCACCGGCAGTCGGCGACGATGTTGCCTCCGCGCTCGCCTCTCCCGAGGGTGTCGCCTCGCTCGTCGGTTCGGCAGTGGAGGTGTCGGTCTGCGGGACCTGCTGTACCCCGATGACCGGACGGAATGCCAGCTTGGCGGTGGTACCGACCAGCTCGACGAGTTCGTCGCTGCTCACATTCGGAACGGCAACCTCGATCTTGTCGTTGCCCTGAATCGTCACCGACGACTCGCCGACACCGAGGGAATCGACGCGGTTCTGGATGATGTTGCGCGCGGTCTCCAGGTTCTCCCGGGGCACGGTGCTGCCATCACTGGTGCGGGCAGTCAGCGTGATCGTCGTGCCACCGCGCAGGTCCAGACCCAGCCGCGGGGTCCACGTTCCGGTCAACGCCATCAGGGCGAACAGCATTGCGACGACGATCGCGAAACCGATCAGCGTGCGTTCAGGCCTGAATGTACTTGTGGATTGTGAAGATGATGCCACTGAGGCGCGCTCCTGTCAGCGTTCCTGCGGACGCTCGCCGGCGTCGTCGGTGGCGCTGACCTCGTTCGAACCGGGCTGGTAAATGGCGTTGTCGCCGGGCTGGTAGATGGTATCCGACGGCTGTTCGGCGGGCTCGGTCTGCGCGGCGTCGGCGGGGGCGTCCTCGCCGGTGGTCAGCTCACCCTCAACTGGGGTGGCCGGCGCCTGCTCCAGGCTGTCGGCCACGAAGCTGTCGACCGGGGCCGCGGCGATCTGATCCTCGGCGTATTCGAACTCTTCCTCGTCCGGGTTGGCTGTGCGCACGACAGTCTGCTTGAGCACGGTCACCTCTACACCGGGAGCCAGTTCGATGACCAACTGCTGTTCGCCTCGGGCCCGGATGGTGCCGAAGATGCCGGAGTTGAGCAGTACCCGGGAGCCGGGCTCCAGCGAATCGAGCATCTTGCGCTGTTGCTCCGCCCGCTTCTTCTGCGGAACGACCATCATGAAGTACATCAGGCCGATAAATACGGCCATGATGAGCAGGATTTCCATGTAAGACAACCTCACTTAGTCGGCAACCAGGCAGTTGCCTGGACGTGCAAGAGTGCGCACGCACAGGCACGCAACGTAGCGATCTTACCGAGTCGTGCTGTGATCACCACATCCGACCATGCCGCATTCTGCTGTGCACCGCGGGTGCGGGCCATCAGCTGAACAGATCCGGCTGACCACCGGCCGGTTCCTGGGTGGGGGGAACCATTCCCAGGTGAGCCCAGCCCGCCGGGGTGGCAATGCGTCCGCGCGGGGTCCGCATCATGAAGCCGAGCCGCACCAGGAACGGTTCGGCGACCTCCTCGATCGTCTCGGTCTCCTCGGCGACGCTGATGGCAAGGGTCGACAGGCCCACCGGGCCGCCGCCGAATCTGCGGCAGATCGCGTCCAGGACCGCGCGGTCGAGCCGGTCCAGTCCGAGCGGGTCCACCTCGTAGAGTTCCAGCGCGTCGCGGGCCAGTTCCGCGGTGACCACGCCCGCATTGTGCACCTGCGCATAGTCGCGAACCCGGCGCAACAGGCGGTTGGCGATGCGTGGCGTGCCACGGGAACGGCGGGCGATCTCCGCGGCGGACTCGGCATCCAAGGTGATCCCCAGCTTGCCGGCCGAGCGGCGGGCGATCCGTTCCAGATCGACGGAATCGTAGTAGTCGAGTTGGGCGGTGAATCCGAAGCGATCCCGCAGGGGCCCGGGCAGCAGCCCTGCCCTGGTCGTCGCCCCCACCAGCGTGAACGGGGGGATCTCGATCGGGATGGCGGTCGCGCCGGGGCCCTTGCCGACGACGACGTCGACCCGGAAGTCCTCCATCGCCAGGTAGAGCAGTTCTTCGGCGGGCCGGCTCATCCGATGGATTTCGTCCAGGAAGAGTACTTCGCCCTCGGTAAGCCCCGACAAGATGGCGGCCAGATCACCGGCGTGCTGGATGGCCGGTCCCGAGGTGATGTGCAGCGGCACCCCCATCTCGTTGGCGATGATCATCGCCAGGGTGGTCTTGCCCAGCCCGGGCGGGCCCGACAGGAGTACATGATCGGGAGTACTCCCCCGGTGTCGGGCGGCCTGCAGCACCAGGCTGAGCTGGTCGACGACACGCGGTTGACCCTCGAAATCGTCCAACGCCGAGGGACGCAGTGCGCTCTCGCTGGCGATCTCGTCGGGCGCCGGCCAAGGGTCAACCGGGGAATGGGTCACAGTGCGGGGCTCCTCAGGCTCGGGCCAGCGTTTGCAGTGCTGCCTTCATCAGCCTACCCAGCGAGATCTGCGGATTGTCGGCCACCAGCGGAGCGATCTTCTCCACGGCGGCATCGGCATCCTTCGACGACCAGCCGAGACCCTGCAGACCGGAGGAGACCTGCTCGCGCCACAACTCCGAACTGATCTGTTCGCCGGATTGGGCAGCAGTGTCGAGATCGGCGGCCAACGCCCCGACCCGGTCGCGCAGTTCGACGATGATCTTCTCGGCACCCTTGCGGCCGATGCCGGGGACCCTGATCAAGGTCGTCACCCGGTCGTTCTGGATGGCGGTCACCACCTCGGCCGGGCTGAGCACCGAGATCACCGCGAGCGCGAGTTTGGGACCCACCCCGGACGCCAGCTGCAGCAACTCGAAAGCCGCGCGCTCGTGCGTGTCGGCGAATCCGAACAGGGTCAATGCATCCTCGCGGACGATCAGCGTGGTCGCCAAGGTGCACTCGGTGCCCAACCGCAGACCGGCCGCGGTCGCCGGTGTGCAGGACACCTTGAATCCGACGCCACCGACGTCGACCACCGCCCAGTTCGGGCCGAGGGCCACGGTGGTTCCGCGGAGCTGGGAAATCATCGTCTTCCTCTTCTGGCCGCGTGTTCCTGCACGGCGGCCGCATAGCGATTGACCGAGCCACCTCGCCACAGTTGGCACAACGCCAAGGCGACCGCGTCGGCGGCATCGGCGGGCTTCGGGGCCTCGTCCAGCTTCAGGATCCGGACGACCATCGCCGCGACCTGGGCCTTGTCGGCGCTCCCGGAACCGGTGATCGCGGCTTTCACCTCGGTCGGGGTGTGCAGCGCGACCGGTATCCCGTGTCGTGCCGCGATCAGCATCGCGATTCCGGCGGCTTGAGCGGTGCCGGTGACCGTGATGACATTGTGCTGGGCGAAGACACGTTCGACGGCGACGGTGTCGGGCCGGTTCGCCACGATCCAGGCTTCCAGGCCTTCTTCGATGGCGAGCAGCCGGTGAGCATGATCCATCGCCGGTGAGGTGCGCACGACACCGGCATCGATCAGCTGGGGGGCGCGTACCGACACGGCCTCGATGATGCCGACTCCGCATCTGGTCAGACCCGGATCAATTCCGAGAATCCGCATGCCACCACCCATCGAATTGCGAACACACGTTCGGATTCTAGGGAAAAAAGACAGTGCCCGGCTCAGGCGCGCCGGGCACTGTCATCGGACACTGGTGAGAAGCTCAGTCCTCGCTGTCCAGCGCGGCCTCGACCTCAGGCGTGAGGTCGGCGTTGGTGAACACGGTCTGTACGTCGTCGAGGTCTTCCAGGGCGTCGACGATGCGGAACAGCTTCTGCGCATCATCGACCGAATCCACCACCTGGTCGAAGCTGGCCACGAACTGGACTTCGGCCGAGTCGTAGTCGATGCCGGCAGCCTGCACGGCCTTGCGCACCGCAACCAGATCGTTCGGGTCGCTGATCAATTCGAAGGCATCGCCTTCATCGCTGATGTCCTCGGCGTTGGCCTCGATCGTGGCCTCCAGCAGCTCGTCCTCGGTGATGGTGCGGGTCTGCGACTTGCGGGAGTCGGTGTCCACCTGCTGCTCCTTCGCCACGGTCACCACGCCCTTGCGGGTGAACAGCCGCTGCACCGACCCGCCGTCGGCGATGGTGCCGCCGTTACGGGTGACGGCCACGCGAACATCCGAGATCGAACGGTTGCGATTGTCGGTCAGGCACTCGATGAGGATCGCGACTCCCGCCGGGCCGTAGGCCTCGTACATGATCGACTCGTAGTTGACCGCGTCCGCACCCTCACCGGCGCCGCGCTTGACGGCGCGGTCGATGTTGTCATTGGGCACCGAGTTCTTCTTGGCCTTCTGAACCGCGTCGTAAAGGGTCGGGTTGCCGGCGAGATCTCCACCGCCGATCCGGGCCGCAACCTCGATGTTCTTGATGAGCTTGGCAAACAGCTTGCCACGCTTGGCATCAATAGCAGCCTTCTTGTGCTTCGTGGTTGCCCACTTCGAATGGCCTGACATATCGGACTATCCCCCTACGTACAGCGACGAACCTTCCCTAGCTTACTCAGTCCTCGAAGGTGGCTCCAAAGAGGACCACTCGGTCTTCGAGGCGGTAGCCCATCCCGGCAAACAACGATTCGGTCTCCGGCAGGTTGTCCGTGTCGATGCCGATACCGGCCAGTGTGCAGCCATGGTCGGCAAAGGTGTGCATGGACGCGGCCAGCAGCGCGCGTGCCAAGCCCTGCCGCTGGTAGTCGGGGATCACGCCGATCCTCTCGGTCCAGCCCTCCCGCCACCCGCTCTGGCGCTCGATGATCTCGCAGTTCACGGCGTAGCCCACCACCCCGGCGCCCGGATCATCGGTGCACACCGCGATCCATGACCAGTCCGGACGTGAGTCGGGACGCTCCAGCGACGCCTCCCAGGCCGCCTGCGGCACGTCGTGCGCGCCGTGCCTGGTGCCGAAGGCGATGTTGTGAGCCGTGCGCACCTTCTCGGACCAGGCTCGCTCGAAGGTCCGCAGTTCGATACCGGGCGGCGGCACCACCAGCGGCAGCGGCTCATCGGTGAGACTGCGGTGGGCATCGAAGAACCAGCGTTGCGGCTTGAGAAGGCCGTTCTCCTCCAGATCGGTGGACACCCGCGATCCCTCGTCGGTCGCACAGCCCACCCACAGCGGGCCGAGTTCGGGCCTGCTCTCGCGCAGGTGCAGGTACCAGGCTCGCGCCCTGTCGATCAGCCAGCCGACGAGCTTGTAGCCGATCTTGTGATGCCGCCAGGCCGGATGCACTCCGATCTCCATCCAGGCGTGCGGCAACGGATCGTCCGGGGGGGTGATGTGGTTCCAGCCGTAGGCGACGATCGTGCCACCGCGATCGCGTCCGACCACCGCATGGTTGGTCGGGTACGCCCATGGACGATCGAAGTCGTCGGTCAGCCCGCTCAGTTCACGATGCTGGGTCGGATCGTCGAAGTACTCGATGGCAGCGCACAGTTCGGCCACCTCGCCCAGATCCTCACGCCTGAGGAACGCCCACTCGAGACTTCCTTCGACGATGGCTTGTTCCCAGGAGAGTTGTTGCTCGCGCATCGTCGGCCGCCGCTCAGCTCATCACGGGATCGCGCACCACGGCCAAGGCCTCGGTCAGCGTGAAGTTGCCCACGTACAGCGCCGTGCCGATGATCGCGCCCTCGACACCGATCGGGACCAGGCCCGAGAGCATCTTCAGGTCATGCAGCGACGAGATGCCACCACTGGCGACGACCCTACCGGCGGTGCGGGCACAGACTGCCCCGAGCAGTTCGAGGTTGGGACCGGTGAGCATGCCGTCGCTGGCCACATCGGTCACCACGAAACGTTCGCAGCCGGCCTTCGTCATGCGCTGCACGGTCTCGAAGACATCACCGCCACTGGTCGTCCAGCCGCGCGCGGCGAGCTGGTTTCCCCGCACATCCAGACCGATCGCGATGCGGTCACCGTGTTCGGCGATGATCTTCTCGCACCATTGCGGGTTCTCCAGCGCCGCCGTGCCCACGTTGACGCGGCGGGCACCGGTGCCCAGCGCACGCTCGAGGGAAGCATCGTCGCGGATACCACCGGACAGTTCGACATTGATGTCCAGGGCACCGACGACATCGGCGAGTTGCTCGGCATTGGAGCCGCGACCGAAGGCCGCATCGATATCGACCAGGTGCAGCCATTCAGCTCCCTGCGACTGCCAGCGCAATGCGGCCTCCAGCGGATCGCCGAAGACACGTTCGGTGCCGGCGGCGCCCTGAACGAGCTGGACCGCCTTGCCGTCGTGCACATCGACCGCCGGTAGCAGCACCAACCGTTGTGGATCTGCCGAGGTGGAAGTGTTCGTCATAGACACGTTTAACGACCTTAACTCAATAGCCAATGGCGTAATAGCTGCGCCCCAGCCGCGCCGGACTTCTCCGGGTGGAACTGGGTGCTGGTCACGCTGCCCCACTGGACGGCAGCAATGAACCTATCTTCTTCGTGTTCGCACCAGGTGATGCGGGCATCCGCAGGTACCGAGGCCACCCCACCAGCGTCGGTGGCATGGACTCCGTACGAGTGGACGAAATAGAACCTGCGATCGCCGAGACCTTCGAAGACTCCCGCCTGTGCAGGCGTCTCCACCGTATTCCAGCCCATGTGCGGCAGCCGGCGTGCGGTGAGCCGTTCCACGGTGCCGGGAAAGATGCCGATGCCGTCGGCGTGTTCCCCGCGTTCGACACCGTGCGCGAACAGTACCTGGTGCCCGACACAGATGCCGAGCAGCTTACGGCCGGAGTCGACCCAGTCGCGAACCAGATCGTCACCGCCGATGCTGCGCAACCCGGACATGCAGGCCGCGAAAGCACCCACACCCGGCACCACCAGCGCATCTGCGCCGGCGAACTCGTCGGCCCGGCTACCCAGCCGCACCTGGGCGCCGGCGGCCTCCAGGGCTCGGCAGGCCGAATGCAGGTTTCCCGAACCGTAGTCGAGCACGCCGATCCTGGGCTCGGTCACAGCGCGCCCTTCGTGCTCGGCACCCCCGTCACCCGCGGATCGGGCTCGACGGCGAAACGCAACGCCCGGGCCAAGGACTTGAACTCGGCCTCCACGATGTGGTGCGGCTCGCGTCCGGCCAGCAGGGTCAGATGGACGCAGATGCCCGCGTTGAAGGCGAGCGACTCGATCACATGCTGAGTCATCGAACCGGCGTACAGCGGCTCGGTGCCGCCGATGCGCGCATAGATCTGGCCCTCGGGTTCGCCGCTGACGACCACGTAGGGACGCCCGGCGACATCGACCACGCAACGGGCCAGGGCCTCGTCCAGGGGTACGGTCGCGTCGGCGAAGCGGCGGATGCCGCGCTTGTCACCGAGGGCGGACTTGAGGGCCTGACCGATGGCGATCGCGGTGTCCTCGATGGAGTGATGCCCGTCGATGTAGATGTCGCCGGTGGTCTTGATCTCCATGTCGATCAGTGAATGCCGTGACAAGGCGGTCAGCATGTGGTCGTAGAAGCCGACCCCCGTGCTGATCACCGACTCGCCGGTGCCGTCCAGGTTGAGTTTGACCTCGACATCGGACTCGCTGGTGACGCGATGCACTGCGGCGACGCGTGCTTCAGTGGTCATTTCGTTGTCTCCTCGTCTGGGCTGATCATCTTCTGGTGATGCAGGATTTCGCTGAGTGCGGTGCGGAAGGCGGCCATCTCCTCGGGCGTCCCGGCCGAGACCCGCAGGAATCCGTCCGGGCCGGTCTCGCGGATCAGCACGCCTCGATCGAGCAGCTGCTGCCAGACCGCGTGACGGTCGGCGAATCGTCCGAACAGACAGAAGTTCGCCTGGCTGGGCACCACCTGAAGACCTAGCCTACGCAGCCACTGCTGGCTCTTCTGGCACTCGTCGCGCAACACGTCGACCTGGCCGAGCATCTCGGCGGTATTGGCCAGCGCCACCCGGGCGAGCGCCTGAGTCTGGGCCGACAGGTGATAGGGCAGCCGGACGATACGGCAGGCATCCACCACGGCCGGGGCCGCGGCAAGATAGCCCACCCGGCCGCCTGCCAGCGCGAACGCCTTGCTCATTGTGCGGCTCACCACCAGCTTGCCGAATCGGGGCAGCAGAGCCAGCGCGGAATCCTCGGGGACCTCGGTGAACTCCTGGTACGCCTCGTCGACGATCACGATCGCGTCGGTCGCGGCGCAGATCTCACCGATGACGCTGACCGGGGTCTGGGTTCCCGTTGGATTGTTGGGTGTGCAGATCATCACGATGTCGGGCCGGTGCTCCCGGATCGCGCCGAGCACCAGCTCGGCGTCCAGGGTGAAGTCGTGGCGCCGGGGCACGGTGACGTAGTTGGTGTGCGTATTGCGCGCGTACTCGGGATACATCGAATAGGTCGGGGTGAAGGCCAGCAGTGTGCGTCCGGGCCCGCCGAAGGCCTGGAGCAGATGGGTCATCACCTCGTTGGAGCCGTTGGCCACCCAGATGTTGTCGGAGGTCAGCCCGAAGCCGAGGTAGGACGCCAGGTCGCGGCGCAGCCCCAGCGCCTCCCGGTCCGGGTAGCGGTTGATCGTCTTGGTCAGCTCGCGCACCGCCTCGCCCATCTGGGCACGCACCTTGGCGCTGGGCGGGAACGGGTTCTCGTTGACGTTCAGCATCACCGGGACGTCGAGTTGCGGAGCGCCGTAGGGCTCCTCTCCCACCAACTCGGGGCGCAGCGGCAGATCGGCCAGGCGGATCTGGTTGCCGTTACCTAGGGTCATCGTTCCTCCTCCACGCGCAGCTGGATCGCCGCGGCGTGTCCGGGCAGCCGCTCGGCGTGCGCGAAGTCCACGATGCCGTCTGCTATTGCCGCCAAGCCCTCTCGCGAGTACTCGATGATGTGCATCGACTTCATGAAGCTGCGCACCGTCAGGCCGGACGAATAGCGCGCTGCGCTGCCGGTGGGCAGCACGTGTGTGGAGCCTGCGCTGTAGTCTCCCAACGGTACCGGCGCGTAGTCACCGACGAAGACGGCACCCGCGTTGCGTATCCGGCGGGCGACCGTGGACGCGTCGGCGGTCTGGATCTCGAGATGCTCGGCGGCGTAGGCGTTCGCGACGTCGACGGCCTGGTCGATGCCGCTGACCAGCACGATCGCGGACTGTGGGCCACCCAGCGCCTTGCGCAGCCGGTCGGCGGTGTCGAGACGGGCCACCTGGCTGTCGATCTCGCGCTGCACCCGGTCGGCAAGGTCGCGGCTGTCGGTGATCAGCACCGAACCCGCCATCGGATCGTGTTCGGCCTGGCTGATCAGGTCGGCGGCCACGAAACGCGCATCGGCGGTCTCATCGGCGATCACGGCGATCTCGGTGGGACCGGCCTCGGCGTCGATACCGACCACGCCGCGCAGCAGGCGCTTGGCGGCGACCACGTAGATATTGCCCGGCCCGGTCACCAGATCGACCCGCGGGCACAGTCCGGCAACACCGTAGGCGAACATCGCGATGGCCTGACTGCCTCCGACCGCGTACACCTCGTCCACCCCGAGCAAGGCGCAGGTGGCCAGGATAACCGGGTGCGGCAGCCCACCGAACTCCGCCTGCGGCGGCGTCGCGACCGCCAGCGACTCGACGCCGGCGACCTGGGCGGGCACCACGTTCATGACCACGCTGGAGGCCAGCGGGGCCAGCCCACCGGGCACGTACAGCCCCACTCGCTGCACGGGGACCATGACATTGCCGACCACCGCGCCCGGCGCCAGCTCGACGTTGCGATAGTGCGGCTCGGTCTCGGTCTGCTCACAGACCGTGCGGCGGCGTTCGATGGATACCTCGATCGCCGCGCGGACCGCCGGATCGATCTGGTCGAGGGCGTCGCGCAGGGCCTGTGCCGGGACTCGCAGGCTTACCGGAACCACATGATCGAACTGCTCGCTGAAGCGCAGCAACGCGTCCTGGCCCTGATCGCGCACGGCCTCGCAGACCGGACGCACCACGTCGACCGCATGACCGACGTCGAATTGTCCGCGCGGCAGCACGGACGAGTAGTCGTCGAGGCTCAGTTCGGTCAGGTCGATCATGGAAAGCACGCCTCGATTCTAGTGGGGTCACGCGAACAGACGCGCACCGCCATGGCCGGTGTGCTGAGACACCGCGGCGCAGTGCATGCGCTAGGTGATGTGATGGCTGTCGTGATTGTGCAGTTCATCGGGGTCGGAACCGTCGTCAATGTCGTCGCCGTGCTGATCGGCTCGGGGATCGGCATGCTGCTGGGTGACCGGTTCAACGAGCGCACCCGTTCGACCGTGACCGATGTCTTGGGACTGCTGACCCTGGTGATCGCAGGCACCTCGATCGTGCCCTTGGCAGCCGAGCCCCTGCGTTCGGCGGTGGGCAGCGCGGGGTTGGTGGTGATCATGGTGTCGATGCTCATCGGGACGCTCATCGGGTCGGCGCTCAAACTCGAGGACCGGGTCACCCAACTGGGTGCGTGGCTGCGCCGCTCGCTGGTCCGCGGCGACCGCGGCGCGGACGAGGAGAACGCGCAGCTGCGGTTCATCGACGGATTCGTGACCGCCTCGCTGGTCTTCTGCATCGGGCCGATGGCGATCCTCGGATCGCTGAACGATGGGCTCGGCCGGGGCGCCGAACAGCTGTACCTCAAGTCGGTGCTCGACCTGTTCGCCGCGATGGCATTCGCCGCCTCGTTCGGTGCCGGCGTGGCGGCCTCGATTCTCGTGGTCGCGATCCTGCAGGGCGGGCTCACCCTGGTCGGCTGGGCGCTGGGCGATGTGCTGCCGACCGCCCAGATCGACGCACTCACGGTGGCTGGGGGTGTGATCCTGGGCGGGCTGGCGTTGCGGTTGCTGTCGATCAAGCAGATCCGGATCGCCGATATGCTACCGGGGATCGTGATTGCCCCGATCGCGGTAGGACTGGTACAGCAGGTGATCTGAGATGAGCAAACGCAAGACAGCAGGTGCAGCGACCCCCGCGACGGCCGTGCTGAAGCGGGCGAAGGTCGCGCATATCGTCCACGAGTACGACCATGACCCGAGCAATCACCACTTCGGCGAGGAAACCGTCGAAGCGATGGGTGTCGATCCGCGGCGCACCTTCAAGACGCTGGTCGCGGAACTGACCGGCGGCCCGGAGCCGACCGTGTGTGCGGTGGTACCGGTCAGCGGCCAGCTCGATCTGAAGGCGCTGGCTCAGGCGGCCGGGGCGAAGAAGGCGGTGATGGCCGACCCGGCGGACGCCGAACGCATCACCGGATATGTCGTCGGCGGTATCTCCCCGCTCGGGCAGAAACGTCAGCTGCCGGTCTACATCGACTCGTCGGCACTGGAGTTCGAGACCATGCTGGTCTCGGGTGGCCGCCGGGGATTCTCAGTTGAGCTTGCCGCTCGTGACCTGGCCGGTGTGCTCCACGCCACCTTCGCCGATATCGGACGCGCCCGGCCGTAGCGGCGACGACAAGGATGCCGGAATCTCCCAGTCCTTGTCGTCCTCACGGCTGAGATTCGCGTAGAGCATCACCGGGATGATCGCGCCCAGCGCCCAGACCAGCAACGCAGAGCCAGTGTGCAGCTGGAAATCGATGGGCACCTGGTCACCGGGGTTGGCAGACGCGACCCGCTCGGCGAAGTTGCTCGGCCCCTGCAGGACGCCGACCAGCCAGCACACTCCGCCTGCCAGCAACCCGCCGAGCGTAGCGGCCAGTGCCACCGGCCAGCCTGTCTTGCGGAAGAACAGCCAGGCCACCAGGCCGAGAGCAAGACCCACGAGCAGACCGATGATGACGAAGATCGCGTCGATCGAGAAGATCTGGCTGACGGCCCGTTCGGTCATCTGCACCGATCCGTCATCGCTGGTGAGGTAGGTGGGCACCTTGACGATCGCGTGCCAGACCCAGCCGCCGATCACGCCCGCGACGATCGCGAGGCCGGTATAGAGCAGCACTCGCGTGGCCAGCGGCCGGACGGCTATCCGCAGGCGCGCCAGCCGGTTCTGTCCGGACGCCTCGCCCGGGCTGCCCGAGAGTGGTGCCTGCTCGGACAGTACGGTCTGGGCCGCCGCATTGGTCATCAGCGCACTCCTTGAATCGGATGTCCTTCAGTGTAGTTGGCGGCTCAGGCCCCCAGGCAGGACGGCCCCAGCAGCGCCTTCAGATCAGCGATCAGCGGTTGGGAAGGGTTGACGCGCAGTTCGTCGGCCAGCTGGAAGACGGTGGTCTGATCGGGGCTGTGCAATCTCAGCCGCACCTGGGTCGGGCCGGGATGAGCGCACAGGACCCCGCGCAGCCGGTCGACCACGCCGGGAGTGCAGCGGTTCAGCTTCATCTCGATGACCACCGGACGGTTGCCGGCCGAGGTGACGTCCAGGCCGTTGACGGTGTCGGCATGCAACTCGACCGAATCGTCCCGCACGTTGACCCGGCCCTTGACCCGCACGATCGAGTCGGGCACCAGTTCGCCGGCGACCTGCTCGTAGACGTTGGGGAAGACCGAGACGTTGATCGATGCATCGAGGTCCTCCACGACCAACGACGCCCAGATGCGGCCCTGCTTGGTCTGGCGGCGCTGCACCTGCGTGATCATGCCGCAGATCGTCTGGCTGCCGCCCTGGGCCGATTCACCGCGCTCGGTGAGCCCGGCGATGGTCGTCGTCCGCTCGGTCTGCAGCACATGCTCCAAGCCGTTCAGCGGGTGGTCCGAGACGTACAGGCCGAGCATTTCGCGCTCGAAGGCCAGTTTGGTGCGCTTGTCCCAGTCCTCGGCCTCGGGCACCGGATCGTGCGGAAGCGCTGCCTGCTCGTCCTCGAAGCCGAAACCGCCGAGCAGCGAATCCTGGCCGTGTTCGGCATTGCGTTTCAGCTCGACGACCTGATCGACGGCCGACTCGAAGATGTCCATCAGTCCGCGCCTCGAATGCCCGAACGAGTCGAACGCGCCGGCCTTGATCAGCGATTCGATGACCCGTTTGTTGCAGGCCGCCAGCGGTGAATTGTCGAGGAAGCTGTAGAAGTCGGTGGCCGGCCCGTGCTCCTCGCGGGCGCTGACGATCGCCGTGACGACGTTCGCGCCGACATTGCGGATCGCCCCGAGCCCGAAGCGGATGTCGGTGCCGACAGCGGTGTACATGCCTTCGGATTCGTTGACGTCGGGCGGCAGTACCTTGATGCCCATCCGGCGGCATTCGGCCAGGTAGACCGCCGACTTCTCCTTCTCGTCCTTCACCGACTGCAGCAGTGCCGCCATGTACTCGGTGGGATAGTTCGCCTTCAGCCAGGCCGTCTGATAGCTGACCAGGCCGTAGGCGGCCGAGTGCGACTTGTTGAACGCATAGTCGCTGAACGGCACCAGGATGTCCCAGACGGTCTGGAAGGCCTCATGGGAGTAGCCGCGCTCCAGCATGCCG
Organism: Brooklawnia propionicigenes; assembly: GCF_030297015.1. Classification (NCBI taxonomy): domain Bacteria; kingdom Bacillati; phylum Actinomycetota; class Actinomycetes; order Propionibacteriales; family Propionibacteriaceae; genus Brooklawnia; species Brooklawnia propionicigenes. The sequence goes on along the minus strand of NZ_AP028056.1, from coordinate 3,113,511 downwards.
TCGCGGAAGCGGTCGTACTGGGCGTCCAGTTCCTTCTTCTTCTTCTTGCCCATCACGCGGCGCAGCAGATCTGCGGCGCCCAGGGTGTAGCCGGCCAGCCGCTGGGCGATGGCCATCACCTGTTCCTGATAGACGATCAGGCCGTAGGTCTCGTCCAGGATGTCCTTGAGCGGCTCGGCGAGTTCGGGGTGGATCGGGGTGACCGGTTCGCGTCCGGTCTTGCGGCGCGCGTACTTGTTGTGGGAGTCGGCGCCCATCGGGCCGGGTCGGTAGAGCGCGCCGACCGCGGAGATGTCTTCGAACTTGTCGGGCCGCATCGAGCGCAGCAGGGCACGCATCGGGCCGCCATCCAGCTGGAAGACACCCAACGTGTCGCCGCGCTGCAGCAGATCGAAGGTGGCGGGATCGTCCAGCGCGATGTCGTTGATCGCGATCTCGTCGCCCTTGTTGCGTTTGATGTTGTGCAGAGCATCATCGATCACCGTGAGGTTGCGCAGGCCCAGGAAGTCCATCTTCACCAGGCCCAGCGATTCAGCGCTCGGGTAGTCGAACTGGGTGATGATGGCGCCGTCCTGCTCGCGTTTCATCACCGGGATGACGTCGGTCAGCGGCACCGACCCCATGATGACGCCGCAGGCGTGGACGCCCCACTGGCGTTTCAGGCCCTCAATGCCCTGCGCGGTGGTGACGACCTCCTCGACTTCCGGATCGGAGGAGAACAGTTCACGGAACTCGCCGCCCTCGGCGTATCGGGGGTGCTCGGGGTTGAACAGCTGCTTGAGCGGCACGTCCTTGCCCATCACCGCGGGCGGCATCGCCTTGGTGATCCGCTCCCCCACCACGAAGGCCTTGTCGAGCACCCGCGCGGAGTCCTTGACCGCCTGCTTGGCCTTGATGGTGCCGTAGGTGACGATCTGCGCGACGTGGTCCTTGCCGTACTTGCGGGTGACATAGTCGAGCACCTCACCGCGGCGGCGCTCATCGAAGTCCACGTCGAAGTCCGGCAGGGAGGGACGTTCCGGGTTGAGGAAGCGTTCGAACAGCAGCCCGTACGGCAGCGGGTCGAGATCGGTGATGCCCATCGCGTAGGCGATGATCGAGCCGGCTCCCGAACCACGGCCCGGTCCCACCCGGATGCCGTTGCGCTTGGCCCACATGATGTAGTCGGCCACCACCAGGTAGTAACCCGGGTAGCCCTTGGTCAAGATGATGTCGATCTCGTAGTCGGCGCGTTCGCGGACATGATCGGGCAGCGGGTCGCCGTAGCGCTGCCGCAGCCCGATTTCGGCCTCGTGCCGGAACCAGGACTCCTCGGTTTCGCCGTCGGGCACCGGGAAGACCGGCATGAAGGTGCCATTGCCCTCGTCGAAGCTGGTCTGGCAACGCTCGGCGATCTCGAGCGTCGAGTCGCAGGCCTGCGGATAGTTGCTGAACAGCGTCCGCATCTGGTCCGCGGTCTTCAGGTAGTAGCCGGTGCCGTCGAACTTGAAGCGGTTCGCGTCGCTGACCCGCGAGCCGGACGAGACGCACAGCAAGATGTCCTGGGCTTTGGCGTCCTCGGCATGCACGTAGTGCAGGTCGTTGGTGGCGACCAGCGGCGCGCCGATCTTCTTGGCCAGCCGGAGCAGATCGGAGCGCACCTTCGTCTCGATCGACAGGCCGTGATCCATCAGTTCGACGTAGAAGTTCTCCTTGCCGAAGATCGACTGGAACTCGCTGGCCGAGGCCACCGCCTTGTCGAACATGCCGAGCCGCAGATAGGTCTGCACCTCACCCGACGGGCAGCCACTGGTGGCGATCAGGCCGTCGTGGTACTCGTTCAGCAGCTCCCGATCGGCGCGCGGCTTGTAGAACTGGCCCTCGAGACTGGACCGCGATGACAGCCGGAACAGGTTGTGCATGCCCTCGCGGGTCTGGCTCCAGATGGTCATGTGGGTGTAGGCACCCTTGGCGGCGACGTCGTCGCCGGTGCCGTCGCCGAACTGGACGCGTTTGCGTTCCCAGCGCGGGGTGCCCGGGGTGAGGTAGGCCTCCAGCCCGATGATCGGCTTGATCTCGTGCTTCATGGCGGTCTTGTAGAACTCGTAGGCGCCGAACAGGTTGCCGTGATCGGTGATCGCGATCGCGGGCATGCCCTGGGCTTTGGCCTCCGAGATCAGATCGTCGACACGCGCCGCACCGTCCAACATGGAGAAATCGGTGTGGTTGTGCAGATGGACGAACCCCTGCGCCATGCGTATCGACCTGCCCTTCCTAGCGTGCCCTTCCAGGCGTGCCCTGCCTCACCCTACCCCGGGTCGTCAGCTGGTGGCCCGAGGCTGCGCCGTCAGCGGATCACACCCTTGCTCGGGTCGCCCAGGGGAACCTGGTCGACCAGGATGACATCGGAGGCGGTGGCGCGAAGGTGCGCACTCAGCTCGTTCAGCTTGTCCATGGCCGCACCAGTGGCGTGAGCCTGCAGGTCGTCAGCGGTGCTCCAGCGTTCGATGACGATCAGGCCTTCGCCCTCCTGGGTGGACTGCAGCGCGTACAGTTCGCAGCCCTTCTCCTGATGGACCAGGGGCGAGACCACCCGGAAGGCCTCGATGATCTCATCACGCTTGCCGGGCAGCGGATGGATGATGGCGACGACGTTGAATGGCTCGGCCATGAGTGTTGCTCCTTTGCGATGTGCGCTTTTCAGCGGACGAGGTCAGGGTAGCGAGTCTAGCGGCGCGCGCGGGCCGCTCCGGTCTCCGATGGACTGCCCGATGCCTCGGAGGCCTGCCCGTGGCGACTTCACACGATGGTGTCTCACCTAGTCAGCATCGTCCTGCGGGGGCTGCTGGAGATGGGCGCGCAAGGCCTGCTGGGCGTGGGTGCGTGGCATCTGGGTCCACGACGGGTTCGCCGAGATCCAGGCCGGGTCGGAGACCATCCGGGCGATCGCCAGGCCGGCGGCCAGACAGACGACCACGCTCAGGCTGGTCAAGCCGTTGGCCAGTGCGCTCAGCGGATCGTGGTTGATCATGGCGATCAGCGCCCGGAAGGCGCTCGCTCCCGGGACCATGATCAACACGGCGGGAACCGACAAGGTGATGCGCGCGGACAGGACCCGCTGGGACGCCCACGCCGCCATCAGGCCGACGGCCGTGGTCGCCAGGGTCGCGCACAACAAGGGGTTCGCTCCGGCATCGATCGCCGACAGCCGGCCGAGATTGGCCACCGCGCCGATCCCCGAACACCACAGCGCGACCCGAATGGGCGTGTTGAAGGTGACGGCGAACCCCAGCACGCCCAGGTAACTGGCGAGAATCCGCAGACCTGCCAGCGACCACCACGACAGGTCCGGTGCCGGTATCTCGGTGGGAACCAGCCCGAATGCCCAGGCGATCAGCCACGCTCCCATTCCACAGGCGAGTGTGATCATCGCGGCGTAGAGCAACCGGGACATGCCCGATGTGAAGTCGAAACGTGCCAGATCGATCCCCGCCGTCAGTAGCGGGAACCCGGGCACCAGGAACAGGATGGCCGAGGTGAAAGCCGCAGCATGGAGGGGTTCGGCAGCGTCCGGCAACGCCCATCGCAAGACTTCCGCGGACAGCACGTAGACCAGACAGGCCGCGCAGGCTGCCACTGCCACGATGGCGAGTTAGTTCAGCCGGACCCGGCTCAGCGCCAGCTGGACGCATTTGCCCGCGGCGGCTGCAATTCCGGCTGCGACGCACTCCTGCCAACGCCCGTTGTTGAGGAAGGCGAACGCTGCGCAGGCGCCCGCCGCCGCGGCGATCACGAGGCCGGTCGGATACAGCGGTCGACGCTGCTCGACCCGGTCGAGCTGATGCTGGAGGGTGGCCGCCGTGAGCCCAGCAGAGGCCCACCTCCACCACCTGGGTGCGGAAGGTGCCGTGGGCGCGGGTGGTGGCCACGATCTCGTTGAGGCTGACCTGCGCCTCAATCTGGTCGATGCCCAGCGCTTGAGCCACGCGTCCCATGGCCGCCTTGACCCGATAGGAGCCGGTGCCCGAGGTGAGCATCAGCGATCCCATTCGGCACACGGCGTCCGATTTCTCCGCGAGGAGGGCACCTGGCCCGATGTCGACGTCGTCGACCTCGTTCGTCCGATCGCCTGGGTCGTTCGGCGGGTTCTGGCCGGATGTCATCGCGTTCTCTTCTCGTCCGACATGGGCAGACTCAGGCTCGGCCCCCGGTCAGCTTCCGGCTGGCCGAGATATTCGACAGCAGGGTCAAGATGAACGCGGTGCCGGCCGCGGCGACCATCGCCAGCGTCAGACCGAGTGCATTCGTCGAGACGAACGGGGCCACGAAGGCCGGCAGATAGGCGGTGGCCTCCGAACCGGTGATGCCCACCACTGCCCCGCCGACGGTCGCAGCGGCCAGGGCAGACGCGAAGACCCGCTTGTCGGCGAACATGAATGGGTACGCGGCCTCCACGAAGGTGCCGAAGAAGAAGTTGATCGAGGCGCCCGAGGCGGCCAGGGCCCGCTCACCCGACGAGCGCGGACGCACGATATTGGCCAGGGTGATGCCCAGGCTGACCATCACCAGCGAGGTCATGTCGATCGCCCCGAAGAAGCTGTGTCCCTTCTCGCTCATCTCCACCAGCACCAGGGGCAGAATCACCGAGTGGTAGATGCCGAACATGATCGCCGGCCACATCACCAGACCGGCGACCGCACCGGCCAGCAGCGGATTGAAACCGACCAGCGCCTCGATACCGGCCTTCACCGCGCCGCCGAGCCAGCTGGTAGCCGGAGCCAGCACGAAGAAGACGACCAACCCCGACACCAGACCCGAAAGGCCGGCCGAGACGATATTCGCGGTGGTGACCGGCCAGCCCCACGCCAGCGTCCGCCGCATCAGGTAGTAGACGCTGATACCGGCCAGCACGCCGCCGACCAGCCCGCCGATGATGCCGCCGTTCACCGACAGCAGGCCGGCGACTGCGCCCGCCACCACGCCCACCTCGTCCAGGCCCGAGATCTTGCGGGCGGCCACGATCGCCACCACCACGGGGATACCGGCGATCAGGGCGTCGAAGGCCGGGGTGAGGCCGTCCAACCCGGGGATCTTGGAGATCGCCAACACCACAGCCATGGCGATGAAGGCGGGAATGGCGGGCACCATGATGCCGCGGATACTGATCCGCCGCCACGGCGATTCCGTCGTGCCGGCGCCCGCTTCTGCGGATCCCAGGGAGGGCAAGTACTTGAGCTTCCAGTGCCGGGCGAGTCCCGAGGCATAGGAGACCGCGCGTGTGCGGTTGGTCGACCCGGTGGTACCGGAGGCCGCGACCACCGTCAGTCCGGCCGCCTGTGCCCCGGCGATCGACGTGCCACCGGTGCCGACAGCCGGCAGCCCGGCCGCTGCCGCGGCGGTGATCGCCTTCGAGTTGGTGTCGCCCGGATCACAGCTGACCAGTACCAGGCCATCGATCTCGCCCGCCGCGACCTGGGCGGCTAGCGCCGCATCGGCCTGGCGGGCGGCGGCGTTGATCTGCTCCAAGGTGCCGTCCATCGCGACTTCGGGACGCAGTTGTTCGTCCAGCACCCACAGCGCGGCGGGTGTGGACCCAGCTGCCGACTCCATCGATGAGGCGGCGGCCACGAATTGCACTGCCGCGACGGTGAGACCTGCGGTGGACAACTGGCGGATGATCTCGCTCAGCAGCCCGGCGGGATCGTCGCCGCCCTGCGACCTGAGATTGCCACCACTGCTTCCGATGATCGCCACACTGCGCGTGCCGGAATCCATGGTTTCCTCCTCGACGGTTCACGGTGAGCGATGCCTCACCCAGCCAGAACAGTGCCCCCGATGGCATCGGCCGCCAGGCCGTGCCCGCCAGATGGACGCGGCAGCGCCCTCGGCCGGGCGTGGCGACCCGGCGAACCAATGAACTAGCGTTGCAGGCATGTTGGCAGTCAGCGCTGTGTCATTGTCGTCCACCGATCCTCTGGCCGGTTTGCAGATCGGCGAACGCCCGGAACCGGAGCCGAAGGACGGCTGGAGCATCATCACCATGCGGACGAGCAGCCTGAACCGGCACGATCTGTGGTCGCTGAAGGGCGTCGGACTGCGCCCCGACCAACTGCCGCGGATTCTTGGCTGCGACGGCGCAGGAATCGACGAGAACGGCAACGAGGTCGTCATCCACAGCATCGTCACCAGTCCGGGCTGGAGTGGCCCCGATCCACTCGATCCGCATCGGACGATGCTGTCGGAGGGCGTCGACGGCACATTCGCGGAAAAGGTGCTGGTGCCCACCCATCACCTGGTGCCCAAGCCGGCCCAGCTGAGCTGGAGCACCGCAGCACTGTGCTCGGTCACCCTGCTGACCGCTTACCGGATGCTGTTCACCCAGGCGGGTCTTCGTCCGGGCGATCTGGTGCTCATTCAGGGTGCGGGCGGCGGCGTGAACTCGGCCGCGACCCAGCTGGCCGCAGCAGCCGGCCTGCGGGTCTGGGTGACCAGCCGGGACGAGGACCGTCGGCTGCGGGCGCTCGACCTCGGCGCCGAGCAGGTCTTCGCGTCCGGTGCCCGGCTACCGGAAAAGGTGGATGCGGTCATCGACAATGTCGGTGCGGCGACCTGGAGCCACTCGATCAATGTCTTGCGACCCGGGGGCACGCTGGTGACCTGCGGGGCGACCACCGGGGACCCGTCCAAGACCGAACTCACCAAGATCTTCTTCCGTGAACTGCGCATCCACGGCTCCACAGCCGGCACCATCGGCGAGTTGCGCGATCTGCTGGCCTTCGTGCAGGCCACCGGCATCCAGCCGGTGATCGATCAGGAACTCCCGCTCGACCAAGCCCGCAAGGGTTTCGCCCGCATGGCGGCCGGCGACGTCTTCGGCAATATCGTCTTCAACCACTGACAGGAGAACAATGGCCATCATCACTTCGGCCGAAACCATCGACATCCGCTTCCCGACCTCGCTGGAGGCCGACGGCTCGGACGCGATGAACCCCGACGGCGACTACTCGGCGAGCTATGTCGTGCTGCACACCGATGGCCTCGACGCCGCCGGGCAGCCGCTGGCCGGGTACGGCATCACGTTCACTATCGGACGCGGCAACGACATCGTCTGCATGGCTGCTCGGGAGATCGTGAACCGGCTGATCGGACGCGACGTCGACCAGATGGTCGCCGACATGGGCGGCACCTACCTGAGTCTGTGCTCGGATTCACAGCTACGCTGGCTGGGCCCGGAGAAAGGTGTCGTTCATCTTGCCTTGTCGGCGGTCATGAACGCGGCCTGGGACCTGGCCGGACGACTGGCCGGCAAACCGGTCTGGCGGCTGCTCGCCGATATGACACCCGAGCAGCTGGTGGACATCGCCGACCTGCGCTATCTGGCCGACGTGCTGCCTCGCGAACGCGCACTCGAGATCCTCCGCAAGGCCGAACCCGGCAAGGCGGAGCGCATCGCCGATCTGGAGGCCAAGGGGTACCCCGCCTACACCACGGCGGCCGGCTGGCTCGGCTACTCCGACGAGAAGATGCTGCGCATCATCGCCGAGCAGGAGCAACTGGGCTTCACCGCGGTCAAGCTCAAGGTCGGCGCGAATCTTGCTGACGATATTCGCCGCTGCCGTAAGGCCCGGGAAGCGATCGGCCCGGATCGACCGCTGATGATCGACGCGAACCAGGTGTGGGACGTGCCCACCGCCATCGAGTGGGTCAATGCCCTGAAGGAATTCGATCTGCGATGGATCGAGGAACCGACCAGCCCCGACGACATCCTCGGCCACCGCAAGGTGCGCGAAGGAGTGGCGCCGATCGGTATCGCCACCGGTGAGCACTGCCACAACCGGGTGATGTTCAAGCAGTTTCTCGAGGCCGGCGCGATCGACTATTGCCAGATCGACGCCGGACGCCTGGCCTCCCTGAACGAGATCCTCGCCGTGCTACTGCTGGCTGCCCACTTCGAGGTGCCGGTCTGCCCCCACGCCGGTGGTGTCGGGCTGTGTGAGATGGTCCACCACGCGTCCATGCTCGACTACGTCGCCGTCTCGGGCAGCTACGAGGGGCGCATCACCGAGTACGTCGACAACCTGCACGAGCATTTCGTCCACCCGGTGCGGGTCGCAGGTGGACGCTACCAGGTGACCGGGGACGCCGGCTACAACACCGAGATACTGACTGCCTCCATCGAGGAGTTCCGCTTCCCCGACGGCAGCTACTGGGCCGCCGCCCGCTCCTGACCCCGCGGCCCCTCCAGAGCCCGCTGCCCCTCCGGAGCCCGCGCCGCCCGGGACGGCACCGGTTCTTGCGCCCCGAATACGAAGCTGCGCCCGATATATCGGGCGCAGCTTCGTATTTCGGGCGCGGGAACGGACCGGGCGCGGGCGGACCGGGCGCGGCGCGGGGAGCGCGAGCGCGGCGGCGGGGGGTCAGGCCAGGACTTGGCGGTCGCTGGGGTTGATCGGACGCGGCAGGATGCTTTCCTCGCCGGACAGGAACGTGTCCACACCGTTGGCGCAGCTGCGCCCCTCGGCGATGGCCCACACGATCAGCGACTGACCGCGTCCGGCATCACCGCAGGCGAAGACGCCCGGCACGCTGGTCTGATAGTGATCGTCGCGAGAGATATTGCCGCGCGCGTCCAACTCGACGCCCAGCTGCGAGACAACCCCATCGGCTTCCGGACCGAGGAAACCCATGGCGAGCAGCACCAGCTGAGCCGGGATGACGCGCTCGGTACCCTCGATCGGCGCGAACCGGGTGGCCGGCCCCTCGACCTCGACGATCCGTAGCCCCGACACCTGACCGTTCTCACCGAGGAACTCGCTGGTGTTCACCGAGTACAGCCGCTCGCCGCCCTCCTCGTTCGCCGAAGCGATCCGATAGATCATCGGGTAGGTCGGCCACGGCTGGGACGCGGGACGCTCGGCCGGCGGATGAGGCATGATCTCCAGCTGGGTCACCGATCGGGCGCCCTGCCGCAGCGCAGTGCCGAGGCAGTCGTTCGAGGTGTCGCCACCGCCGATGACGATGACGTCCTTGCCCTCGGCGCTGATCTGTCCGGGGACCTGGCCCTTCAGCGCCTTGGTGGCCTGGGTCAGGTACTCCATCGCCTGATGGATGCCGTCCAGTTCACGGCCGGGCACCGGGAGGTCACGCGGACGCGTCGAACCGATCGCCAGCACCACCGCGTCGAACCGCTCGAGCAGCTGCTCGCCGGTGATGTCGCTGCCGACCTTGGTGGACGGCTTGAAGGTGGTGCCTTCGAGCACCATCTGCTTGAGCCGCCGGTCGAGGACCGACTTCTCCATCTTGAAGTTGGGGATGCCGTAACGCAGCAGACCGCCGATCGCGTCGGCTCGCTCGTAGACGACCACAGTGTGTCCGGCGCGGGTCAGCTGCTGAGCCACCGCCAGTCCGGCCGGTCCCGAACCGACCACCGCGACCGTCTTCAAGGTGTGCCAGTCCGGCACCTGCGGGGTGACCCGGCGGTCGGCCCAGCCCTTGTCGATCAGTGCGACCTCGACGTTCTTGATGGTCACCGGATCGCGGTTGATGCCTTCCACGCACGCGGTTTCGCACGGCGCCGGGCACAGCCGCCCGGTGAACTCCGGGAAGTTGTTGGTGGCGTGCAGCCGCTCCAGGGCGTCCTGCCATTCATCGCGCCACAGCAGGTCGTTCCATTCCGGGATGAGGTTCGCCAGCGGGCAGCCGTTGTGGCAGAACGGGATGCCGCAGTCCATGCAGCGGCCCGCCTGCTTGACGATGATCGGCAGCAGTGCGATACCGGGAGTCCCGGGGTAGACCTCGTTCCAGTCCTCCACTCGCTGCGCCACCGGGCGCCGCTCGGCGACCTCGCGAGGAGTGGTCATGAATCCCGTCGGATCAGCCACGAGCAGCCTCCATCATGATCTCGGTCACTTCGGTCTGGGGAAGGCCATTGGCTTTCGCCTCGGCCTGGGCGCGCATCACTCGCGCGAAATCACGTGGTTCCAGCTTGGTGAAGCGACTGGCGAGCACGTCGCGTGGCAGAGCCAGCAACTCGGCCGCCCGCGTCGAGCCGGTGACCTCGTGATGAGTCTTCAACAGCTCGGTGACACGCCGGACGTCGGCATCGGTCATCGGGACCGCATCGACATACTCGGTGTTCAGCACCTCGGGACGCATGTCCAGCACCCAGGCGATGCCTCCCGACATGCCGGCTGCCAGGTTGCGTCCGGTCGGACCGATGATGAGCGCCTCGCCGCCGGTCATGTACTCGCAGCCGTGATCACCGACGCCTTCGACCACGGCGGTCGCACCTGAGTTACGGACGCAGAACCGCTCCCCCACAACACCATTCAGCAAGATCTCGCCCGAGGTAGCGCCGTAGCCGATGACATTGCCGGCGATGATCTGGGTGCTGGCGTCGAAGGTGGACGCAGGATCGCACCGCGCGGCGATGTGCCCGCCCGATAGCCCCTTGCCGAGGTAATCGTTGGCATCACCGGTCAGCAGCAGGCTGATGCCCTTGGGCAGGAAGGCTCCGAAGCTCTGGCCGGCGGTGCCGACGAACTCGAAGCGGATCGTGTCGTCCGGCAGGCCCTTGCCTTCGGTGGCCATCGTGACCTCGTGGCCCAAGATGGTGCCGACGGTGCGATCGACATTGCGGATCGGCAGGATACCGACCACCGGCTCGCCAGATTCCAGGGCGGGCGCGGCGATCTTGATCATCTCCACGTCCAGAGCCTGATCAAGTTCGTGATCTTGCTCGATGACCTGGTGACGAACGGTTCCCTCGGGAACCACCACCTGGTGGAGCACCGGCGACAGATCCAAGCCCCGCGCCTTGTAGTGGCCGACGGCTGCCCGGGTTTCCAGCATGTCGACTCGTCCGACTGCCTCTTCGAGCGTGCGGAAGCCGAGCAGCGCCAGGTATTCGCGCACCTCCTGGGCGATGAACTCCATGAAGTTGACGACGTACTCGGGCTTGCCGGCGAACTTCGCGCGCAGTTCCGGGTTCTGGGTCGCCACGCCCACCGGGCAAGTGTCCTTGTGGCAGACGCGCATCAGGATGCATCCCGAGGTGACCAGGGCGGTCGTCGCGAAACCGAACTCCTCGGCTCCCAACAGCGCCGCGATGATGACATCGCGTCCGGTCTTCAACTGACCATCGCACTGCACCACAATGCGGTCGCGCAGGCCATTGAGCAGCAGGGTCTGCTGGGTCTCGGCCAAGCCGAGCTCCCACGGGCCGCCCGCATGCTTGATCGAGGTCAACGGAGCCGCACCGGTACCACCGTCGTGGCCGGAGATCAGCACCACATCGGCCTTCGCCTTGCTGACGCCGGCGGCGACCGTGCCCACACCGATCTCGGAGACCAGCTTGACGTGCACCCGAGCCGACGGATTGGCGCACTTGAGGTCGTGGATCAACTGCTTGAGATCCTCGATCGAGTAGATGTCGTGGTGCGGCGGCGGGCTGATCAGGCCGATACCAGGTGTCGAATGCCGGGTCCTCGCGATCCACGGGTACACCTTCGGGCCGGGCAGCTGACCGCCCTCGCCCGGCTTGGCACCCTGCGCCATCTTGATCTGCAGATCTCGGGCATAGCTCAGGTACTCCGAGGTCACGCCGAAGCGACCGGAGGCCACCTGCTTGATCGCGGAGCAGCGCTCCGGATCGTGCAACCTCTCGGGATCCTCGCCACCCTCACCGGTGTTCGAGCGAGCGCCCAGCCGGTTCATCGCGATGGCGAGCGTCTGGTGAGCCTCCAGGCTGATCGAGCCGTAACTCATCGCGCCGGTGCTGAACCGCTTCACGATGGACGAGACCGGCTCGACCTCATCGATATCGATCGGCGTGGCAGCGGGCTTCAGCTCCAGCAAGGCACGCAACGTCATGAGCCGCGACGACCGGTCGTCGACCCGCGCGGTGTAGCGCTTGAACACGTCATAGCGTCCGGTCCGGGTGGCGTACTGCAAGCGGAAGACGCTTTCCGGATCGAACAGATGCTGTTCGCCCTCGCGACGCCACTTGTACTGGCCACCGGTGATCAGGGTGCGGTGCGGCAGCGCATTGGTCGCCGGGTAGGCGTTGCGGTGATGCTCGGCGATATCGTGAGCCAGTTCGTCCAAGCCGATGCCCTCGACCCGCGAACTCGTGCCGGGGAAGAACTCCGCCATGAACTCACTGTTGAGGCCGACGGCCTCGAAGATCTCCGCGCCGCCGTAGGACGCCATCGTGGACACGCCCATCTTGCTCATCACCTTGAGCAGGCCGTGCTCGAGCGCACTGATCACGTTGTGAATGGCCTTTTCAGGTGGCACCGTCACCAGCAGCTCGCGGCGAGCCAGATCTTCGGCGCTCTCGAAAAGCAGGTAAGGGTTGACCGCCGCCGCGCCGTAGCCGACCAGCAGGGCAAGATGATGCACCTCCCGCACATCACCGGCCTCGACGATCATGCCGATATTGGCGCGCATCTTCAGCCGCACCAGGTGGTGATGCATGTTCGCCGTGGACAGCAGGGACGGAATCGGAGCCCGCGAATCGTTGGAATGCCGGTCGCTGAGCACGATGTACAGCGCGCCGTCCTCGATGGCCGCGGTGATCTCGTCACGCATCTCGGCCAAGCGATCACGCAGCGCCTCGGGGCCGCCGGCGGCATCGTAGAGGCAGGTGATGACCCTGGTCAGCCCGTTCGGGTTGTCGGCGCGCTCGGCCAGGTGAACGATCTTCGACAGCTGCTCCGAGTCGATCACCGGGGAGCTGATGACCAGCTGGTTGGCCGATTCGGGCCCCGGCGACAGCAGATTGCCCTGCGGACCGGTGCGCACCTCGAGCGAGGTGACCAATTCCTCGCGGATGGCGTCCAGCGGCGGGTTGGTGACCTGAGCGAAGAGCTGGCTGAAGTAGTCGAACAGCGAGCGCGGCTTGTCCGACAGCACCGGCAGCGGAGTGTCGGAGCCCATCGAGCCGATCGGTTCGGCGCCCGTGTTGGCCATCGGCGCGATGATCATGGCGAGCTCTTCGTGCGAGTAGCCGAAGACCTGCTGGCGGCGCGCCACCGAACTCGAACCGTGCACGATGTGGGTACGCTCGGGCAGATCGTTCAAGAAGACCCGGCCCTGCTTCAGCCATTCACCGTAGGGGTGCTCGGCAGCCAACTGGTCCTTGATCTCCTGATCGTCGATCAGCCGGTGGCTGGCCAGGTCGACCAGCAGCATCCGGCCCGGCGTCAGGCGTCCCTTCTCGCGAACCTGTGCGGCCGGCACATCGAGCACGCCGGCTTCGGACGCGAAGATCACCCGGTCGTCGGTCACCCAGTAGCGAGCCGGACGAAGCCCGTTGCGGTCCAGCGTCGCCCCGATCAAGGTGCCGTCGGTGAAGCTGATACATGCCGGGCCGTCCCACGGCTCCATCAAGCAGGCGTGGTAGTCGAAGAAGTCGCGGTGAGCCTGCGGGAGGTCGTCGTTGTGCTGCCACGCTTCGGGCACCATCATCATCACGGCATGCGGCAGCGAGCGTCCGCCCAGATGCAGCAACTCCAGCACCTGATCGAAGGACGCAGAGTCGGAATCACCGGGCTCACAGATCGGGAACAGCCGGTCCAGATCGCCGGGAATCAGATCGCTGGCCAGCAGCGATTCGCGGGCGCGCATCCAGTTGCGGTTGCCCTTGACGGTGTTGATCTCGCCGTTGTGCGCGATCATCCGGTACGGGTGAGCCAGCGGCCACGACGGGAACGTGTTCGTCGAGAAGCGCGAATGCACCAGCGCGATGGCCGAGGTGAAGCTCTCGTCGGTCAGATCGGGGTAGACCTCGGACAGCTGAGAGGTCGTCAGCATACCCTTGTAGACCAGCGTGCGGGCCGACAGCGACGAGAAATAGATGCCCGCCTCGAAACGTGCCCGGCGGCGCAACGGGAAGACCAGCCGGTCGAGATCGATGCCGCTGGCGTGTTTGCGGTCGCTGACGAACAGCAACATCATGTGCGGCATGACGCCCAACGAGATCGGGCTGAGCGTCTCGGTGCGCACCGGCACCTCACGCCAGCCGTGTACCTTGAGGCGTTCCTCGAGGGCGATCTTCTCGATCGAGATCATCGCCATCTCGCGTTCGGCTTCGTCGGTGGGCAGGTAGGCCATACCCACCGCGTACTCCCCCACCGGGGGCAGCATGAAATCGACTCGTTCGCGCAGGAAAGCGTCCGGAATCTGGACGAGAATACCCGCGCCGTCACCGGCCGCCGCGTCGGCGCCGGTCGCGCCGCGGTGGTCGAGATTGGCCAGAGCCGTCAGGCCGTCCAGAACCAGCTCATGGGTGGGCTTGCCGTCGAGCTTGGCAACGAAGGCTACGCCGCACGCGTCGTGCTCGTAGCTGGGATCGTAGAGCCCCTGCCTGCTGGGTACCGAACTTGTCGAAGTCATCTGCACTCCTGTCTGGGCGCCGCCCGGTAGACACGGTCCAGTCCTGAAGAGTAACCCGGATGTGTTACAGGTTGTTTTCAATGTGTTACAGACTCTTTTCAGCGCGTGGTCGAGCCGGTGCCAATCCTGCGCCCGCGGCGGGGAAACCGAAGGGCCACAACATGACACCGGGCCGTTTGCGCAACTGCCAGATCAACAAGACCAGCGCACCGACAAAGCAGATCACCGAGACGTAGCTGTTGACCCGCCAGCCGCCGACATGATTCACCGGGTCGATGCGGACGGCCTCGATGAAGAAGCGCCCGAACGTGTACCACAGGACATAGCAACTAAAAAGTTTACCCCGGCCGAGCTTGAAACGACTCTCGGCCCACAGCAGGACGAAACCGCCGATGGTGTTCCAGACCATCTCGTAGGCGAAGGTGGGTTGAAAGGTGTCGTAGGACTCGTAGCCGACCGGCCGGTACTGCGGATCGACGTAGAGCCCCCACGGCAGATCGGTGGGACGCCCGAACAGCTCCTGGTTGAACCAGTTGCCGAGCCTGCCGATCGCCTGCGCGAACAGCAACCCCGGAGCCAGTGTGTCGGCGAAGGCCGGGAAGTCGAGCCGGTAGCGGCGGCAGACCAGCCAGGCGGCCAGCGCGCCGACCATCACTCCACCCCAGATCCCCAGCCCACCGTTGCGGATGTTCAGGGCCTGCCAGGGATTGCGTCCGGGACCGAAATAGAGCTGATAGTCAGTGATCACGTGATACAGCCGGGCGCCGATTATGCCGGCGATCACGATGATGAAGACCGCCGAATCGAAGCGATCGGTGTCGCCCCCGCGTGCGGCGAAGCGTTTGCGGCTCAGCCAAGCGGCCACCACGATCCCGGCCAGCACGCAGATCGCGTAGAAGTGAATCACCAGACCGCCCAGCGAGAATCCGCTGATCGGCGGTGCTGGAATCTCCAGCGAAATCATCGGCCGGTCCGACGCACTCCGGCCGCCAGATCGGCGACCTTCTCGCGCAGCGGACGAAGGTCGTCGTTGCCCGCCTCTTCGGCGGAGATGAGGCAGCTGACCAGCGCCGAGCCGACGATGACCGCGTCGGCGTAGGCGCCGACTTCGGCCGCTTGGTCGCTGTTCGACACTCCGAGGCCAACGCCCACCGGAAGGCTGGGATCGGCGGCCCGGGCACGCTCGACGATGACCGGGGCGGCCGACGAGGTCTGAGCACGTGCTCCGGTGACTCCCATCACCGACGTCGCGTAGACCCAGCCGCGGCAGGCGCCCATCGTCGTGGTGATGCGCTCATCCGACGAACTCGGCGCGATGAGGAAGATCCGGTCCAGCCCGTGGGCGTCCGAAGCCGCCACCCACTCCCCGGCCTCGTCGGGAGTCAGATCGGGGGTGATCAGTCCCGCACCTCCGGCGGCGGCCAGATCGCGTGCGAAGGCCTCCACCCCATAGCGGTAGACCAGATTCCAGTAGATCATCACCATCGGGGTGGCGCCGGCTGCGGCGACGGTCTCCACCGCGGTGAACAGATCGTGGGTGTGCACTCCGCGTTCGAGAGCCTTGGTGGTGGCGTGCTGGATGACCAGCCCGTCCATCATCGGGTCCGAATAGGGCATGCCGATCTCGACCAGGTCGACGCCCACGCCGTCGGTGCCTTCCACCAGGGCGCGCATGGCCGCAAGCGAACCGGGCACGGTCGGGTAGCCGACCGGCAGGTAGCCGACCAAAGCGGAGCGCCCTTCGTCCTTGGCGGCCTTCAGTACCTGACCCGAGATGCCGAGCCGGGCATCGAGCACGTTCGTACCAGCTGTGTTCACTTCAGGGCTCCCGTCGAATGATCGGCCTCACCGCGGATGCCGAAATACTTCATCGCGGTGTCCACGTCCTTGTCGCCGCGACCGGAGATGTTGACCACGATCACCGGTCTGGTCTGCGGATCCTGCTCGGTCAGCCGCAATGCGAGCCTGCGGGCCCCGGCGACCGCGTGTGCGGATTCGATGGCCGGCATGATGCCCTCGGTGCGGCAGAGCAGCTGGAACGCGTCCATCGCTTCGGCATCGGTGACCGGCTCGTAATGGGCACGCCCGGATTTGGCCAGCTGTGCATGCTGTGGGCCGACGCCCGGATAGTCGAGTCCTGCCGAAATGGAGTGCGATTCGATGGTCTGGCCATCGTCGTCCTGGAGCACGAAGGTGCGGGTGCCGTGCAGCACGCCGACCGAGCCGCCGGTGATGGATGCGGCATGATGTCCGGTCTCGACTCCCTCGCCGCCGGCTTCGAAGCCGTACAGCCCGACCTCGGGATCGTCGATGAAATCGGCGAACATACCGATGGCATTCGATCCCCCACCGACGCAGGCGCAAACCGCATCGGGCAGCCGGCCGTAGCGCTCCAGCATCGTGGCGCGGGTCTCGGTGGAGATGATCCGCTGGAACTCGCGGACGATCTTGGGGAACGGATGCGGGCCCGAGGCCGATCCGATCAGGTAGTGGGTGTTGTCGACATTGGTCACCCAATCCCGCATGGCCTCGTTCATCGCATCCTTGAGGGTGCGGCTTCCGGCTGCCACCGAAACCACCTCGGCGCCGAGCAGCTGCATGCGGGCCACGTTGAGCGCCTGACGCTGGGTGTCCACCTCGCCCATGTAGATGCGGCACTCCATACCGAACAGCGCTGCGACGGTGGCGGTCGCCACGCCATGCTGACCGGCACCGGTCTCGGCGATCACCCGGGTCTTGCCCATTCGGCGGGTCAGCAGTCCCTGACCCAGGACATTGTTGATCTTGTGCGAACCGGTGTGGTTGAGATCCTCGCGCTTGAGCAGCATCTGGGCGCCGCCGCAGTACTCGCTGAAACGCTTGGCCTCGGTGAGCGGGCTCGGGCGTCCGGCGTAGTTGACCTGCAGGTCGCGCAACTCCTCGCCGAACGCCGGATCGTGTTGGGCCTGCTCGAACTCGGCGTCCAACTCTTGCAGCGCTGGGATCAGCGCCTCGGGGACGAACCTGCCCCCGAAGGCATCGAAGTGACCGCGCATGTCGGGGAAATCAGAGAGCTTCATCGTTATTCCTGAGAGTTGATGGAACCGGCGGCGATCATCGCAGCGATCGCCGCCCCGGGGTGGGCGTCGGTGACCAGCGCTTCGCCGACCAGAATGGCGTGGGCGCCGGCAGCGCTGACGCGCGCTGCATGCGCGGGGGACTTGATTCCTGATTCGGCGACCTTGACCACGCCGTCGGGGATGGCCCCGGCGATGCGCTCGAACATCGACAGATCCACGTCGAGGGTCTTGAGGTTCCGGTTGTTGACGCCGATCAGCTCAGCACCCAGAGCCACCGCCCGCCGCGCTTCTTCAGGAGTGTGCACCTCGACCAGGGCGGTCATGCCGAGTTCGGTCGTCAGCTGATGGAGCCGGCTGAGCTGCTTGTCATCGAGGGCTGCCACGATCAGCAGAATGAGATCTGCGCCGTGGGCACGCGCTTCGTAGATCTGGTACGGCTCGACGGTGAAGTCCTTGCGAAGGATCGGCTGATCGACCCGCCACCGCACCAGATCCAGATCGGCCAGCGAGCCGCCGAAGCGACGCTGCTCGGTCAGGACCGAGATCGCCGCCGCACCACCCCCGGCATAGGCGAGCGCGAGTTCTGCCGGGTCGGAGATCTCGGCGAGTGACCCCTTGGACGGGCTGGATCGTTTGACCTCGCAGATGATCGACAGTTGCGGTGCACGAAATGCCGGCATCGGATCGCGGACTGCCGGTGCGGTCTCGATCTGCGCGATCACCTGATCGAGCGGGGTCTGCGACTGGCGGTCCGCCAGGTCGTCGCGGACGCCGGCGATGATCTGGTCGAGCACGGTGCTCATGCATCCTCCTGTTCCCGGTCATCGACGCTACCCGCACTCACCGACAGGGTCTCGTGTCTGCCCGCGCGCGAGACCGCACCGAGAACGGCGGCTGCCTTGTTCTGGGTCTCGCGGTCCTCGCTGTCGGGCACCGAGTCCGCCACGATCCCCGCGCCGGCTTGCACATAGGCAATTCCGTCGCTGATCACAGCGGTGCGGATCGCAATCGCAGCATCCGAATCGCCGGCGAAATCGAAGTAGCCGACCACTCCCCCGTAGGGTCCGCGGCGGGTTGTCTCCAGTTCGTCGATGATCTGCATCGCGCGCACCTTGGGGGCACCCGACAAGGTGCCCGCCGGAAAACAGGACATGGTGACGTCCAGGGCGCTGTGGCCGGGCTTGATGCGTCCGCTGACGCTGGCTTCGAGGTGCATGACATGGCTGTAGCGGTGCACCTGCATGAACTCGGTGACCTCGACGGTGCCCGGTTCGCAGACCCTGCCCAGATCGTTGCGGCCCAGATCCACCAGCATCAGGTGTTCGGCGCGTTCCTTCTCGTCGGCCAGCAGCTCGCGTTCCAGCCCCAGATCCGCCGCCGGGTCGGCACCCCGGGGCCGGGTGCCCGCGATCGGACGCGTGGTGGCCAGGCCGGACTTGACGGTAACCAGTGCCTCGGGGCTGGAACCCACCAGTGCGAACTGCTTGCCGTCGCGCTCGAGTTGCAGCAGGTACAGATAGGGACTGGGATTGGCCTGCCGCAGTTCTCGGTAGATGGCCAGGGCATCGGCGTCCGTGTCGATCTCGAAACGCTGGCTGGGTACCACCTGGAAGATGTCGCCGGCCCGGATGTGCTCCTTCGCCGTCTCAACCATCTCGACGAACTCTTCGTGGCTGCGTTGGCGTCGGACCACGGCGGGCGCTGCGTCGGTGCGGATGGCGACCATGCTGCGGTGCGGTTCGGCGAGCCGGGCGGCCATCTGCTGGATGCGAGCAACGGCGTCGTGCCAGGCCAGCGCGGCCCGCTGTGAGGACGCGTCGAAATTGATAGCATTGGCGATCAGCCAGATCTCACCGGTGTGATGATCGAGGACCGCCAGATCGCCGGCGGCCATCATGACCATCTCCGGCACCCCGATGTCATCGGGATTGCTGTCGGGGATGCGCTCTCGTTCACGAATGAGGTCGTAGGCGAGATAGCCGACCATTCCCGAGGTGAACGGCGGCAACTCGGGATCGCGCGGAGTGTGCAGCAGACGCAGGGCCTGGTCCAGCACGTCCAGCGGGCGTCCGGTTTGCGGCAGCCCGGCGATCGGGCGGTTCAGCGTCCAGGTCGACTCGCCGCGGTCTCCGATCAGGGTGGCGACATTGTTCACGCCGATGAATGACCAGCGCGACCAGGTGCCCTGCTCCGCGGACTCGAACAAGAAGGTGCCCGGCCGATGATCGCACAACTGCTGGAAGGCGCCGACCGGGGTGATGTCGTCGGCGAACAGCCGGACGTAGACGCTGATGACTCGGCGGTCGGCAGCAGCCACGAACTCATCAAGGCTGGGATGGATCTGTGCCTCGTCGATCATTACGCATCGTCCTCGGTGGAGCGGGCTTCGTCCGGGTCGTCGGCGAGCAGTACGCCGCCCGCGTCGAAGCAGCTTTCCGCCCCGGTGTGACAGGCGGGGCCGGTCTGGTCGACGACCAGCAGCAGGGTGTCACCGTCGCAGTCGATGGATACCTCGCGCACCCGTTGGGTGTGGCCGCTGGTAGCACCCTTGCGCCACAGCTCGCCGCGGCTGCGCGACCAGTAGGTGGCCTGGCGGGTGTCCAGAGTGAGCGCGAGCGAATCGTCGTTCATCCAGGCCATCATCAGCACCCGTCCGCTGGTGGCGTCCTGCACTATCGCCGGCACGAGACCCTGAGCGTTGCGGGTGAGCCTGGCAGCGATATCAGGCGAAAGCGGAGGAATCGACTCGGACATATGGCCTATTGTTCCGCATTCGCCGGCGGCTGCCCAACGGCGCTGTCTTCGTGGTCATTCAGATGGAGTAGAGTGCCATACATAGAGGACCTAGGGATAGGGGCGCTATGCATATCGACAAGGACCTGGTGGCCGCCTCGGCGACGCCGCTCGTCCTGGGAATACTCGCCGACGGCGAATCATACGGCTACGCGATCCTCAAACGGGTCAATGAACTGTCCGGAGGTCAGATGCACTGGACCGACGGCATGCTCTATCCCCTGCTGCACCGGCTCGAGCGCCTCGGCCTAGTCGAGTCGTCGTGGGGCACTTCCGATATCGGACGCAAACGCAAGCATTACGCCATCACCTCCGCCGGACGAGCCGCACTCGTCGAACGCCAGGAGCAGTGGACCGTTGTCGCAGACGCTTTGGCACAGGTCTGGCGCAGCACCCAGCAGCCGGACCGCATCATCGAGGAGTGGGCATGACCGTCGACGAGCTTCAGCCCGACCCGCATGAAGGCCTCGAGGCCCAGATCGCGCAGTGGCGCCGCTACGTACGGCGCCGCGAAGCTATCTCGGCGGCCGACGTCGACGAGATGGAAGATCACCTACGCGAACGAATCGATGAGTTGAGCGCTGCCGGCCTGGACGACGAGGAGTCGTTCCTGGTCGCGGTCAAGCGCATGGGCAGCCTGGACGCGGTCTCGCAGGAGTTCGCCCGGGAACACTCCGATCGGCTCTGGAAGCAACTCGTGCTGGTCTCCTCCTCCCCTGCCGGGAGCACCCGCACCAGCCGCGAACTGGCCGTCATGTTGGTCGTGGCCATGGCGGCCGGCCTGGCGACGAAGGCCGGCCTTCAGCTGCTCAGCGCGACATCCTTCGCCCTCAATGCAGCACTGATCGTCCTGCCGTTCGTGGCCGGCTACCTCGGCTGGAAGCGCCGCTTGTCGGGGCCGGCGATCGCGGTCACTGCGGCGATCTTCGTCGTGCCGGCCATCGCAATCAATGTCTACCCCTTCGATGCCGGCGGATCGACGATGATCATCGCCGCCTTGCACACGCCGGTCGTCGCGTGGGGTGCGGTCGGCCTGGTCTATGTCGGGGGCCGATGGCGATCGCAGGATCGCCGGATGGACTTCGTCCGCTTCAGCGGTGAACTCGCGATCTACTTCACCCTGCTGGCGCTCGGCGGTGGAGTGCTGCTGGGCTTGCTGGCGACGGTGTTCGGACTGGCCGAGGTGCCGTCCGGGGTCATCGAGTCCGTCATGGCGGACTGGCTGCTGCCCTTGGCGGTCCCCGGCGCGCTGGTCGTCGCGGGCTGGCTGGTCGAAGCCAAACAGAACGTCGTGGAGAATATCGCGCCGGTACTGACCAAGGTCTTCACGCCGCTCACCCTCATGATGCTGGTGGCCTGCCTGGTTGCGCTGATCCGTGCCGGTAGCCTCGTCGAAGCCGACCGGACACTGCTCATCGTGATGGACGCGATCCTGCTGCTCGTGCTGTGCCTGCTGCTCTACTCCATCTCGGCCCGCGACCCGTTGGCACCACCGCAGTTCTTCGACGGCCTGCTGGTCGCAGTGCTCGTCGCGGCGCTTGCGGTTGACGCGGTGGCCATGACCGCGATGGCGAGCCGCATCGCGGAGTTCGGGGCCAGCCCCAACAAGGTGGTGGCGCTCGGACTCAACGTCTTGTTGCTGGTCCAGTTGGCCTGGTCGGCCGTGCTCGGCGGCGGTTTTTGTGCCGGCCGGCGTCCGTTCGCCCAGCTGTGCGGCTGGCAGACCCGCTTCCTGCCCGCCTACCTGATCTGGGCGGGATTCGTCGTGCTGGTCGTTCCCCCGGTCTTCGGCTTCGCCTGATCGGCCCGGACCGAGCGACCTCAGCTGCCGGTGAATGCCGTCAGACGGTCTGTCTCATCGGCCACCAGCCGGTAGGCCTCGGGGTCCAGGTCGCCATCGATGTTCAGCCGGACGCTCGCTCTTGCCTTGGTCAGGCTCCTCTTCCAGGTGCCGGCATCGGTGGCATCGATCACCACCAGGCCTCCCCCGGCCTCGCTGAACTGCACTCGGGCGTCCCCAGCCGGGTGCCCGCGACTGCGCGGGAAGTTCGGCTTGAGGTAGCTCAGGAAGACCTCGTCGAAGGTGGGCAGCAGAAATGCCCTGCCGCTGCCGTCGTCCCACCCGGCACCGTCAGCGGCCCGCTCGGGCGCGTACCACAGCTCGGTCTCATCGACGCTGATCGAGGTCAATCCGAGGTCTCCGATCACCGCGCGGATCTGGCCGAGTGTCAGCGTGCACCAGCGCGCCAGATCACGAACGCTCGCCGGACCATGCCAGGTGAAGAATCGCCGGACGAGCTCGCGGGTGGCATCCTGCGCGTCGAATTGCGCCCGATCAGGCTCGAGGACCTCGTCCACCAGGGCGTAGCTGTGCTCGGTACCGACCAGCGGCCCGGAACAGATCAGCCCGCGCAGTTCGGCCAGCATCAGCAGATGGCCCACCACCTGCCCGTGCGGAGCCCCGGTGGCCGGCAACAGCGGTGCCAGCTGCTTGCGGGTGAGGTGATTGCGGCCCGCGAGCTCGCGCTGCAGAACCTCGAACCCGCGATCCACCAGATCGTGGTCCACGCCGAGCTGTCGATGCCTGGCCGGCATCGAGGACGCCACCTTCTCGCCGGTCAGCCGCTGCAACCAGCGCAGGTCGTCGCGATGGACGTAATGCCAGGTCGGACGCAGCACATGGGCCCGGACGATCACCCCGGCGTCGATCGACGCCCGGACCCCTGCATCGTCCAGCCCGGTGCGCATGCCGATCGACCAGCGAGCTGTCCCCGGATCCTGGGACTGCACGGCCAGGGCCTCGCTCACGTAGCCCGCAACGGTGCTGGCCGCTCCCGTCAGATGCTGGGTGGCCAACCGCTGCTCGAGCACTCGCCGGACATCCATCCTCGTTGCGCTGCCGGACGGCCCGGGATCAGCCGAGCTTGTCGAGAATCAGTTCGCGGACACGCGCGGCGTCCGCCTGGCCCCTCATGGCCTTCATGACCGCGCCGATCAGCGCGCCGGCGGCCTGCACCTTGCCGTCGCGGATCTTCTGTGCCACGGCGGGATTGGCCGCAATCGCGGCATCGACCGCAGCAGACAGTGCCCCGTCATCGCTCACCACGGCCAGCCCGCGGGCAGCCACCACCTCGGCCGGCTCACCCTCACCGGCCAGCACACCGTCGATCACCTGGCGGGCCAGCTTGTCGGTCAGGGTGCCGTCGTCCACCAGCGCCTGCAACGCGGCGACCTGGGTGGGCGCCATACCCATCTCGTCCAGCGCCACCCCCGCCTCGTTCGCGCGGCGAGCCAGCTCGCTGACCCACCACTTGCGGGCTGCCGCTGCCGGAGCACCCGCTTCGACGGTGGCCCCGATGAGGTCCAGCGCGCCTTCGACGCCGTTGATATCGCGCATCTCGAGGTCGGTGAAGCCCCATTCGGCCTGCAGCCGGGCCCGGCGCTGGGCCGGCGGCTCGGGCAGGGTGGCGCGCAATTCTTCCACCCATTCACGGCTGGGCGCCACCGGGACCAGATCGGGCTCCGGGAAATACCGGTAGTCCTCCGCCTGTTCCTTCGAGCGTCCGGCGGTGGTGTAGCCACCCTCATTCCACATCCGGGTTTCCTGGTGCACGCGGCCACCGGCCGCCAGCACCGCGGCCTGCCGGCAGATTTCGTAGCGCAGCGCGCCCTCGACCGACTTCAGCGAGTTCACATTCTTCGTCTCGGTGCGGGTGCCCAGCCGGGTCGAGCCCTTCGGCATGAGCGAGATGTTGGCGTCGCAGCGCATATTGCCGCGTTCCATCTTCGCTTCCGAAACCCCCAGCGCGCGCATCATCTCGCGTAGGTACTCCATGTACGCCCGCGCCACTTCGGGACCCTTCGTCCCGGTGCCGAGGACCGGCCGGGTGACGATCTCCATCAGCGGGACCCCAGCGCGGTTGTAGTCGACCAGCGAGTGACCGGCGCCCTGGATACGTCCCGCGCCACCGACGTGGGTGTTCTTGCCGGCGTCCTCTTCCATGTGCACCCGCTCGATCGGGATCACGTACTCCTGGCCGTCGACCTCGACGGTGACCTCGCCGTCGACGCACAGCGGCTCGTCGTACTGGGAGACCTGGTAGTCCTTGGGCATGTCGGGATAGAAGTAGTTCTTGCGGGCGAACCGGCTCCAGCCGGCGATATCGCAGCCCAGGCTGAGCCCGATCCGGATCGCCGATTCGATCGCCTTCTTGTTGACCACCGGCAGCGAGCCGGGCAGCCCCAGGCAGACCGGACAGGTGTGGGTGTTCGGCTCGCCGCCGAACTCGGTCGTGCAGCCGCACCACATCTTGGACGCGGTGCTGAGTTCGACGTGCACTTCGAGGCCGAGCACCACATCGAAGCGCTCCAGCGCCTGGTCGTAGTCCATCAGCTCATCGCTGGCGTACACACTCATCGCGCATCCTCCTGGTGAGCCGCCCGCTGCCCAATGTCGGGAATCCGGGAAAGCAATGGGCCGCCCCATCGGTCGTTCAGCGCTGCCTCCAGGGCACCGCCCACCAGATAGCAGCGATCGTCGGCCATCGCTGGAGCCATCGTCTGAAGGCCAACCGGCAGCCCGTCGCCGGGAGCCAGCCCGATCGGGAAGCTCGCCGCGCTGATGCCTCCCAGGTTGGCCGGAATGGTGCACAGATCCGACTTGTACATCGCCACCGGGTCGTTGAGCCGCTCACCGATCTTGAATGCGGTGGTGGGCGCCGTCGGTGAGACGAGCACGTCGCACTGCTCGAAGGCGGACGTGAAGTCCCGCGCGATCAGGGTGCGCACTTTCTGCGCCGACCCGTAGTAGGCGTCGTAGTAGCCGGCCGACAGCGCATAGGTACCGATGATGATGCGCCGCTTCGCCTCGTCGCCGAATCCGGCGGCGCGGCTCAGCCGCATCACCTGTTCGGTGGACGCCGACCCGTCGTCCCCGGCCCGCAGGCCGTACCGCATGCCGTCGTAGCGCGACAGATTGGAGGACACTTCGGCGGGCATGATCAGGTAGTAGGCGGCCAGCGCGTGCACGAAATGCGGGCAGCTGACCTCGACGATCTCGGCGCCCAGACTCGACAGCAGGTCGACAGCCTCGGAGAAGCGCTGCTCCACCCCAGGCGCATATCCTTCACCACCGAGCTCGCGGACGACGCCGATGCGCAGGCCCTTGACATCGGCCTTGCGGGCCGCGGCCGCCATGCCCGGCAGCGGCGCATTGATCGAGGTGGAATCCGCAGGGTCGTGGCCGCCCATGACCTCGTGCAGCAGCGCCGCGTCGAGCACGGTACGAGCGCACGGTCCGGGCTGGTCGAGCGACGAGGCCATCGCGATCACGCCGTAGCGGGAGACGCCGCCATAGGTGGGCTTGACGCCGACCGTTCCGGTGATCGAGGCCGGCTGGCGGATCGAACCGCCGGTATCGGTGCCGATCGCCAGCGGAGCCTCGAAGGCCGCCAGGCACGCCGCCGAACCGCCGCCCGAGCCACCCGGGATCCGCTCCAGATCCCACGGATTGCGGGTCGGACCGTAGGCGGAGGTCTCGGTCGAGGAACCCATCGCGAACTCGTCCAGATTCGTCTTGCCGAGGATCACCAGGCCGGCGGCAAGCAGCCGGTCGACGACCGTGGCGTTGTACGGCGGAATCCAGCCCTGCAGAATGCGCGAGCCGGCCGTCGTGGGCAGCCCCTGATAGCAGAAGAGGTCTTTGACCCCGATCGGCACTCCTGCCAGGGGGCCCAGCTTCTCGCCGGCCGCGATCCTGGCGTCCACCGCGCGTGCCTGTTGCAGGGCGCGCTCGGCATCGACGGCCAAGAAGGCGTGAACGTCGGCGTCCACCTGTTCGATGCGATCAAGACACTCGCGGGTGATCTCTTCGGAGCTTTGTTCCCCGGCGGCGATCCGGCGGCCGAGTTCGGCTGCGGTCTGGGTGATCGTGGACGCCATCACTGCTCCAGATCCAAGATGCGCGGGACGCGGAACTGACCGTCCTCGACGGCCGGCGCTGCCGCCAGCATGGCAGAGGCCGGGAAACTCGGACGCACCTGGTCCTCCCGGAAGACGTTGACCAGAGGTACTGCATGCGACATCGGTGGCACGTCCGCCTCAGCGACCTCGGCAACACTGGCCACCGAGGTCAGAATCACATCCAGTTGCGGAGCCAGCCGGGCCAGTTCCTCCTCAGTCAGTTCGATGCGGGCCAGATCGGCCAGCCTCGCGACGTCCTGCGCGGTCAAAGCCACGAGCACTCCTGTTGTTCGGTCAGCACCACCGTCTGGTGGCGGCCGGGCGGCCCGGGTGGTCGCCGGCTACCGACACATCTTAGAGCGTCGTCCCGCGGTCGCGCTCAAGACGCCTCGGCCGCAGGCATCTCCACGCGGGCGGCCATCAGCTGCTCGATCTCCTCCAGGGTCCGGTTCGAGGTTTCCGGCAGCTTCCGGGCGGCCAGCACCAGGGCGACCACATTGAGCACCGCGAAGGTCATGAAGACCGGGCCGAGACCGACCAGGCCGAGCAGCACCGGGAAGCTGAAGGTGATCAGTGCATTGGCCAGCCACTGCACCAGCACCGACAGGCCGACGCCCAGCCCGCGAATGCGCAGCGGGAAGACCTCCGAGATCATCACCCAGGTCACCGGGGAGACCGCGCCCTGCTGGCCGGTGAGGAAGACCAGCATCAGCGCCAGCACCAGCCAGGTGGCTCCCTGCCCGTCGGTGACAAGGGAGATCACGCCGATGCCGAGCAGCGAGAAGATGATCAGCGACTGGCCCAGGGCCAGCAGCTTCTTGCGCGGCAGCCGGCGCACCAGCAGCAGGCCGACCAGCGCCGCCAGCACGCTGATGACACCGTTGGCGATGGTCGCGGTCAGTGCGGCGTTGGTCCCGATGCCCGTCGATTCCAGAATGCGCGGCGCGTAGTACATGATCGCGTTCACGCCGGTGATCTGCTGGATCACCGACAAACCCATACCGATCACCACGATCCGCAGCACCCAGGGCCGGCGCAGCGCGGCCCAGCCGAGAGATTCCTGCGAGTCGCTCTTGTCGATCGTCGAGCGGATCTCATCGATCTGAGCGTCGACATGCTCCGCAGCGACCCGTTCCAGCGAGCGGCGAGCATCGGCCTCGCGGTTCTGCGCGACGTACCAGCGCGGCGATTCCGGCATCAACCGCATGCCGACCCACAAGCCGATAGCTGGGATCGAGGCGAGCAGCAGCATCCACCGCCACGACGACGATTCGCCGTACAGGTGCGCAATGAGCGCGTTGTTGGTGTAGGCCAGCAGCTGCCCGGTGACGATCATGACCTGATCGA
The DNA here is from genome assembly GCF_030297015.1 of Brooklawnia propionicigenes. NCBI lineage: Bacteria > Bacillati > Actinomycetota > Actinomycetes > Propionibacteriales > Propionibacteriaceae > Brooklawnia > Brooklawnia propionicigenes. Next base: position 3,085,975 of record NZ_AP028056.1, on the reverse strand, counting down.
CCGCCACGATCGAGCCGCGCCGCTCGGCCGGTGAAACCTCGGCCAGGTAAACGGGCACGGTCGTGGACGCACCGCCCACGGCCAGACCCAGCACGACCCGGAAGAACGCCAGGAAGTGCACGGTCGGCGACAACGCGGCGCCGACGGCGCCGACGAAGAAGATGATCGCCAGCCACAGCAGCATGCGGCGGCGTCCGTAACGGTCGGACAGGTTGCCGCCGAAGACCGAACCGAAGGCGGCACCGATCGGCAGCGCAGCGGTGATGATGCCCTCTGCGACATCGCTCAGGCCGAGGCCGCCCTGGTCGACGGGATGAGCCATGAATGGCAGCGCGCCGGAGATCACACCGGTGTCGTAGCCGAACAGCAGGCTGCCCAGCGTCGCGATCAGCGCGACCGCCCAGATCGGTAGCGGACGAATGATAGAACTGCTTCTGGCCGTCGACATCCGACCGTTCCTCCTAGCTGAAAGCCCTGGTGGCTCCGCTGCAACATAGTAGATGCAATGTCATGTGATCGAAACACGTCCGATTCGTGGCCGGTTTGGCCGGTTGGCAGACTGATACCATGTTCTTGCTTCGAATCCAGATGCCTGATCGCTCCGGTGCTCTCGGTCAGGTGGCCACCGCTATCGGGTCGGTGGGTGCGGATATCCATCTGATCGAGGTCGTCGACAAGGCTTCATCGCAGACCGTCATCGACGATTTTCTGCTGCAGTTGTCCTCGGACACGCTGCCCGAGGACCTCGTGTCGGCCTGCCTGCAACTCGAAGGTGTGCAGGTGCTGTGGCTTTCCCGGTACCCCGACGGCTATGGCATCGAGTCGGACGTCGCCATTGCCAGCGAGATCGGCGACAATCGCGACCGCGCCCTCGAGGTCTTGCTGGAGCGGGTTCCCCAGGTCTTCCATGCCCAGTGGGCTGCGGTGGTCGGGGTCCAGGAGCAGAAGATCTTGATGGGCACCGAGAATGCGCCGCAGCTGGGTGCCGATCAGATCGCCGCCCTCGAGCCGTTCACCACCGAGCATTTCTCGGAGATGTCGGAGGCCTGGCTGCCGGGCTGGGGTTCGGTCGCGCTGGCGGTCATACCTGCCGGCAAGGACCGTCTGCTGGTGGCTGCCCGGCACGGCGGACCCGACTTCCTCGAATCCGAGCTCTACCGGCTGCACCATCTCGTCCGGCTCACCAGGGGTTCGGTCGCCGACGGCGGACTGGCCGGCCCGCCAACCCATCCTGCGGACGAATAGCTGACATGCTGGTGGCATGAGCAATGTCTGGTGGCAACTGCTACTGGCGTTCGGCTACGGCCTACTGGGCTCGCTCATCCCGGTGATCAACGGCGAGGCGTTCGTCGTCGCCGCGATCGCCACCCATCTCATCGGCCCGGTCGAAGCGGGCATCTGCCTGGGGCTCGGCCAGGGTGTGGGCAAGATGATCCTCTTTCAGGTCGTCCGGCAGGCCAAGCGGCTGCCGGTGCTGCATCGCAAGCTGCTGTCGCGTCCCGAACCCCAACCGGGAACCTGGCGCTACCGCTGGTCTCGTGTGATGAGGTGGGGAATCGCACTGGTCGAGCATCCGCGCTGGGGGCCGCTGGGCGTCTTCTTGTCCGGATCGGTCAGCGTACCCCCGAACTATCCCACCACGATCCTGGCGGCGACCACCAAGGCGAACTTCGCCGTCTTCTCGATCTTCATGACGCTGGGCTTCATCACCCGCTATGTGGTGGTCGGGCTCGCCGTCACCGGGGTCTTCCAGCGGTTCTCGTGAGCTCGGCCGCATCGCGCCGACCGGCCGGTCTCAGGCCGTGATCCCCATCAGGATCTTGTAGAAGTAGTTGCCCAGCAGGAACAGCGCGACCACGACCGCCGAGAAGATCCCGGTGACGGTGAAGCGGACACGCTTCTTCTGTTTGGTGGTCGGGACGCGCTGCGGCCCCCACTCGCCCACCTTCGGCTGCACCCGCACCGGGATGTCGGAGTTGAGGTTGAGGTCGCTGAAGATGACGCTCAGCCTGTTCACGATGGACTTGAACCGCATGGTGTCGATGGTACTGGGCGTCAGCCGGCAAGTTGTTCGGTGACGAGCCCACCGGCCTGCTGCAGATTGGTCAGCAGCCGCGCGGCCGACGCGACCGGCCAGCCTGCCAGTCCACAGGCCGGGGTCAGCACGACCTGGGGGCCGAGCACCTCCGGCGGCATCTCGAAGGCCCGCAGGATGCGCACCGTCGCGGTGGTCAATTCGTCGGCCGAGGGCACCCGAACCTCATCGGTGCGGGCGATACCCAGGGCAAGGGTGCCTCCGTCGCTGATCCAGTTGCCACAGGCGTCCAGCTCCGCGGTGCCGAGATAGCGAGCATCCAGCGAAAGCCCGGTGAACCCGGCCCTGCCCGCCATGTCGACCGGCAGACCCTGGCCGCAGCTGTGAATCCAGACGCCGTCGACGCCCTCGACGGCGTGCACCGCGGAGACGATCTGGCGCCAGCTGCTGGTCACCACGCCGCGGTCGGGCACTGGATAGCGGTGCAGCCCCGAGAAGGTCGGCAGTGTGCCGCCCAGCACCGCCCCGATGACCGGCTCGTCGAGCTGGACGATGAGCTGCCGTCCCAACCGCGCCACCAGCCGGGAGGCCAGCTGCGCCACCGCCTCGGCGAGCGCCTGCGTGAGATCGCGGCAGGCCCCCTCGTCGGCAAGAACGTGGGTCATGGTCGGATGAGCGAGCCGCACCGACGTGGCCAGCGTCCAGGGGCCGGCCAGCGCAACCTTCAGCGCACCGCCGTAGTCCTGGGTGAGTTCTTCGATGTCGTCCAGGTCGCTGCTCCACCAGCGTTGGGCGCGCCGCTGCGCCGCATCGGCGCGGGCGGCCAATCGCCAGCCGTCGGCGGTCAACTCGCAGGGTTGTTCGAGCAGCCCGAGGGTTCGCCCGATCATCGCCGAGGACGCGTCCCTGGCGGGCAGTTCGGGCCAGGCCAGCAGATCGGGCAGCAGATCGGCGACGATCCGGGTGGACTCCCGGAAATCGCGTCCGGGCATGGAGCCCAGCGCAGTGATGATCATCAGGCCGCCCTGTTGGCGGAGCGGACGGCCGAACTGATGACCGAACTGCCGATCACCCGGTCGCCGTCGTAGCAGACCGCATACTGGCCGGGTGCCACCCCTCGGTACCCCTCGTCCAGACGCATCACGATCTGCTCGTCCTCCATGCTGATCCACCCATCACGCGGCTCGCCGTGAGCTCTGACCTGCACCTTGCCACGCCAGCGTCCACGGGGGGCGCTACCGGTCCAGGTCGGCCGGATACCTCTCAGTTCATCGACCGCCAGGTCCTCGGCGGAGCCGACCGTCACCTGCCGGGACGCGGGGTCCAGCCCGATGACGTAACGGGGGCGTCCGTCGGCGGCCGGGATACCCAGGTTCAGGCCCTTGCGCTGACCGATGGTGTAGCGGAACGTGCCCTGATGCTCGCCGAGCCGGCGCCCGTCGGCATCGACGATGACCCCGGGCGCATCCCCCAGCTTCTCGGCCAGGAAGCCTGCGGTGTTGCCATCGGGGATGAAGCAGATGTCGTTGGAGTCGGGCTTGTCGGCCACCGCCAGGCCGAGTCCGGCAGCCTCGGCACGCACCTGTGACTTCAGTGAGTCGCCCAGGGGGAACAGCGAATGGGCGAGCTGGTACTGGTCGAGCACCCCCAGCACATAGGACTGATCCTTGCCCGGATCGCGCGAGCGCCACAGCTCGAGCCCGTGATCCCCGTCGATCAGCCGGGCGTAATGACCGGTGGCGACCGCGTCGTAGCCCAGCGCAAGACCCTTGGCGAGCAGTGCCGCGAACTTGATCCGCTCATTGCACCGAAGGCACGGGTTGGGCGTGCGTCCGGCGGCGTACTCGTCCAGAAAATCGCCGATCACATCGTCGGCGAAGCGCTCCGAAAAATCCCAGACATAGAAATCGATACCCAGCCTGTCGGCAACCCGGCGGGCGTCATGCACATCGGCCAGCGAACAGCACCCACGCGAGCCGACCCGCTGGGCGAGCGGGGTGCGCGACAACGCCAGATGCACACCGGTGACCTGGTGGCCGGCGGCGATCAGCCTCGCGGTGGCAACCGACGAATCGACGCCACCCGACATGGCCGACAACACCCGCATCTGATATCTCCTTCGCTGCTTCGCTTTACGCCTCAACCAGTCTAGGTTCGGTCGCAATCCGCCGCTCAGCGCGGCACCCGGCGGGCCCCGGCGACAGCAGCGGGCAGCTCGGCGATCAGCCGATCTACATCGGCTTGCGTCGTCGTCCAGCCGAGGCTGATGCGAACCCCTTCGCGGGCGGCCCGGTCATCTCGTCCCATGGCCAGCAGCACCTCACTGGGGCCATGGACGCCGGCCCGGCACGCCGAGCCCGTGGAGCACCAGATCTGCTGCTGGTCGAGCAAGAACGTGACATCGTCGGCAGAGGCGCCCGCGAAACCGATATTGATGATCGCAGGAGACGCCGGTCCAGTCCCGTTCAGCCGGGCGCCGGGAATCTGCTGGGCAGCTGCGACGATCTGCGCTTTCAGCCCGGCCAGCCGCTCGCTCTCCTGCGACCGCCCGTCGACCGTCTGGCGCGCGGCCGCTGCGAAGCCCACCGCAAGCACCGTGGGTTGAGTCCCCGAACGGATCCCACCCTCCTGCTTGCCGCCCAGCCCGTAGGGCGGCAGTGAAAGCCCCCGGCGCACCAGCAGGGCTCCGATACCGACCGGACCACCGATCTTGTGTGCCGACACCGACAGCAGGTCGACGTCCAGCTCGGCGAAATTCACCGGGTAGTGACCGAAGGCCTGCACCGCGTCGGTATGGAACCAGCCGCCCGCTCGGTGCGTAACTTCGGCAATGTCGGCCACCGGTTGGACGGTGCCGACCTCGTTGTTCACCAGCATCACGCTGGCCAAGCCGACCAGGCCGGCCGGGTGGCCGGCCAGCAACCGGATCGCGTCATCGATGATCACGTGGCCACCCTCGTCCAACCCGATCTGCTGCACCCGCGGCCCCAGCAGGGCCTGAGCCGACTGGACGGCAGGATGCTCGAACCCGCTGATCACGATTCCGGGACGATCAGCCGCCCAGCGGGTCGCCGACCCCGATACCGCTGCCGCGTCCGCTTCGCTGCCGCCGGAGGTGAAGATCACCTCGTCGGGCCGCGCGCCCAGCAAAGCGGCCAGTTCCTCGCGAGCGTCCTCGAGCAGCGCCCGCGCCGCGCGTCCGGCTCCGTGCAGTGCCGCCGGGTTTCCGACCAGATCTGCGTGGGCGGCGAGCGTATCGCGACTCACCGGACGCAGTGGCGAGGTTGCGGCGTGATCAAGATAGACCGGCTTCGCTGTGAGTCTGTCGCGAATTTCGATCATGAGTGCCTATCATTCAGGTTTAACGCTGTAGCATCTTGCGCCAAGGGTAGTTGACTGACACCCGGACGCACAGAGTGCGGCTGACAACAGTCGGGTGAGGAGTCCAATATGCCGGCTCGAGCCACGGGCTTGCCTGGCGCGCATTTGACTCGCGAGGGTTGCGAGTTCCGCTTGCCCGCGCCGCGCGCGAAGGCCGTCGAGCTGGTATTGCTGGATGCCGACATGCATCAGCGGACCTTCCCCATGTCGGTGCTGGAGGGCAGTTGGTATGCGCGGGTTCTGGACGTGCGGCCCGGGCAGCGCTACGGCTACCGCGTCTACGGTGAATGGAATCCTTCCGCCGGGCTGCGCGACAATCCCGCGAAACTGCTCGTGGACCCGTATGCGCGGGCCATCACCAGCGGCGTCGACTACCGGGGTCCGGTGCGCGATCATGTGCCGGACGCCTCACACGTGATGGACGAACGCGATTCCTTCGCGGCCGTCCCTCTGTCGGTCGTCGTGTCCCATACTCCACCGCCGCTGCCCATCGCCAAACGGCGCCCGCTCAGCCAATCGGTGATCTACGAAGCCCACGTCAAAGGCCTCACCCGGCTTCACCCCGAGGTGCCGGAGCATCTGCGCGGCACCTATGCCGGGATCGCCTATCCGGCCGTGATCGACCACCTGAAGCAGCTAGGTGTCACGGCCATCGAGTTGCTGCCGGTACACCACTTCGTCAGCGAGTCGGCCATTGCCGCGCGCGGCAAGACCAACTACTGGGGTTACTCGACGCTCGGCTTCTTTGCACCGCACGGCGCCTACTGTTCGGTCGGAACCACCGGTGAGCAGGTCGACGAATTCAAGGCGATGGTGTCGGCGCTGCACCAAGCGGGCATCGAGGTCATTCTCGATGTCGTCTACAACCACACCTGCGAGGGCGGTATCGACGGGCCGACGCTGTGCTTCCGCGGTATCGACCATCGTGACTACTACCGGCTGCACGCCGATCTGAGCAGTGACTACGACGTGACCGGGTGCGGCAACTCCCTCGACACCTCCAAGCCCGCCGTGCTGGCGCTGGTGCTCGACTCGATGCGCTACTGGGTCACCGAGATGGGGGTCGACGGATTCAGGTTCGACCTGGCCACCACGCTGGTCCGTGATTCGCACCATCACGTCGACCAGAATCACCCATTCAAACGCGTGATCGCCGACGATCCGGTCTTCGACGATATCAAGATGATCGCCGAGCCCTGGGACATGGGACCGTTCGGCTATCAGGTCGGACGCTTCGGCCGCGGCTGGAGCGAATGGAACGACCGCTATCGCGGCTTCATGCGCGACTACTGGCGCGGCACGGTCGGCGTCCAGGAACTCGCCACCCGGCTGAGCGGCTCTGCCGATCTGTTCGACGGATCCGACCGCCCGCCGTCGGCCAGCATCAACTTCATCACCGCGCACGACGGGTTCACGATGCGCGATCTGGTCAGCTACAACCACAAACACAACAAAGCCAACGGCGAGCACAATCGTGACGGCTCCGACGACAACCGGTCCTGGAACTGTGGGGTGGAGGGCGAGACCGACGATGAGGAGATCAACGCGCTGCGCCACCGCCAGGTGCGCAATCTGATAGCGACTCTGCTGCTGTCGCGCGGGGTCCCGATGATCACGGCCGGCGATGAAATGGGCCGCACCCAGTTGGGCAACAACAATGCCTACTGTCAGGACAACCCCACCAGCTGGATCGATTGGAAGTTGGCCGAGGAGTGGTCCGAACTGACCAAGCTGACCAGCGAACTGACTGAGCTGCGGGCGAACTCGCGACTGTTGAACTACGACGACTACCTGTACCGCAGTGAGATTCTCGACGCGCACGGCCAGTCACTGCAGCGCTACAACCTCGCCTGGATGAACGGCTATTCCGGCGAGATGCAGGCCCACGACTGGCAGGATGATGGGCGCCGGTTGCTCGGCATGTACCTGTCGAGCCGCACCGAGGCCATGCTGATCTGGTTCTACTCCGGGGCGCATCCCATCCAGATCGTCATGCCGGGCGGGCCGTGGGGCTGGGACTACAAGATCGTCTCCTCCACCGCTGATCCTGGTGAGTTGCCCACGATCAGCCTGCTGCCCGGCGACTCGATGGCGCTGCCCGGACGCACCGTCGCGGTCATGAAGGTCAAAGTGCCCTCCGATGCCAAGACGCTGCGCCGGGCCATCGCGTCACTCACTCGGAGTCGCGGCAGCAAGCGCTGAGGCCTACTCCGCGACCGCGGCCAAGCCCATCTCGGCCATGCTCGCCAGCAGTGGGTTGTCAGGCACCACGCGGACGGTGTAGCCGATCAGACCGGCAGCCTTGCTCACATCGGTGAGCGTGAACAGCACGCTCTCGGCCGCGGGGTCGCTTCCGGCGGCCAGTTCGAAGCGGCTGATCTGCACATTGCGCAGCTCATCGGTGGCATCCACCTCACCGCTGACCAGTTCGACCGCCACATCGGCCGGCGCCAGCCCATTGAGCCGGACGGTCGCCTCGATGACGTGACTGGAGCCGACCTCGACGGTCTCCGGCAGCCGGGACTCCACGCGGACGACCTCCACACCGGGCCACGCCGCGCGCACCTTCTGCTTCCAGGCGGCCAACTCCTCTGCGGTGCCATTGTCGGCGACCCGTGCCGCCGATGCCGCCGATGGCGCGTAGTACTCGGTGACATAGTCGCGCACCATCCGGGTAGCCCGCACCTTCGGTCCCAGCCCCGACAGCGTCGAGCGCATCATGGCGACCCAGGCGAGCGGGATGCCGTTGGCGTCGCGGGTGTAGAACATCGGGACGATCTCCCGTTCGATGAGCTCGTAGAGCGCCTCGGCCTCGGCTGCATCCCGTTCGGCCTGATTACCGAGCAGCTCCATCGATGGGATGGCCCAGCCGTATTCGGGGTCATACCATTCGTCCCACCAGCCGTCACGAATCGACAGGTTGAACGCCATGTTCATCGCGGCCTTCATACCCGAGGTGCCGCAGGCTTCCAGCGGGCGCAGCGGATTGTTCAGCCAGACGTCGCAACCCGGGTACAGCGGCTTGGCCAGCGAGATGTCGTAGTCGGGCAGGAAAACGATCTTGCCGCGAACATCTTCCTGATCGGCGAACTGCACCATCTCCTGGATCAGGCCCTTGCCGATGTCGTCGGCCGGGTGCGCCTTGCCGGCGATGACGATCTGAATCGGGGTCTCCGGGTCATTGAGCAGCGCCTTGAGCCGGTCGGGCTGGCTCAGCATCAGCGTCAAACGCTTGTAGGACGCACCACGCCGCGCGAAACCAATGGTCAGCGTGTGCGGGTTGAGCGCTGTGGCCACCCAGTCGGACGTCATCCCGCGCGCCGCGGCACTGGCGGCCAGCCGCTCGCGGGCCATCGAGATCATCTGACCGCGCATCTGGCGCTTCAACGTCCAGATATCGGTGTCATCGACGCGGTCCAGCGCATTCCAGTCCCAGCCGTCCAGGATGCCCTCGGCATCGTCAAGCGGCGACTCGAGGATCTTCTGCAGCTCGGGATGCATCCAGGTGTGCCCATGAACGCCGTTGGTGACCGATCCGATCGGCACCTCACTGACATCGAATCCGGGCCACAACGGCTGGAACATCTGCCGACTGACCTCACCGTGCAATTCGGACACGCCATTGGCTCGCTGGCTCAGCCGCAGCCCCATCACAGCCATATTGAACCGGGACGGATCCCCGCCCGGGAAGTTCTCGGCCCCCAGGCCCAGGATCCGGTCGATCGGCAGCGGAGCGAACGAGGCGAACTGCGAACGCACCTGGTCCATGCCGAAACGGTCGATACCGGCCGGCACCGGGGTGTGAGTGGTGAAGAGCATGCCAGCGCGGACCTGCTCCACCGCCGAATCGAAGGTTTCGTTCTCGTTGATCATCCGCTCGCGGATGCGTTCCAGGCCCATGAAGACCGCGTGGCCTTCGTTGGCGTGGAAGACCGTGGGCAGGGCATGGCCGGTCACCCGACAGAACTCCCGGATCGCACGAACGCCGCCGATGCCCAGCAGCACCTCCTGCGCGAGCCGGTGGTCAGTGCCGCCGCCGTAAAGCTTGTCGGTGATCAGCCGTTCGCGCTCGTTGTTGATCTCCAGGTTGGTGTCCATCAGCACCAGCGGGACGCGTCCCACGCTGGCGACCCACAGCTGCGCATGGACGAGCAGGCCCTGGACGTCGATCTTGATCATCACAGGAGAGCCATCGGCGTCGGTCAGCAAGGTGATCGGCAGTTCGTTCGGGTCCAGCAGCGGGTAACGCTCCTGCTGCCAGCCGGAGGTGTTGAGCGACTGAATGAAGTAGCCGTGGTGGTAGAGCAGGCCGACACCGATCAGCGGCACACCCAGGTCGGAGGCCGCCTTGAGATGATCGCCGGCCAGGATTCCCAGGCCGCCCGAATACTGCGGCAAGACCTTGGAGATACCGAACTCCGCGGAGAAATAGCCGATAGCCTCCGGAGCCTGCGCGTTGTTGGCCGCCCAGGTCTGGTACCAGCGCTCGCCGGTGAGGTACTCGGTCAGGTCGTTGCGGACCAATTCGAGATTACGGACGAAGCGGCGGTCACGCGCAAGCACGTCGAGCCGTTCGGGGCTGACCTGGAAGAGCATCTGGAGCGGATCGCCGCCGGTGCTCATCCAAAGGTCGGGGTCTACTGCACGGAAGACCTCTTGAGTGTCGGGATGCCAGCTCCAGCGCAGATTACGCGCAAGGTCCCCGAGGGGCCGCAGCGCCTCCGGGAGCACGGGCTGGACTATGAATCGTCGAATCGCACGCACAAGCTCAGGCTAGTGGAGTCATCTGTGGCATGCCGAGACGTCCCAGATTCAATAAAAACTGCTGGTCTTGCCCCATCTACTCGCTAGCCAGGCGACGGACCGCTAGCGTTGCACACGTGAGTGACCTCGACAACGTATGCCCCTCGCCCACGACCCGATTTGACCAATTCAAGTTCGGGCGTTTACCGATCGGGAAGGTAGCCCCGGTCATCGAACACGGCGCCTACCCGGCCAAGGCGGTCGAAGGCGAACAGTTCCCGATTTCCGCACGCATCTATCGCGAGGGCCATGACAAGGTCGGCGCCACCGTGGTGCTGACGGCCCCCGACGGTCAGCAATCGCACGTCGACATGGTTCAGATCTGGCCGGAGGGCCTGGACATCTGGCAGGCCTGGGTGCGTCTGGATACCACCGGGGACTGGACCTTCCGCATCGAGGCCTGGGCCGACGACTGGCACACCTGGCATCACAACGCAGACATCAAGCTCGCCGCCGGCATGGATCTCGAACTGGTCTGTGCCGAAGGTCACGATCTGTTCGTGGACGCGCTCAGCCGCGCGCGGTCGGCAGGCGCCGACGCCGAGGCCGTCGTCATCGAGGCTGCCGATGCCGGCCTCAAGCCGAGCAGGCCGTTCGCCGAGTTGCACCGGGTCGCGATGGCCACCGATCTGGACGCTGCCATGACGCGCTTCGGCCGTCGCCGGCTGACGACCCCGACGGTCGACTACCCCATCCAGGTCGACCGCAAACGGGCCTTGTACGCCAGTTGGTACGAGTTCTTCCCGCGTTCCCAGGGTGCGACCCGCGATCCGCAGACCGGGCAATGGCGATCCGGCACGTTCAACGACTGCTACCCGATGCTCGAGCACATCGCCGAGATGGGCTTCGACGTGGCCTATGTCCCCCCGATCCATCCGGTCGGCCGTCAGTTCCGCAAGGGCCCCAACAACTCCCTGGTGGCGGGTCCGGATGATCCGGGATCCCCCTGGGCGGTCGGCGGTCCGGAAGGCGGCCATGACGCGATCCATCCGGACCTGGGCACCATCGAGGACTTCGACGCATTCGTGGCGAAGGCCCATTCCCTCGGGCTGGAGGTAGCTCTCGACTTCGCGCTGCAGGCCTCCCCCGACCATCCCTGGGTCACCGAGCATCCGGAATGGTTCACCACGCGACTGGACGGCACGATCGCCTACGCCGAGAACCCGCCGAAGAAGTACCAGGACATTTATCCCATCAACTTCGACAACGACCCCGATGGCATGTACCACGAGGCGCTGCGACTGATCGAGTACTGGGTCGATCACGGAGTGACGATCTTCCGTGTGGACAACCCGCACACCAAACCACTGGAATTCTGGGACTGGCTGACCACGCAGGTGCACCAGACGCATCCTGAGGTGATCTTCCTCGCCGAGGCGTTCAGTCGCCCCGAGGTCATGCAGACCCTGGGCAAAGCCGGCTTCCACATGAGCTACACATACTTCACCTGGCGCTTCACGAAGCAGGACCTCGGCGCCTATCTGATGGAACTGGCTACCGAGACCGCCGACTTCATGCGTCCGAACTTCTTCGTCAACACCCCCGACATCAACCCGCTGTCGGTGCGTTCGGGCGCGCCCGCCGCCTTTGCGATCCGAATGATCCTGGCGTCCATGATGAGTCCGCTGTGGGGCATCTACCAGGGCTTCGAGCAGTTCGAATTCGAGCCCCTGAAGCCCGGCGGGGAAGAGTACCTGAACTCCGAGAAGTACGAGTATCGCCCGCGCGATTTCAATGCCAAGCCGAACCTCAATGAATTGATGCGCCGGCTGAACGAAATCCGTCGTGAGCACCCGGCGCTGCAGCAACTCCGCCGCACTACCGTGCTCAAGACGACTTCAGACGAGATCTTCGCCTTTGCAAAGAATGACGGTGACGACACCGTTATCGTAGTTTGCAGCCTTAACCCTCATGAGACGGTGAGCGGCGAAGTAACTGTGGACCTCAAGGACCTCGGCATCGCAGCCGAGACCTTCGATGTCCATGACGAACTGACCGGAGCAGACTTCGTCTGGGGAACCCGCAACTTCGTTCTCCTGGACCCCGCCCGTCCGGCCCACATTCTCACCGTCCGCGCGCATCACTGAAAGCAGGAAGACATGCACGACAAGTTCGGCAATCTGACCGGTTGGGATCTCGAAGGTTTTCACAGCGGTGGCGACACCGAAGCCTGGCGCAGACTCGGCAGCCATGTGGTCACAGTGCACGATGACGAGCGCGGCGACCTTACGGGCACCCGCTTCGCCGTCTGGGCGCCCAACGCCCGGCGCGTCCAGGTGATGGGCGACTTCAACTGGTGGCAGGGCGACGACATGGAGTTCGTCCCCGGCACCGGGGTCTGGGCGACCTGGAAGGAAGGCGTCGGAGTCGGAACGCAGTACAAGTACAAGATCCAGCACGGCGACGGTTCCTGGCAGGAGAAGGTGGACCCCTACGCCCGCTTCGCCGACACTCCTCCGGGCAATGCATCCATCGTCTGGGAGTCCGACTACGAGTGGGGCGCCAGCGAGCAGGAATGGCTCGACAAGCGCTCGCAGACCAACGTCTATGAATCCCAGATGAGCATCTACGAGTTGCATCTGGGTAGCTGGCGCAAGGGCCTGACCTATCTCGAGCTCGCCGAGCAGCTGCCCGCCTACGTCAAGTGGCAGGGTTACACCCACGTCGAGTTCATGCCCGTGATGTCGCATCCGTTCACCGGCAGCTGGGGCTACCAGGTCACCGGCTACTTCGCGCCTGATGCCCGGCTGGGCACCCCGGACGACTTCCGCGTCCTAGTGGAGGCGCTGCACGCCGAGGGCATCGGGGTCATCCTCGACTGGGTGCCCGGTCACTTCCCCAAGGACGACTGGGCCCTCGGCCGCTTCGACGGCACCGCACTCTACGAGCATGCCGACCCGCGTCAGGGCGAGCAGCCCGACTGGGGAACCTACGTCTTCAATTTCGGGCGCAACGAGGTCAAGTGTTTCCTGGTCTCCAACGCCTTGTACTGGGTGCAGCAGTTCCACGCGGATGCGCTGCGGGTGGACGCGGTGGCGTCCATGCTCTACCTCGACTACTCGCGTGCGGAGGGCGAGTGGGTGCCCAACAAGTACGGCGGCCGCGAGAATCTCGACGCGATCGACCTGCTGCGCTATGTGAACAAGCATCTGTACGCGCGCACCCCCGGTGTGGTCATGATCGCCGAGGAATCGACGAGCTTCGGTGGGGTCACCAAACCCACGAACTGGGGCGGTCTGGGCTTCGGTTTCAAGTGGAACATGGGCTGGATGAACGACTCGCTGCGCTATCTGAGCCTCGATCCGATCTACCGGCAGTACCACCACAATGACATGACGTTCGCAATGGTCTACGCCTACTCCGAGAACTTCATCCTGCCGATCAGCCATGACGAGGTCGTGCACGGCAAGGGATCGATGCTCAACAAGATCCCGCAGGACGACTGGCGCAAGTTCGCCACGCTGCGCACCTTCTACTCGTTCATGTGGAGCTTCCCCGGCAAGCAGCTGCTGTTCATGGGTCAGGAGTTCGCCGAACGGGCGGAATGGAACGAGCAGGAGGGCCTGGAGTGGTGGGTCGACTCGCTGCCGGGTCACAACGGCGTGCGTCAGCTCATCCGGACCATGAACGAGCTGCAGGCGATTCATCCGGCCTTGCACCAGTTGGATTGCGAGCCCGAAGGCTTCCGCTGGATGAACGCCAACGATGCCGCTCACAACACCTACAGCTATGTGCGGCTGGACCGTGACGGCGAGATCATCGCCTGCCTCGCGAACTTCTCGTCGGAGCCCTACCCGGAGTACTCGGTCTTCTTGCCGAAGGCAGGTGCCTGGCGCCAGATCCTCAGCACCGATGCCGTCGAGTTTGATGGCACCGGCCTCTACGAGAACGTCGAGCCGGTCATCGCGGTGCCGTCGGAGACCGACGATCCGGACGCTTGGGCGAGCGCGACGGTGTCGGTGCCACCGATGGGCGGCGTGTGGCTGCGCTATGAAGGCTGAGGCCTGACCCGTTGGATGACGCGTTCGAGATCAAGCTGACCGTCAACGACGGCATCGGCATCCTCGAGTGGGCGGGCCAGACTGATCAGGCGACCTTGGATCGCGGGGTCAGCCTGGCCGCCGACGACGCATTGATCGGACGCGGGGTCGACCGCCTGGAAGTGCAGATACCGGCCGATGATCAGATGGCCATGCGCGCGCTGCATCGTGCGCGTTTTCGTCGCGAGGGACGCCGTCGCAAGGCGGTGCGCGGGCCCGATGGTAGCTGGCGCGATGTGCTGGTCTACGCCAGGCTGGCCATCGATCAGGTCTACGGGCCGGACGGCTTCAGCGGCGTGATGAACACGGTGCTGCCCACTCACCGCATCATCGGGCATGTGCTGTTCCGCGATGAGGCCGGGCGCATCCTGCTGGTCGAAACCACCTACAAGGACGATTGGGAGCTGCCCGGCGGCGTCGTGGAGCCGAATGAACCACCCCGGGTGGGTGCCGAACGCGAGGTGCTCGAAGAGCTCGGGATTCATGTGCGGCTCAACCAGCCCCTGGTCGTCGACTGGATGCCGCCCTATCTCGGCTGGGACGACGCCGTCGAGTTCATCTTCGACGGCGGAGTGCTGGACCAGGCGACCATCGCCCGGATGCAGCTGCCCGAGACCGAGATCCGCGCCTTTCGTTGGGTCTTCGAGGACGAGATGGACGCACACATCTATTCGTTGTCGGCCCGGCGGCTGCACCGGCTGCTGGCCGGGCCGACAACTATCTACACCGAGGACGGCCGGGAACTCGACTAGCAGGGATCAGAAGAGCGCCATCGACAGCGCCCGGCGGGCCTTCGTAACGGCTGGATCGGCCGGATCGGCGGTCTCGAACAGCTCCACCAAACGGACGCGTACCTGCTCGCGCTCGTCGCCCGAGGTGCGGCGCACCAGATTCACCAGCCGCGTGAACGCCTGCTCGGCATGGCCGGTGACCAGCTCCAGATCGGCGGCGGCCAGTTGCAGGTCGATATCGTCAGGAGCCGCGTCCGCCTTCGCGATGGCAGCCGGGTCCACTTCGGCAGTGCGCAGTAACAACGACGCCTGGGCGCGTCCGGCCTGTGCCTCACTGTCGCGGGGATTGGCCTTCAGCAGCTTGTCGAACTCCTGGACGGCCTTCGCGAAATCACCGGCCTGCAGGGCCTCGTCGGCGGCCGCGAAGCGCGGGTCGACGGCCGGCTCACCATTGGTCTGTTCGGGTGCGGGGGCGGCCGCCTGCGGCTGAGCACGTCCGGTGAGTCCGTTGGCGACGGCGATCTGGGCGACCTGGTCGAGCAACGCCTTGATGTCGGCCTTGTCGCGGGTGCCCTGGAACAGCGGGGCCAGCTGGCCACCGATCAGCGCGACCGCTGTCGGCACGGCCTGCACACCAAGGGCCTGCGCGATGCGCGCCTGGGCGGCAACGTCGACCACGCCCAGCACCATGCGTCCGCCAAGACCATTGACGAGCTCGGCAAGATCTGTGGCTACTTGCTGACTGGACCGGTCGCCGCCCGAGACGAAGACCAGGATCACCGGGTACTGCATCGACTGCTGCGCCACCTGTTCGAAGACCGCCTCGGTCACCTCGAGCACGTAGCTTCCGCCGGCACTGGCGGGCGGCTGAGTGGCCGCGGAGGCAGTCAGGGAGGACAGGTCAATGGCTCCGGGACGCGAAAAACTCTGATCAGCGTTCATGGGCCTATTCTTCCACCGTCGAACAGTGCCCACGAACCGCTACGAAACCTGCGCCGAGGCGGCAAGATAGTCTCATGGCTCATCCACGTGCAGGCCAACTGGCCGACCCCTCGGACTTGATCAATATCGATGAAGTTCTCGGCGCCTATTACGACAAAGTGCCTGATCCCACCAACCCCGACCAGATGGTCTCCTTCGGGACCTCCGGTCATCGTGGGTCAAGTCTCGATACTGCGTTCAACGAAGCGCATATCGCGTCCATCACCCAAGCAATCATCGAGTACCGCGCCGGTCAGGGCACCACGGGTCCCCTGTTCATCGGCAAGGACACCCACGGGCTTTCGCTGCCTGCCTGGAAGACCGCCATCGAGGTGCTGGTCGCCCAAGGCATCGAGGTACTCGCCGAGCGCGAGGACGAGTACACTCCGACCCCCGCCGTGTCGCGAGCGATCATCCGCTACAACCGCGAGCATGCCGGTGGGCCCCAGGCCGACGGCATCGTCGTCACCCCGTCGCACAATCCCCCACGCGATGGCGGCTTCAAGTACAACCCGCCCAATGGTGGCCCCGCTGACACCGATGCCACCGGCTGGATCGCCGACCGTGCCAACGAACTGCTGGCCGACTTCCGGACGATCGCCCGGGTGCCCTACGAACAGGCCGCCGGCAAGGTCGTCCGCTTCGACTACCGCACCCCGTACTGCACCGAGCTGGCCCTGGTCGTCGACATGGAGGCGATCAGGACGTCCGGGCTGCGGATTGGTGCCGACCCGATGGGCGGCGCCTCGGCGCAGTACTGGGAGTACATCTCGGAGAACCTGCTGCCCAATCTGACCGTCGTGAACAAGGTCATCGACCCGACCTGGTACTTCATGACACTCGACACCGATGGCAAGATCCGGATGGACTGCTCCTCGCCGAACGCGATGGCGTCCCTGGTGGCCAACCGCAACGCCTACGACATCTCGACCGGCAATGATGCGGACTCCGACCGGCACGGCATCGTCACTCCCGACGCCGGCCTGATGAACCCGAACCACTACCTGGCGGTGGCCATTCAGTACCTGTTCGGCAACCGCCCGGGCTGGCCCGCGAGTACCGCGATCGGCAAGACCCTGGTCTCCAGCTCGATGATCGACAACGTCGCCAATCTCCTCGGACGCACACTGATCGAGGTGCCGGTCGGCTTCAAGTGGTTCGTTCCCGGCCTGATCTCGGGCGAGCTCGGATTCGGCGGCGAAGAGTCCGCGGGAGCCTCCTTCCTCGAATTCGACGGCTCGACGTGGACGACCGACAAGGACGGCCTGATTCTCGATCTGCTGGCCAGCGAGATCACCGCCAAGACCGGCAAGACACCGTCGCAGCACTACGACAGGCTCGTCGATCAGTTCGGCACGTACTTCTACGCACGCATCGACGCCGAGGCCAACCGCGAGCAGAAGGCCCGTCTCAAGGCGCTGGCGCCCGACGACATCAAGGCCGCGGAACTGGCCGGTGATCCGATCACCCACGTCTACTCGCATGCTCCGGGCAACAACGCAGCCATCGGCGGCATCAAGGTGACCACCGACTCCGGCTGGTTCGCGGCCCGCCCGTCGGGTACCGAGGACAAGTACAAGATCTATGCCGAGAGTTTCCGCAGCGCGGAGCACCTCGCGGCGATCCAGGATGCCGCCAAACAGGTGGTTTCGGAGGCCCTCGAGGGCTGACCGGCAGGCCCAACCCAGATGTATCGTCCACAACTCACTATGAAAGAATCAGCGCATGGAAAACTCTGATCTGTTCGTTTGTATCGATCATGTCGCCTACGTCGGCCCGGACAACGAAGATGCCGTCAAGTACTACACCGAGGTTCTTGGCTGGCATGAACTGCACCGCGAAGTCAATGAAGAACAAGGTGTCTTCGAGATCATGGTCGCTCCCGCTGCTGAGCTGACCGAGCACATGACCCAGGTTCAGCTCATTCAGCCGACCCGTCCGGACGCCACCACGGCCAAGTGGCTCGAGAAGAACCGCCCCGGCCTGCACCACATGGCATGGCGCGTTGCCGACATCGACGCCGTCTCGGCGACGTTGCGTGAGCGCGGCGTCAGGCTGCTCTACGACGAGCCCCGCATCGGTACCGGCGGCTCGAAGATCAACTTCATGCACCCGAAGTCGGGCAAGGGCGTGCTGATCGAGATCGTCCAGCCGGGTACCGGTCACTGACCGATCGCTTTTGGTTGAGTGTCCGTGGGGTGTCCGAAAGGGCACCCCACAGACGTTCTTGCTAACCTCGATGGGGACGTGAGGAGATCGCGATGACCAACACTGCTGACGAGGAATACACCGAGGACACGGGCCTCAATCTGTTCGATGACAGGGCCAGCGCCGCTGGCAGTTTCCCACACGCGATGTTGGGCTACGACCGTCCGACCGTGGACAACTATGTTCGCGACATTGAGCAGCAGGTCTCCACGCTGCGCCAGCTCACCCGCCATCTACGCGCCGAGGTCGCCGCGGCCCAGCGCGAGCACGGCGACAGCGATTTCACCAGGCTGGGCTCGCACGCTACCCAGATGCTGCGGGCCGCCGAGGCCCAGGCCTCCGACCTGATCAGCAAAGCGGCCACCGAGGCAGAGCGCATCAAGGAAGAAGGTCGCCGAGTCGCTGCCGACCTGCGAGCCGCCGCGCAGACCGAAGCCGACGACATCCGCGTCGAGACGCTCAGCAACTTGCGGGACATGCGTGAGCAGCTGGACACCGAAATCTCCCAGGCTCGCGAGGCCACCCAGCGCGATTGCCAGGCGTCCATCGAGGCCGCCAAAACCCAGGCCAAGGGGTTGATCGACGAGGCATCGCACAACAGCGCCCTGGCCAAGTCTCAGGCCATCATGACCGCCCGTCAGCTGTCCGAACAGGCGGCCCGCGATGCCGAGGAGACGCGCGCCAAGGCCCGGAGCGAATCCGACGAACTGCTGCGCAACGCCAAGGCCGAATCCGACAAGCTGCTGCACGATGCCAGGACCGAATCCGACAAGCTGCTGCACAACGCCAAGGCCGAATCCGAGCGACTCCTGAATCATGCAAAGACCGAGTCCGACGAGTTGCTGCGCAAGGCACGAGCAGAGGCCGACGAGATCAAGCAGACCAGCCATGACGAGGCGCAGGCCCAGATCGGTTCGGCAAACGCTGAGGCGAAGGCAGTCGCAGAGAAGGTGGCCGCACTGATGGCGGACGCTAACGAGCAGCACGCCAAGGCAACCGCAGAGGTCGCCGAGGCCGGCAGCCAGGCGGGCAAGATCCGCGCGGATGCCATGGCTGCCGCAGAAAGCCTGCGCGCCAATGCGGCAACCGAGGCGGAAAGCCAGATCGCTGCGTCCCATCGACAGGCCACCATGATGAAGGACCGGCTCGAAGAGCAGTTCGCCTGGCGCAAGGAGCAGCTGGAGCGCGAGATCGCGGTCCTGCTGCAGCGCAAGGACTCGATCATTGCTCAGATGGCCAACCTGCGGCAGATGGCCTTGGACGCCACCAATGAGTACCCGAATGCTGATCCGTTCGCCGCGGTGGCAGCCGAGGCCGAGAGCGCTCAGGACGAGGACTCGGACTCCAACCAGCAGTGGCTGTCTCAGGCCCCCGAGCAGCCGGTCGGACAACCCAACGAGCCCACCACGGTGATCCGCACCGACCAGGACGCCTCCGCGACCGCGGTGATCCCCGAGGTCACCGGTGACGAGGACGAGTCCGCTGGAGCGAACACCACCGCCATCATTCCTGCCGAGAGCGCCGAACCCACGAAGGTAATCAAGAAGGGCTGACCGCCTTCAGAAAAGCCGGTCCTCCGCGTGGTCCAATCCGCGCAGCGCGTCGTAGTCGACCACCAGGCACGAGATGCCGCGATCGGTTGCCAGCGTGCGCGCCTGCGGCTTGATCTGTTGGGCTGCGAAAACTCCGCGCACCTCGCCCAGCAGTGGATCGCGATTCATCAGATCGAGATAGCGCGTGAGCTGCTCCACGCCGTCGATCTCGCCGCGGCGTTTCACCTCGACCGCCACATAGCAGCCGAGTTCGTCCCGGCAGAGCAGATCGACCGGGCCGATCGCGGTCATGTACTCGCGTTGCACGACGCTCCAGCCTTCACCAAAGGTCGCCGGGTTCTCGGCCAGCAACGCCTGCAGGTGGGCTTCCACCCCGTCCTTGCGAAGGCCCGGATCGATGCCCAACTCGGTGGTGTAGTCCAACTCGATCTCCCCGACGCTGATCTGCAGGAAATCGCCGCTCTTGGAGCGGATCATCCACACCTCGCGTACGCGCGGATCGATGTCGGCGGTCGTCGCACCCAGATCGGCCTGGGCAGCGGGAGTGATCGTCGTGGTGCAGGGTGGGCTCATCCAGTTCAACGGCTTGTAGGCGCGGTCGTCGGCATGCACCGAAACCGATCCGTCCGCCTTCACCACGATCAACCTGCGCGCCATCGGTAGATGAGCCGTCAACCGGCCGCCATAATCCACCTGGCATTCCGCGATCACCACACGCACGGCGTCCACCGTACCCCACCCGTCGCTCCCCCGCCTCCCCCCGTTCCCGCGCCCCGAATCCGAAGATGCGCCCGATATATCGGGCGCGGGGTCCGATTCGGGGCGCAGGAGCACGGGCCGCGCCGCGCTAAGGTGAGCGAGTGGCCAAACGTCGCAGCAAACACACTCGTGCGCCCCGCCCATTGAGGCTGGATACCTTCAACACCTCGGCGTCCAAGGCCGACGGACTGTGGGTGACGCGCCAGATCCGTGCTGAGAACGCGACGAAGACTTACAGCTGCCCCGAATGCGGCAATCCCATCCCGCCCGGCACCCCGCACATCGTGGCTTGGCCGCACACTCCCCCGATCGGGTCGACCTCGGGAGTCGACTACCGCCGCCATTTTCACAGCTACTGCTGGGAACGGAGAAGATGACGATGACACGCCTGAATGCCATCGAGATGGGCCACGGCCCGGTCCAGCTGGTCTTTGCGCACGGTGTCTTCGGTCAGGGCAGGAACTTCGGCAATGTCGCGAAGCTACTTGCCGATCAGACGACCAGCGTGCTGCTCGACCTGCCCAACCACGGCCGCTCGCCATGGACCGACAGCTTCGATTTCGACCTGTTCGCCGATCTGGTCGCCGACGAATTGCGGGCCCGAGGTGCACAGGAAGCCCCGATCACCCTCGTTGGTCACTCGATGGGCGGCAAAGTCGCGATGCGCCTCGCGCTGCGTCATCCGGAACTGCTGAGCAGGCTTGTCGTCGCCGACATGTCGCCGGTCGCCCGAAGCGGCAATGACGATTTCCAGTACCTCATCGACTCACTTCTCAGCCTCGACCTCGACCGGCTCGGTTCCCGCAAGGACGCCGACGATGCGCTCGCCGAGAAGATCCCCAATACCGCCGTCCGGGCCTTCTTGCTGCAGAACCTGCATCGCGGCACGTCGGGCGACGGCTGGCAGTGGCTGGCCAATCTCGGGCTTCTGCAGCGCTCGGTCGACAAGCTGATCGACTGGCCGCCCATCAGCGGTCAGTGGGACGGACCGGTGCTGTGGCTGCGAGGCGAGAACTCCGATCACGTTCAGCCCGGCGACGAGCCGATCATGCGGGACTACTTCCCTGCTGCCGATCTCGTCACCATTCCGGACGCCGGGCACTGGCTGCACGCCGATCAGCCCCAGGCGGTCGCCCAGGCCATCGGCGAATTCATCAGCCGAAGCTAGCCCGGGTGATCTTCGCCTCGGCGATCGGATTCGGCGAGGCATCCTGTGAAACACCACGAGAAGCGATCGTCGTGATGACCTGAAGAGAGTCGTCGTCGATCGTCCCGAAGATGGTGTAGTCGGGCGGCAACGGCGAATCGGCCCAGACAATGAAGAACTGCGAGCCGTTGGTGTCGGGGCCTGCATTGGCCATCGCGACGACTCCGGCGGTGTACTGCTCGCTGCCGGTCAGCTCGTCCGCGAAACGGTAGCCCGGACCGCCGGACCCGATGCCCGTCGGATCACCGCACTGCAGGATGTAGATGCCCTGGTCGACCAGCCGATGGCAGCTCGTGCCGTCGTAGAACCCCTGCTTGACCAGTGCCTCGAACGAGTTGACGGTACACGGCGCCTTGGCGCGGTCCATGGTGATCGCCACCGGACCGGCCGTCATGTCGAGAGTGACGGTCAGCGTCCCCGTCGCGGGCACATCGGTGGCGGGCGGCGGATCGACAGGCTTGGCGCGTTGGCCACCGGCGACGTACTGGCAGCTGACCGTCGCGTTCAGCGCGCTGGCGGCCGTCGTGCCGGTCGGCTCGCCGGATGGCGATGCGGAGGTCGCGGTCGAAGTCGCGCTGGCCGGGCTGGACGCCCCGCTCGTCTGGCCGGGCTGGTTGGCGCAGCCCGCCAAGGCCATCATCGCGCCGGCTGCCGCCACGCAGACCGCTGCCCGTCTGCTCACCGTCATATACTCGTCTCCTCTTGGGTGCTTGCTGCCGGGTAGGCTTCAGCCATGGTCCACCTCACACGTATCTATACCCGCACTGGTGATGCTGGCCAGACCCGGCTGTCCGACAACTCGGTGGCTCGCAAGACCGATCCGCGAGTTGAAGCCTACGGTAGCGTCGACGAACTCAATTCTGCCATTGGGGTCCTGCTGGCCAATCACGACGTGGACGATGACGCGCGCGGCGCCCTGCGGATCATCCAGAACGAGCTCTTCGATCTCGGTGCCGACCTGTCGAACCCGGTGGCGCCGAATCCGAAGTGGGAGCCGTTGCGCATCATCCAGCCGAGTATCGACCGGCTCGAGGCCTGGTGCGACCAGTTCAACGAAGACCTGCCGAACCTGGATTCGTTCATTCTTCCCGGCGGTTCGCCCGCCAGCGCCCAATTCCATCTGCTGCGGACGATGGCCCGCCGGGCAGAACGTCAAGCCTGGGCCGCCGCCGAGCAGTACGGAATCGAGGATGGCAGCACCGAGGCCTCGGGCGGGTTGAGCCCGCTGCCGCTGAAGTACCTGAACCGGCTCAGCGATCTGTTCTTCATCCTGGCCCGACGAGCCAATCTGCTCGCCGGGGTCACCGATGTGCTGTGGCTGCCCGGTGGGGAGCGGAATCCCGGCCGTCAGGGCACGCGGTAGGTCCACTCGTCGGCGGCAAACTTGGTGCGCACCAGTTCTGCCGCGCGGCCGAGCTGATCGTCGCTGTAGCCTGCCTCGACACAGCGATAGCGGGACGTGAAGGACGCCAGGAATGAGGCCATCACCTGATCGCGCGACATGGTGGTCTGCGAGCACATCGGATCGACCCATTTGTTGGCGCTGGCCGTGCCCTTCTTGCTGATCGGCTCCCGGCCCAGCCGCAGCACCTGCGCCAGCAGCCCCATGTCCATCGCATAGGCGCTGGTGACGTGATGCAGCACGGTGCCGTCGACGAACCGCCGCTGCGCTGCTCCACCGATCTTGCCCTTGTCGGATGCAATGTCGTTCAGCGGCAGATAGCGGGCCCGGACGCCGACCGCCGCCAGCGCGTCCAGCACCCAGGCGTCCAGGAACGCGTAGGACTGCTCGAAGCTCAGTCCCTCGGTGAGGGAGCCCGGAACCGTCAGTGAGTAGGTGATGCAGGTGCCGGGCGGCATGAACATCGCGCCGCCACCGGAGATACGCCGCACTACCCCGAAGCCGTACTTGGCGGCGTTGTCGGGATCGACCTCATTACGCACGGATTGAAACGAACCGATGACCACCGCCGGATCGTCCCACTCCCAGATCCGGAAGGTGGGGTTGCGGCGTCCCGCCCTGACATCGTCGGCGATCACCTGATCGAGTGCGACATGGGTCGCCACCGGGAGGTTCACCGGGCCGATCACGTCGAAGGTCAGGTCACCCCAGCTCGTGGTTCCCCGTGCGGCGCGACGCACCGCAATCGCGATCGAGGTGGCCAGCCCACCAGCGGATCCGGGCCACACCTTCTCGATGATCCCCGTCATCGTGCGCACATCCACATCGGCGGCCAGACCCGTCAACGCGGCGACCACCGGCGCCAACCGCTCTTCCCCTGCATCGCCGGCGCCAGCAGAACGGGCCGTCAGACTGAGCCGGGACAACTGCCGGTCAGCGATCTCGAGATCAGCGGTCACTGCGACCCCATCACTGCCCACATACTCGCCGCGCACGGTCCTCCATCCTCACTGGTTCGAGCGCCGTCAGTCGTGCCGCCGCCGGTAGTCACCTTGGCCCGGCGGCGCCGACTCCAGCCAGCTCACCAGCCCCATCGCCGAACCCTCACTGAGCGCAAGCTCCCAATTCTGCTGGGGTCTATCGGGCGGTGCCGCGGTTACGTGCAACGACAGGATCGTCGAGAACCCGTATCCGAGGTTAGCCTCCGCACTGCTGGTCTCGCGGAGCCCATTCACCTCGCATTCACCGCGGACGAACACCCGAGAAGGCCTCGGCCAGACCCGCCACAGCAAGTACCATTCAAAACGCTCGCCGGAATAGCGGGCCAGCCCGGAGCGCCAGCGCCCAGTGCCGGCCAAACGCAATCCACAATCAAAAAGACCGCCTCGGCGGCTCAGCCAGACACGGCGCGCAAAGACGATCAGCAGATAACCCAAGCCAGTCACGAGAACGACGGTGGCCAGCCAATTCAGCCACTCGGGTTCGCTCATGAGCAGAGGTTAGCGCAAATGATCATGGCGGCGCGGTGCATCTAGGGATTCCGCTTGATCAGTTCGTGGTACTTCTCGCCAGCCTTGACCTGAGACTGCAGCTTGCGGTATCGGCGGATCTCGCGTTCGTCGGCCTCGGCGGCTTGCACCTTCGCGTGTAGCGCGGCCAACTCGACCCGGGCCTCGTCCACCGAGATCTCCTCGGCCAGCTCACCGAAGGCCGACAGCACGGAGACGTGATTGGCGAATACGGACAGGAACCCCGAATCGATGGCGATGACGTGCCGCACTCCATCCGCCGTGACGACCTCGGCACCGTGCGGCACCAGCACCGCCATCAACGGCTCGTGACCGGCCAGAATGCCGATATCGCCCTCGACGGTACGCACCAGGACGCTCAGCGCGTCCCCCTGCCAGACGAGCCCGTCGGTGGCGACGAACTTGACGTTCAGTGGGCCGGAGGCCATCTCAGGCCTCTTTCTTCATCTGATCCCACTTGGCCCTCACGTCGTCCATACCGCCGACATTGAAGAAGGCCTGTTCGGGAATCTCGTCGCATTCGCCCTCGCAGATCATCTTGAATCCGGCGACGGTTTCCTCCACCGGCACCGTCGATCCGGGCACACTGGTGAACTTCTCGGCGACGTAGAAGTTCTGGCTGAGGAACTGCTGGATACGACGCGCCCGGTTCACCAGGATCTTGTCGTCTTCGGACAGTTCGTCAATGCCCAGAATGGCAATGATGTCCTGCAGTTCTTTGTTGCGCTGCAGAATCTGCTTGACCTGGGTGGCGACATCGTAGTGCTCCTGGCCGATGTACTGCGCGTCGAGAATGCGGCTCGTCGAGGTCAGCGGATCCACGGCCGGGTAGATACCGCGTGACGCGATCGCGCGGGAGAGTTCGGTGGTGGCGTCCAGGTGCGCGAAGGTCGTCGCCGGAGCGGGATCGGTGTAGTCGTCGGCCGGCACGTAGATCGCCTGCATCGAGGTGATCGAGTGGCCGCGGGTCGAAGTGATCCGCTCTTGCAGCTGGCCCATCTCATCGGCCAGGTTCGGCTGGTAGCCCACCGCTGACGGCATCCGGCCCAGCAGCGTGGAGACCTCGGAGCCGGCCTGAGTGAACCGGAAGATGTTGTCGATGAACAGCAGCACGTCCTGGTTCTCGACGTCGCGGAAGTACTCGGCCATCGTCAGCGCCGAGAGCGCGACGCGCAGGCGGGTGCCCGGCGGCTCGTCCATCTGGCCGAAGACCAAGGCGGTGTCCTTGAGGACGTCGGCGCCGGCCATCTCGTAGATCAGGTCGTTGCCCTCGCGAGTACGCTCACCCACGCCCGCGAACACCGAGGTGCCACCGAAGTTGTGCGCGATGCGGAAGATCATCTCCTGGATCAGCACCGTCTTGCCGACACCGGCACCGCCGAACAGGCCGATCTTGCCGCCCTGCACGTACGGGGTCAGCAGGTCGATGACCTTGATGCCGGTCTGCAGCATCTGGGTTTCGGGCTCCAGTTCGTCGAACGGCGGCGGATCACGGTGGATCGGCCAGCGTTCGGTGATCTGCACCGTCGCAGGGTCGGCGTTGAGCACCTCTCCGGTGACGTTCCAGACGTGACCCTTGGTCACCTCACCCACCGGCACGCTGATCGGGGCGCCACTGTCATGCACCGGCTGACCACGGCGCACACCGTCGGTCGGCTTCAGCGAGATGCAGCGCACCTGATTGTCGCCGATCTGCAGCTGAACCTCGATGGTGATCGGCCGCCGCTGGTCGCCGACCCCGGCGTCCACGGTGAGCGCGTTGTAGATCGCCGGAATGCGATCGGAGGGGAACTCGACGTCGATGACCGAGCCGATGACCCGTGTGACACGGCCGTCGCCGGTGGTCGAGCCCGACGCGGCGGAGGCGAAAGTGGTGGCTGTCATGGATTCAGCGCTCCTATCACGACGCCGACAGCGCGCCCGCGCCACCGACGATTTCGTTGATTTCCTGGGTGATCTCGGCCTGACGCGCCTGGTTGGCCTGCCGGGTCAGCTCCCGGATCAGCTCTTGGGCATTGTCAGTGGCCGAATGCATGGCCTGTTGGCGACTCGCCAGTTCGGACGCGGCCGACTGGCGGAGCATGAATTTGATCGAGTCGATGATGTACATCGGCAGCAGGGCGTTCAGCACGGTCTCGGCGTCCGGCTCGAAAGCGTAATCGGGGACCAGGCCCTCGGGGGAGGACAGATCGGGTCCGAGTTCCTCCTCGCCCTCGTCCTGGTCTGCTTCCACGACCTGCAACGGCAGCAGACGCACGATGCGCACCCGCTGCGAGACCAGCGAATTGAACTGCGTGTAGACCACGTGCAGTTCGGCGACCCCGCCCTCGTCCTGATGATGGGTCAGGAACCGTTGCATCAGCACCTGGCCGATCTCGCGGGCGTGCTCGTAGTGCGGGGCCTCACCGAATCCGTACCAGGACTGCTCGACCGGCACGCCCCGGAACGCGAAATGCTCCATGGCCTTCTTGCCCACGGTGAACAGCTGGACGGTGATGCCCTTGGACTCCAGCAGGTCGATCAGGCCCTCGGCCGCCCGGCTGACATTGCCGGGATAGGCCCCAGCCAGGCCGCGGTCGCTGCTGATCACCAGCACCGCCGAACGCTTGCGTTCACGATGCTCGCGGGTCAGCGGATGCTCCACCTGGGCGAAGGTGGCTACCGCGTTGACCGCACGGTGCAGCTCCAGGGTGTACTCGCGAGCCGACTGTGCCTTGAGCTCGGCGCGGTTCACCCGTGAGGCGGCGATGAGTTCCATCGCCTTGGTGATCTTCATCGTCGCGGACACCGAGTTGCGACGTTCCCTCAGTTCGCGCAGCGTTGCCGCCATGGATCATCAGCCCCGATTCCGCTTGACGATCTGCTGCTGCTCGATGTCGGAATCGGTGACCTCGTCGGCATCGGGCTCCCCCAGCAGGACGCCCGAGGCGGTACGGAAGGTCCTCTTGAACGACGCGATCTGCGCGCCGGCGAGCTTGAACTCGGCGTCGCCCACCGTTCCCGTCTGTGCGA
Source organism: Brooklawnia propionicigenes (assembly GCF_030297015.1). Classification (NCBI taxonomy): domain Bacteria; kingdom Bacillati; phylum Actinomycetota; class Actinomycetes; order Propionibacteriales; family Propionibacteriaceae; genus Brooklawnia; species Brooklawnia propionicigenes. The sequence continues at coordinate 3,058,334 of NZ_AP028056.1, read as the reverse complement.
TGGTGGTCAGCAGATCGGAGTTGTGCCGCAGGTAGTCGAGGAACTGCTCCTCGAAGCGCTGGACGTCTTCGACCGGTACCTCGTCCAACTGGCCGGTGGTACCGGCCCAGATGACGGCCACCTGCTCCTCCATCGGCATCGGGCTGTACTGGGGCTGGCGAAGCAACTCCATCAACCGCGCGCCGCGCTCCAGCTGACGCTTGGAGGCATCGTCGAGATCGGAGGCGAACATCGCGAAGGCCTGCATGTCGCGATACTGCGCCAGCGAGATCTTCAGGGTGCCCGACACCTTCTTCATGGCCTTGGTCTGAGCTGCGCCGCCCACCCGAGAGACGGAAATGCCGACATCGACGGCGGGTCGCTGGTTAGCGTTGAACAGATCCGACTGCAAGAAGATCTGGCCATCGGTGATAGAGATCACGTTCGTCGGGATGTAGGCCGAGACATCGTTCGCCTTGGTCTCCACGATCGGCAGACCGGTCATCGAGCCGGCCCCCAGCGCATCGGAGAGCTTGGCGCAGCGCTCCAGCAGACGGGAGTGCAGATAGAAGACGTCGCCGGGATAGGCCTCGCGGCCCGGCGGGCGGCGCAGCAGCAACGACATCGCTCGATAGGCCTCGGCCTGCTTGGTGAGATCGTCGAAGACGATCAGCACGTGACGGCCCTGGTACATCCAGTGCTGCCCGATCGCCGAACCGGCGTACGGCGCGATGTACTTGAAGCCCGCGGGGTCGGATGCCGGAGAGTTCACGATCACGGTGTAGTCCATCGCGCCGCGCTTGCTCAGCGTCTCGTGTACCTCGGCGACCGTGGAGTTCTTCTGCCCCACCGCGACATAGATGCAGCGCACCTGCTTGGTCGGGTCACCGGTCTCCCAGTTCGCCTTCTGATTGAGGATGGTGTCGATGGCGATCGCTGTCTTGCCGGTCTTGCGGTCGCCGATGATCAGCTGGCGCTGACCTCGACCGATCGGGGTCATCGCATCGATGGCCTTCAGCCCGGTCATCAGCGGCTCGTTGACCTCCTGGCGGTCCATGACGCCGGCGGCCTGGAGTTCCAGCGGACGACGTTCGGTCGCGCCCTGAATCGGTCCTTCACCGTCGATCGGGTTGCCCATCGCGTCGACAACGCGTCCCAGGTAGCCGTCGCCGACCGGAACCGAGAGGATCTCGCCGGTGCCGACGACCTGCGATCCCTCCTCGATGCCGTTCGAGTCTCCCAGGACGACCACGCCGATCTCGCGGGCCTCAAGGTTGAGTGCGATACCGAGCGTGCCGTTCTCGAAGCGCAGCAGCTCATTGGCCATCGCCGACGGCAGGCCATCGACCCGGGCGATACCGTCACCCGAGGTGATGACACTTCCGACTTCTTCCCGGGCCGACTGAGTAGGTTCGTACTTCTGCACGAACTCGTTCAGCGCATCCCGGATCTCGTCGGGGCGAATCGTCAGTTCCGCCATCGCGGTCTCCACTCCTTGTTTTCGCGTCAGCCGATCAGGCGACGAGCTTGGTTGAGTCTGGTTTGGATGGTGCCATCGATGATCTCGTCGCCCACCTCGATACGTACTCCACCGAGTACTTCGGGATCGACGTCGACCCGGACATCGATCGCGACACCATAGATGCGCACCAACTGAGCTTTGATGCGGGCAAGCTGATCGGCGGTCAGTGGACGCGCCACGCTCACCCTGGCGATCGTGCTGGCCTGCACCAATGCGGCCAGCTCGACATAGGAATCAAGGGTCTTCACCAGTGGCCGGCCGCGCACGGCCAGCGCACGATGAATCAGCGCCAGCGTCTGCGGACGCACCTTGGTGCTCGCCAGCGTGTCGACGAGCTCCTGCCGGGCGGCCAGATCCACCCGCGGATCGGTCAGCGTGACCTGCAGCCTCGGATCGGCCTCCACGGTACGGGCGAAACGGAACAACTCTTCGGCCACCGCGTCGATCTCGCCGTCGTGCTGCAGGACGGCCCGGATGGCGATCCGTTCGACGAGCGCCTCAAGATCGCTGGGCCCCTTGCTGCGCGCGGCGGCGGCACCGACCAGTTCGGCGACCTTGGCGCTCACCCGTCCGCTCAGCAAGGTGGCTGCCAGCTGGGCACGCTCGTCGCCGCGCAGCGCGGGATCGCTGAGCGCGCCGCGCAGCCGGGGCTGGTCGCCCAATGCGGCACTGACCGCGACGAGTCCGTCGGTATCGGCCTGCTCCAGATTGAGCCCATCGGCCATGGTGTCCAGTTCGCGTACGCGAGTCTCCGCTTCCATCGCTACTGTGTCCCCGCCCCTTCAGGTCCAGCCAGCGAGTCGGGCACGTAGTCCGGCACAACTCGCGACGGCTGGGCGTCCAGTTCGGCGAGGAACCGGTCGACGGTTCGTCCGACGGCTTGCGAATCGGACAAAGACTCACCGACAACACGTTCCGAGAGCTGCACCGCCAAGCGGCCGATGTCGGAGCGCAGAGCGTTGTAGGCCTGATCCCGTTCGTTGCGAAGATGCAGTTCGGCAGACCGGCGGATGCGCTCCGCTTCCGCCTCGGCTTCCTTGCGCGCGTCGGCAATGATCTGCTGGCCCTGGGCCCTCGCCTGCTCGCGCAGCGCGGCGGCCTCCTCGCGGGACTGGGCAAGCTGCTCCTGGTAATGCCGCTTGGTCTCTTCGGCCTCCTGTTGGATCACCTGGGCACGGTTGATGCCGCCCTCGATCGCATTGGCCCGCTCGTTGAACATCTGCTCGAACTTGGGGACCGCGATCTTCTGCACACCCACCGCGACGATGATCGCCAGGACCAGGCCGACGATGAATTCTTCCAGATGCTCCGGAGCCAGCGGACCCAGGGAGAACTCCATGGGTATCAGTCCCACACCGATCATGGTGGGCCCAATCACTGGATGACGAAGGCGAGCACGAAGCCCAGAATGGCGAGGGCCTCAACCACGGCGAAGCCGATGTAGGCCGTGCTCATCATGGCTCCCTTGGCCTCAGGCTGACGCGCAGTGCCGTTGATGACCGAGGCGAAGATCCAGGCAACACCGATGCCAGGGCCCAGCGTGGCCAAGGCGTACCCGATGACGTTGATCGAGCCGGCCAGTTCCATGGGGGTCATTCTTCGTTCCTTTCGTTTGCAATGAGACTGATGTCGTCAGTGACTTTCACTGATCGATGAAGAGATGTACTGCGCGGTCAAGATCGTGAAGATATAGGCCTGCAGAAAACCGATGAACAGCTCGAAGCCGAGCATGACGAAACTGAAGAGCAGCGAGAACCCGCCGCCGATCTTGAGGACGATGCCGTCGGCCTGAGTCAGCAGGTAGGTACCACCGACGACGAAGACGAGGATCGTCAGGTGCCCGGCGAACATGTTCGCGAAGAGACGGACGCCGAGAGTCAACGGCCGGGTGATGAAGTTCGACAAGAACTCCACCGGCACGATGATCGGGTAGAGATACCACGGAACGCCCTCGGGGATCAGCGCCTTGCGCAGGTAGCCCGGGCCATGGGCACGGAAACCGGCATAGACATAGACGACGAAGACCATGGCAACAGCGCCCCACGAGTAGCCGATATTCGACATCGTCGGGAACATGAACAAGAAGAATTCACCGAACCAGTTGTTCAGCAGGATGTAGGTGAACAATCCGACGAGCAGACCGATATAGGGACGAAACCCCGGCCCGAGGATATCGCGGCCGACGCCGTTGCGGATGAACTCATAGAGGTATTCCATGAGGAACTGGCGCTTGTTCGGCACCGTGCTCAAACGCCTGGAGGCCAGCCACCAGATGACGAGCACTGCGATCGCGGCGATCACCGCCTGCAACATGGGCTTGGTGATCCAGTCGGTACCGAACAGGCCCGGGAACTGGAAATCCTCCACACCCGGCGAGGTGTAGCCCCCGCCTTCCATCGGGATCATGCGTCTCTCCCGTACCGCTTGATAATGATGTAAAAGCTGATGATCATTCCGGCGATGAAACCGACGACCATCAGGAATGACGTGTGCAATAGGTTGTCGGCCAACCAGCCAAGACCACCGTACAGCCCAATGCCGGTGAGAAGGTAACTGAGGATGATCATCCCCTGATCTTTCCCCTGCATCTGCTGCGCCGGCTCCGCCGATCGACCCAGACCGGTCTTATGGCGGCTCATTCGTCCCACCCGGCGGGTGCCTGATAGGGCCGGTCGTAGACGGCGATGCGCGCCCGTGAATGCCGGACGATCAGTCCGCCCAGCCAGCCGACCACCGCCGCGAGCGCACCTGCACAAACCCAGACCGGCGAGACCAGCGAGGCCACCGCAGGACTGCTGAGCGCCCATCGCAGGATCAGCCCGAGCAGCAGGACGCGTACCAGGTAGCCCGACATGATGAGCACCATGCCTTGGCTGTTGGCCAACTGCATCGCGATCCGCTCCACCAATTGACCACTGAAGAAATACGCCAGCACCAGTGCCACTGCACCCAGCGCACTGCCCAGCCCTCGGGTCTGATCGATCAGGGCGGCCACCACAGCACACAGGCCGCCGGCCAGCGCGCTGACCATCAAAGCTGAAGAAGTAAACCGGCCGAGGCTGTCGATTGCAGTCGATGCAGACGCCACCGTACCTCCTCTTTGATGAACCGTGCGGGCGACAACCCTGAGTTTAGGGCATCCGGGCGGGCTGCCGCCCGCACCCCGTCGAGTCTGTCAGGCGTCGGCCTGCGTACGGTGCCGCTGCCCCGGATTCACCGTGACGAGCGTTGCAGCGGCTATCCCCGCCGCGATGAGCAGCAATGCCACCGGCAGCCGCACCAGCCCGAAAGCGATCACGCCATAGGCGATCACTGCGCTCCACAGGTACAGAATCCACACCGCGTTGACCACCGAATGGCCCCGCTGGATCAGCCGGTGGTGGAGATGCTGCTTGTCGGCGACGAACCACCACTTGCCATTGATGGTGCGCCGGATGTAGGCAGCGACCAGGTCGATGAGTGGCAGCGCCATGATCGCAAACGGCAGCACCAGCGGCAGCCAGTAGGGCAGCATCCCGGTGCCTTCGGGGTTCAGCGATTGGGAGTCCATCTGGCCGGTGAACGACAGCGACGAGCACGACAGCAGGAGTCCAAGCAGCATCGAACCGGCGTCGCCCATGAACATGCGGGCCCGGTGAAAATTGTGCGGCAGGAAGCCCAGACAGACCCCGGTCGTGGTGGCGGTGACCAGACTGGCCGTGGTCGCCACCACGAGGTTCTGCTCGCGGGCGAGCACATAGGTGTAGGTGAACATCGCGGACGCACCGATGGCGACCACTCCGGCGGCCAGCCCGTCCAGCCCGTCCATCACGTTGATCGCGTTCACGCAGACGAAGATGAAGACCACCGTGATGATGATCGAGGTCGCCTGATCGAGCGCGATGATCTGGTTCGGCAACGAAATCCAATACATCCGCACACCGAAGAGCACCGCGACACCCGCGGCGAGCACCTGGCCGGCGGCCTTGGCGATCGCCGGCAGATCGATGATGTCGTCGATCACGCCCACCAGGCAGATCACCGCCCCGGCCGCCAGGATGCCGAGTGAGTCGCGGGAGACGACCTGGTGGCGCCCGAGGAAAGGCATCATCGACCCCAGCAGGAAGGCCATCGCCACCCCGCCGAACATCGCAACACCACCGAGATAGGGCGTCGGCCGGGTGTGCATGTCACGGACCCGGATCTGCGCCTCAATGCTGAATCTGATGGCGATGGCGCGGCACAGCCCCGACAGCAGGTAGGTCGTTGCTGCCGCGGTGAGCATCACCAGCAGGTATTCACGCATCCGGCGTCTGCCCGCCGTCGGACGCCACCGCAGGATCGGGTTCGGGGGCCGCTGGGGTGATGTCGGCCAGCTTGGGCATCACGACGGCAAGCGCAGCATGGCCCAGCACACCCGCGCGGATGATTCGTCCGCTCGGGGTGCTCGCCAGGTCGATGATGGTGGATGCGGTCGGCCCCGGGGTGGCACCGGCGTCCAGGTAGACCGCAACCGAATCCCCGAGTTGGTCGATGGCCTCGTCGATGTTGGTGGCCGGCGGCTGGCCGGAGACATTGGCACTGCTCACCGCGAGCGGTCCGGTCTGGCGCAGCAGCGCACGGGCGTCCGGGTGATCGGGCACCCGGACGGCGATGGTGCCCTCGGTCTTGCCCAGGTCCATCCTCAGCGTCGGCTGGGCTCTCATGATGAGGGTGAGCGCGCCCGGCCAGAACCGATTGATCAAGGCATCCACCTCGACCGGGACGTCGACCACCAGTGCACGCAGCATGGCGGGCTCGGCGATCAGCAGTGGCGGCGGCATGTCGCGGCCGCGGTGCTTGGCGTCCAACAGGCCCTGCACAGCGGCCGGCTGCAGCGCGTCCGCCGCGATGCCGTAGACGGTGTCGGTGGGAATGACAACCAAGTCACCGTTCGCGAGAGCATCCTGGGCCGCTGCCAGGCCCTCGTCACGTTCGGTGGAAAGATCGAAACGCCGCCGGCGCGGCTCATCGGATTCAGCGTTCGACAGCTCACTCACCGTCCCATCCTGGCACGCGTCTGCCCGTGACGAAACGTGGACGCCCCGACAGGTCGAGGTGATCGGCCTGATCGCCGAAGCCGGCCCGAGCCATCTCGTCGAGCACGGCAGGGCCCTGGTCGTCGCCGTGCTCGATCACCACCAGGCCGCCAGGACGCAGCAGCCGGTGCGCAACAGCGATCACGACGCGGATGGCGCCCAGGCCGTCATCCTCGGCGAACAGTGCCGCCTCAGGATCATGCTCACGCACTTCGACGGGCAGCCCATCACGTTGCGACCAGGGAATATAGGGCGGATTGGCGACCACGACCGCGGCCTGAGCGTCACGATCGGGCAGCGCGGCTGCCATATCGGCCTCGACTACCTCGGCGGAGGTGGCGGCCAGATTGCGGCGCAGCCACTGCGCGGCCTGGGCATCCTTCTCGACGGCGATCACCCGAGCGCCGGGGGCCTCGTCGCAGACCGCGGCGCTGATCGCACCTGAGCCGGCACACAATTCGACTACCAGCGAGCCCGGCTGCTGCTTCCGGACCTCGTCGATGGCCGCCCCGGCCACCAGCTCGGTCTCCGGGCGAGGAATGAACACGCCCGGGCCGACGGCCAGCCGGACATTGCGGAACCAGGCCTCGCCGGTCAGATGCTGCACCGGTACTCCGGTGGCCCGTTGGGCGATCAGTTCATCGAACCGCGCGGCCACGAGATCATCGATGGCAACAGCGGTGAGCAGCTGGGTTGCCGACAGGCCGCCGGCGTGCATGAGCAACAGCCGGGCGTCGGTCATCGGCGAGGCGGCGCCGGCGTCAGCCAGCCGCGCCGAAGCCCCGGCGAGCAGAGTCATCGGACGCCGGGTCACTGCGCATCCTGCTCCCCCACGTGCGACAGCCGCTCCTCCAGATCGGCGGTCTGCAAGGCCGCGATCAGGTCGTGCAGGTCGCCGCCCAGCACCGCATCGAGATTGTGTGCCTTGAAACCGATCCGGTGATCGGTGATGCGGTTCTCCGGGAAGTTGTAGGTGCGGATGCGCTCGGATCGGTCGACGGTGCGCACCTGCGACTTGCGGGCGGCGGCGGCCTGCTGGGCCTGTTCCTCTTCGGCCTTGGCGACCAGCCGGGCACGCAGGATGCGCATCGCCTGCTCCTTGTTCTGCAGCTGACTGCGCTCGTCCTGGCAGGTCACCACGATGCCCGACAGCAGGTGGGTGATCCGCACGGCCGAGTCGGTGGTGTTGACGCCCTGGCCGCCCTTGCCGCTGGACCGGTAGACGTCGATGCGCAGGTCGTCCTCGTTGATCTCGATCTCGTCGTCCTCGACATCGGGCATCACCAGCACGCCCGCGGCCGAGGTGTGCACCCGGCCCTGCGACTCGGTGACCGGCACCCGCTGCACCCGGTGCACGCCACCCTCGAACTTCAGCACGCCGTAGGGGGCTTGGCCGGGTTCGGGGGTCTTGGACGCCTTGATGGCCGCCGTGACCGACTTGTACCCGCCCAGGTCGGTCGATTCGGCGTCGAGCACCTGCAGCTTGAAACCGCGCTGCTCGCAGTAGTGCGCGTACATGTTGAGCAGGTCGGCGGCGAACAGGGCGGATTCTTCGCCGCCCTCCCCCGACTTGATCTCCATGATCGCGTCGCTGTCGTCGTTGGGGTCGCGCGGGGCGAGCAGAGCGGTCAGCTTCTCGGTGACCGCTTCCAGACGGCCGTGGATCTCGGCTTGTTCCTCGGCGAACCCGGGGTCCTCGGCCGCGAGATCGGCCGCCGCCTGCTCGTCGGCGGCCAGCGTGTCGTACTCGTCCAGCGCCTTGACGATCTGGGCGAGTTCGGCGTACCGGCGCCCGACCACGCGGGAGCGCTTGACGTCGGACAGCACCGCCGGATCGCTCATCTGAGCTTCGAGTTCGGCGTACTCAGCACGCATCGATTCGGCGGCTTCGAACATCAGTCCTCCTGAGGGACGTCGGCAGCTAGCAGTTCCTGGCAATGAAAGAGGCGCCGACGGCGGGTATCTCCGCCGCCAGCGCCCGCTGGAAGACTGCTACTTCTTCTTGCCGTAGCGGCGCTCGAAACGAGCAACGCGGCCACCGGTGTCAAGAATCTTCTGCTTGCCGGTGTAGAACGGGTGGCATTCGGAGCACACGTCGACGCTCATGACATCCGACTTGATGGTGCTGCGCGTCTCGAACTGATTCCCGCAGGTACACACGACCTTCACCTCGTGGTACTCAGGGTGAGTCGACTGCTTCATGGTTTCTCCTAGTTATCGTGCCGGGTCGCCATGTATCGAGGGCGTGAACCGGCGCCGTCGCGCGATCTTACCGCGCGCTGTGGTATTACCCAAATCTCACTCAGACCGCTCCGGGCGTGGTCTTGGCGATCGAAACGATGAACTCCGGATTGTTTGCGGTCTTCCGCATCCGGCTCAGCAGGGTCTCCAGGGCCTGCTGATCGTCCATTCCGGCCAGCACCCGGCGCAGTTTCCAGATGATATCGAGTTCGGCGCGCCCCATCAGCAGCTCCTCACGGCGGGTACCGGAGGCGTCCACATCGATGGCTGGGAAGATGCGCTTGTCGGCGAGCTGACGCGAGAGCTTCAGCTCCATGTTGCCGGTGCCCTTGAACTCCTCGAAAATCACCTCGTCCATCTTCGAGCCGGTCTCCACCAGGGCGGTCGCGAGAATGGTCAGCGAGCCGCCGTTCTCGATATTGCGGGCCGCACCGAAGAACTTCTTCGGCGGGTAGAGCGCCGCCGAATCGACACCGCCGGACAGGATTCGTCCCGATGGCGGCGCGGCCAGGTTGTAGGCACGGCCCAACCGGGTGATGCCGTCGAGCAGCACGACCACGTCGCGGCCCAACTCGACGAGCCGCTTGGCACGCTCGATGGCGAGTTCGGCGATCGAGGTGTGGTCTTCGGCGGGACGGTCGAAGGTGGACGCGATGATCTCGCCGGTGGTCGTCCGCTGGAAGTCGGTGACCTCCTCGGGACGCTCGTCCACGAGCACCACCATGAGGTGCACCTCGGGGTTGTTCGCGGTGATCGAGTTGGCGATGGACTGCATCACCATCGTCTTGCCGGCCTTCGGCGGGGAGACGATCAGACCGCGTTGGCCCTTGCCGATCGGGCTGACCAGGTCGATGATGCGGCCGGTCATGTTCTGCTGGGTGGTCTCCATCCGCAACCGCTGCTGCGGGTACAGCGGGGTCAGCTTGGAGAAATCGGGACGATCCTTCATCTTCTCGGGCGGCTGGCCGTTGACCGTGTCGAGACGCACCAGCGGGTTGTACTTCTCGCGACGCTCCCCCTCGCGGGGCTGACGGATGGCGCCGGTGATGATGTCACCCTTGCGGAGTCCGTTCTTGCGCACCATCGACAGCGAGACGTAGGCGTCGTTGGGTCCGGCCAGGTAGCCACTGGTACGCACGAAAGCGTAGTTGTCGAGGACATCGAGAATGCCGCTGATCTGGATCAGCACATCGTCGTCATGCACCGACTCGTCGACGCGCTCGGCCTCGTTGCCGGCGCTTCGATTGCGGCGACTGCCGCGCTCGCGCTGACGGCGGTTGCGGGAGCGGCGCGATCCGCTGGGTTGCTCGTCCTCGCCGGTGCGCGACGGTGCCTCGTGGGTCGGCGCACTCACCTGCTTGGCGACCGCCTGGGCCACCTGTTCCTGCTTGTCGGAGGCCGAGCCGCGGGTGGTCTCCCGTTCCCGCAGACGCTCGCGGACCTTCGGATCCTGGCCGAGGGCTGCGAGCCGGGCGCCGACGCTGTCCTCCAGGCTCTGCTCGGTCTCGTCGCGAGTTGGTTCGGCGACTGGACGATCGACTCGTTCGACCACCGAATGCTCGCTTCGCTCAGAGCGCGCGATCGCCGGGTGCTCGGTGCCTCCGGTCAGTTCTGCCTGCGGGGCCTGCTCGGCGGCGCGCTGGCCGCTGTCCGCGCTGCGCTGACGACGACTGCGGGTGCGGGTGGGGGGTTCGGTGGTGGGCGCCACAGACGCGGCGCCGGCTGACTTCTGGGGGGTGGCAGGGTGGCCGCTGCTCTGGTTTCCGCTGATCGCGGCGATCAGATCGGCCTTACGCATGGTGCTGGCACCTTTGATGCCCAGACCGGCGGCAACCTTCTTCAGCTCCGGCAGGAGCATTGTCGACAGTCCTGCCTGGGGGCCCGATGAGGTTTCGCTCACAAGATTCCTTTCCGCCACAAGGCGGCTCACATGAAAAATCGGGTTTGCCCGAACTGGCACAACCTGAGCACGGTTGCGTCTGCAGACCACGTCATGATCCGACAGGCTTGTGAGTGGGTTGTCCCGTTACGGACGCATGTGCCTGAACTACCAGACTCATGACGGCTGTTTAGTACGCCGCGCTTCAGCTACTTTACCAAAGGTTGCATGAGAAACGCGACACCGCCGGTTCGTGAGCTCAGCGAGTCGCGATCTTGGCGCTTGCCCTGGTGAAAGCGGCGCGCAGTCCGTCGTAATCGGTGGTCGACTCGAACTGCCCGAACTCATCGATCACCCGCTGCGGCGCATCGAACAAGATGCCCGCTTCGGCCTGGCCGAGCATCGATGTGTCGTTGTAGGAGTCACCGGCCGCGATACACGAGAAGTTGAGGCCCTGGAAGGCCTCGATCGCGTGCCGTTTCTGGTCGGGCATCCGCAGCTTGTAGCCGGTGATCTGACCGTCCTCGGCCACCTCGAGACGGTGGCAGAACAGCGTCGGACGTCCGAGCTGGATCATCAGCGGCTCGGCGAACTCATAGAAGGTGTCAGACAAAATGATCACCTGGTAGCGCTCGCGCAACCAGTCGAGGAAGTCACGGGCACCGGGCAGCGGCCCCAGCCCGGCGATGACCCGCTGGATCTGCGGCAATTTCAGTCCGTGGGCGTCCAATACACGCAGCCGGTGGGTCATCAGTTCGTCGTAGTCACTGACATCGCGTGTCGTCAGGCGCAGCTCGTCGATTCCGGTGGCCTCGGCGACGGCGATCCAGATCTCCGGAACCAGGACGCCTTCCAGGTCAAGGCAGGCCAGCTGCATCACATGCCCTCCACTCTCAAGAATCGGACCTCACTGCGCACCTTCGGGTTGGCCTTCAGTTCGCTCAGGCAGGCGAGCAGATCGGATTCGGTTGCCATGTGAGTCATCAGACTCAGCTCGGCCGATGCCCCGTCACGAACTCCGGACGAATCGGCCGGAGTCTGCAGAACGGTCTGCACCGATATCTTGTGGTGGGCCAGGATCGCGGCGATCGTGGCCAGCACGCCCGGCTCGTCCACGACTCGCAGCCGCAGGAAGTAGCGGGTCTGCACCGCGCCCATGTCGGCAACTCGAAGTTCGTTGTAGATGGTCTGGTTGGGTCCGGCAACCCCACGCGCCCGGTTGCGGGCCACCGTCACGAGGTCACCGGTCACCGCACTGGCCGTGGGAGCGCCACCGGCACCCGGCCCGAGGAACATCAGCCGTCCGGCAGCATCCGCCTCGACGAAGATCGCGTTGTAGGCCCCGCCCACCGCTGCCAGCGGGTGGCCGAGCGGGATCAGCGTCGGGTGCACGCGCACCGAGATCTGATCGTCGTCCAGTTGTTTGGCGATGGCCACCAGCTTCACGACGCAGCCGACATCGCGGGCGGCCCGGATGTCGTCCTGCACGATGCGGGTGATGCCCTCGGTGTGCACCTCGTCACCGTTCACCCGCGTATGGAAGGCCAGGCTGGCCAGCAATGCGGCCTTGGCGGCCGCATCGTAGCCCTCGACGTCGGCAGTCGGATCGGCTTCGGCGTAACCGAGGTCCTGTGCCTGCACCAAGGCAGCCTCGTAGTCGGTCTGCTCGGTGGTCATCTTGTCGAGGATGTAGTTGGTGGTGCCGTTGACGATGCCCATCACATGGCGGATCGAATCGCCGACCAGCGATTCGCGCAGCGGCCGGATGATCGGGATCGCGCCGGCCACGGCAGCCTCGTAGTACACATCGACACCGGCCAGCTCGGCGGCATCGAAGATCTCCTCGCCGTGTGCTGCCAGCAGGGCCTTGTTGGCGGTCACCACGGAGGCACCATGCTCGATCGCCGACAAGATCAACTGCCGAGCGGGATCGATTCCGCCGATCAGCTCGATGACGATGTCGGCCTCGCCACGGTCGATGAGCCCTTGCGGGTCGTCGGTGAACAGGCCGGCGGGCAATCCGGGGCGCTGGCGGGATAGGTCGCGCACCGCGATACCGATCAGTTCCAGGGGTCGCCCGATCCGGGCGGCGAAGTCGTCGCCGTGCTCGAGAATCAGCCTGGCCACCTGTGTGCCGACCGTGCCGGATCCCAGCAGAACCACCTTCAGCGGCTCATCACCGTCCTGACGCACCCGCATCATCATTCCCCCACATCCAATGCCATCAGATCGTCCAGAGTTTCCCGGCGGAGCAGCACCTTCGCCACGCCATCGTTCACCGCGACCACCGGAGGACGCGGGGTGTGATTGTAGTTGCTGGCCATCGAGCGGCTGTAGGCGCCCGATGCGGGCACGGCGAGCAGATCACCGGGATGCACATCGGCCGGCAGGAAGACGTCATGCACCAGAATGTCGCCGCCCTCGCAGTGTTTGCCAACCACCCGGCAGAGCACGGTTTCGGCTTGCGAACACCTATTTGCCAGGACCGCGGAGTACTCGGCGGCATACAGGGCGGGCCTGATGTTGTCGCTCATGCCGCCGTCCACGCTCACGTAGATGCGCTGGGCGCCGCCCTCCAGATCGACCGGCTTGACGGTGCCGACCGTGTAGACGGCCATCGCGGCCGGGCCAACGATCGCGCGGCCGGGCTCGATCGACAGTCGGGGCTCGATCATCCCGTGGCCACGTGCCTCGTGCGCCACGATCTCGCGCAGATCGCCGGCCAGTTGCTCAGGGGTGGACGGAGAGTCCTGGCTGGTGTAGGCGATGCCGAAACCGCCGCCCAGATCGAGTTCGGGCAGCTGGGTGCCGGTCGCGTCGGTGAACTGCGAGAGCAGCTTCATGGTGCGCCGGGCGGCAACTTCGAAGCCGCCGGTGTCGAAGATCTGCGAGCCGATGTGCGAGTGGATACCCAGCAGCGTGGTGTGCGGGTCGTAGTGACAGCGCACCATCGCCACCATCGCCTGGTTGTTGGTGATGGAGAAGCCGAACTTCTGGTCCTCATGGGCGGTGGCGATGTACTCGTGGGTATGAGCCTCCACCCCGGGGGTGACGCGCACCATCACGCGAGCATGCCAGTCGTTGGCCTCGCAGAGTTCGATGATCCGGTCCAGCTCGTCCAGCGAATCGATGATGATCCGCCCGACTCCCGCGTCCAGAGCCGTCGCCAGCTCGTCGACACTCTTGTTGTTGCCGTGCATGCCGATCCGGGCCGGATCGAACCCGGCCTGCAAGGCGGTCGCCAGCTCACCTGCCGAACAGACGTCGAGCGACAGGCCTTCCTCATCGACCCAGTGGGCCACGGTGCGGGTCAGGAACGCCTTGCCGGCGTAGTAGACCGTCCAGCCCTCGAAGGCGTCGCGGAACTCTCGCGCGCGATGCCGGAAGTCCTGCTCGTCCATGAGATAGACCGGGCTGCCGAACTGCTCAATGGCATCGGTGACTCTCAGCCCGGCGGTGCTGATGACGCCGTCCTCGGCACGTTCAGTCGTCTTGCTCCACAGTGCGGAGTTGAGCTTATTGGGGTCGCTGGGACGCTCCAGCCATTGCGGGCCTGGAGTCGAAACATCTGCATGGATGGCACCAGCGACGTGCATGTGAGTCACGATGCCCTATTCTCCCAGACCTGGCCAACTGGCGCCAAGCCGTCCAGCACAATGCGCGTGCCGAACCGATGCCGAGAACCGGCGCGCTCATCGTGGTGCCTCATTGTCAAATCCCCGCGAAATGGGGGGTCGTGCCTCACATTGTTTTCCTCGCGTAGGGTTCAGCTGGCGGTTAGCCGGATCCCGGCGGGGTTGGGTAGTTGTGGTCGTGCTTGTTCTTCTAGACGGCGGGTTTTCAGACCGGCGTGGCGGGTGAGTTCTTGCTGGATCAGGCCGATCTGTCGGGCCATCGCGGCGGGCTGCAAGGTGGTCTTGTATGCGGCCTGCTCGGCTTGCTGGGCTCGGCTGAGGACCCCGGCGTCGAGGAACCGCTGGTAGGGCGTTTTGGGCTTGTCGTAGACGCGTTTGCGGCGACCGACGGCATCGGTGGCCCAGCCGATTGGTTTCTTCGTGGGGGTGAAGAAGTTCAACCGGTCGTTGACTAGTGGCCACAGCCGGTTGAGGAGTTCCAGCTCCAGTGGGGTGTCGTAGCGGTGGTAGAAGCCGTAACGCCTGACGAGGTGGTTGTTTTTCGATTCGATGGTGGCTTGGTCGTTCTTCTTGTAGGGCCTTGATCGGGTGAAGAACACCTCACGCTGCCCGGCCCAGCCGATCAGGTCATAGTTGATGAACTCCGAGCCGTTGTCACAGTCGATCCCGGTGACCATGAACGGCACCTGGTTGATGAACTCGTCGAACGCGGACCGGATGTGGAGGTGGGCGTTGTTGCGGATCGCTTTGGTGAACACCCAGCCGGTATGCATGTCGGTGAAGTTCACGGTGCGCGCGAACTCGCCCTTCAACGTCGGGCCGCAGTGAGCCACCGTGTCGACCTCGAAGAACCCCGGCTCGGCCTCGACCTCGTCACCGGCCTTGCGGATACTGATCGAGTTACGCAACAAGCTCCCCGGTTTCGTTGCCGATTTGCCTCGGATCGGGTCCTTGGCCCGCGCTGTGTTCAGGTACCGGTCGATCGTGGCCGCCGACATGGACTCCAGCTCGGCACGCACCTCCACGCTGTAGCGGTCCTGCCCGGCCACCAGTGAACCTTCGGCTTCCATCGCATCCAGCCAGTCGCTGATCGACACGACGAGGTACTTCCCGCAACTGCCGCCAGCAGTCGCCCAAACCCGCTGCAGCACCACCAGCGCATCGTAGGAGTACTTGCGTGGTTTCGTGCGTCGCCGGTCAATCACCGCGACCGTCGCAACAGCGCGGCCCTTCGGCTGCCGTAGTCGCGCCTTCAGTGTCTGACGAGCATGATCCCGATTCCAGCCCGTCACGTCCACGACCTGATCCAAGATCAGACCCTTGTCCTTCTTCGACGCGGCCGCGTACGCCGTGGCGTACCGCTTCGTGACCTCAACCCTGGCTGCCATCGACAAACCCTCATCACTCACACCCCATCGTGGCCGACCCAAGCTTCGCGGGGGAAACTGTATGAGGCACGGCCCCCTCACTCGCGGGGACTATGTATGAGTCTCGTCGCTCATTTCCACCCGGAGGCCGCCCAGTGCTAACCTGAACTCTGCCCAGCAAGCCAGTAATGCTGTCAGGTTTGCCCCCGTAGCTCAGGGGATAGAGCACCGCCCTCCGGAGGCGGGAGCAGAGGTTCGAATCCTCTCGGGGGCGCTCATTTTCTCGGTCTCCGCTCTGCTTTGGCTTCTGCGCGGCGGGCCGGGCACTGCGATATCGCACTCGACTGGGCGGTATGGTCTGAGTTGGCAGGCAACGCGTTGCACTCGGTCTGGCATGGCAGAGAGGCAGAACGAATGGAAACGCCACACGTCGGCGACCGGGCAGGTGCCGGCGACCCAGCTTGGCTCATCGGCCTGCGGCGCTATGGCATCGCGAGCTGGTCCGCACTCGGGATCATCGGCCTGGTCGTCGTGGTGTGCTTGGCATTCGGCGCCGTGAGTGGCGTGATGGTGCCACTGGTGATCGCCGTCATGTTGGGCACGGTGTTGAGTCCCATCGCCGCCTCACTGGAACGTCGAGGAGCCCGCCCCGTGCTCGCGGCGCTGGCCGCCCTGCTGGTCTTCGCTCTGGTGGCAGCGGGAATCATTGTGCTCGTCACACGAGGCTTCATCCAACAGGTCCCGGAGATCTCAAGCCAGCTCAACGCCGGCTGGAGCTCATTCCTGGTCTGGGGAAACAGCTTGGATCTCGACACGATCTGGCTGGAACGTGCGCGGGCCGCCGTCCAGGACTATGCCCCGCGGTTGGGCGAAGGCGTGCTCGGCCTGGTGACGGATACCTTCTTCGGGGTGATTTCGCTGGCCTTCGGCGTGTTCTTCGCTGTCTTCTTCCTCTTCTTCGTCATCAGGGACCGGTCGAAGTTCCCCGACTGGGTCGCTCGCCTCACCGGCACTGATCCCGCGCTTGCCGACAAGGTCATCTCGTTGGTGCAAGGCGCGCTGAGCGGCTACTTCAGGGGTGTAGCCGTCACCGCGATCATCACCGCCCCCGTCTTCATGGTGCCGCTGCTGCTCCTGCGCGTGCCGCTGGCGATCCCCATCTTCATCATGTACTTCGTCTTGTCGTTCGTGCCGTTCGTCGGCGCCTGGATCACCGGCATATTCGCCGTGCTCATCGCCTTCGGCTCAGGTGGCTCCACGGCCGCGCTGATCGTGCTGGTCAGCCTGCTCGTCTCCAACGGCACTGTGCAGACAGCGGTCAGTTCCTGGGCGCTCGGGTCGTCTCTCAAGATGCACCCGGTCGCTGTGCTGGTCGCAACGATGGTAGGCGGCGTCATCGCCGGCATCCTCGGAATGGTGCTGGCTCCCCCGCTACTATCCGCAACCACGAAGGCGGCCGCCGCGATCCGCGCCCAGCGGGACGCGGATTCAGCCACGGACGAAGCCGATGCCGGCCTCGTTCCGCCGGAGCAGGGCTGACCCGAGGATACCCCCGATGGCCGAGACACCCCAAGCCTCACAGCCTCCCGAGCGCTGGCACCTCTCCGAGCTTCTCGTCGCTCCCGAGCGCATCGTCTCGCACTTCTTCGACCGCTGGAACCTGCGCTCGGGACGCATGCAACTGCTGATCTGGGCGATCGGGCGTCTTGCCGTGCTGCTCACCTGGGCCCTGATCAACCCCGAAACCCAGGGTGATGTCGTCTACTACTACGAGCACATCGCCTACATGTTCCAGGTGGGCCCGGCTGCCACCATGACCGAGTACCCCACCCCGGTGTTGTGGCTGCTGACACTGCCGTGGTATCTCGGGTTCGGCACTCAGACCGGCTACGTCGTCGCATTCGTGCTCCTTATGCTGGCATTGGACGTGGCTTTCACGCTGTCCCTGTGGCGCTGGGGTGGACGCCTGCGATCCCATGCGGTCACCTTCTGGACGCTGTTCGTCGTATTCATCGGGCCGACGGTCTACCTGCGTTTCGATCTGGTGACCTCGGTACTCGCGGGCTGGAGCCTGTTGCTGCTGCGCCGCCACTGGACGGCGAGCGGAGCACTGGCCGGCATCGGCGCCGCGATCAAACTCTGGCCGGCGCTGCTGTGGCCCGCGCTGTGCGGCGGCAGTCGTCCCCAACGCATCCGCACCAGCATCGGTTTCTGGCTGACCGGTGGCCTGCTCGCCCTGATCTCGCTGATCTGGGCCGGTTGGGACCGCCTCATCTCGCCGCTCACCTGGCAGTCGGGCCGCGGGCTTCAAGTGGAATCGGTCTGGGCGACCATCCCCATGCTGGCGCGCGCCGTCGGTATCGGCGACTATGCGGTGACGATATCCCGCTTCCAGGCGTTCGAGATCTACGGCACCGGCGTGCCCTTCTGGTCAACGCTGGCCACCATCGCCACGGTGATCGGAATGCTGATGCTCATCGTCGTCTTCGCGCTGTGGTGGCGGCGCGGCCACGGCACCACCTCGCAGGCCGCGCTGCTCATGATCCTCGTGATCTTGACGATGATCGTCACCAACAAGACGTTCAGCCCGCAGTACATGATCTGGCTGGGTGGGCCGATGGCCGCAGCGATCGCACTGCTCGGCTGCCGGCGTCCGGACACCGCGAACTACGCACTCGACCGGCGCAGACTCTGGTTGATCTGCCTCACCATCTTGACGATCACGATCCTCACCGGCATCGTCTTCCCCCTCGGCTACGACCCCTTGGTGCGCGATTCCTATATCACGCGCTACTGGCGGTTGCCTGTGACTATCGTTCTGGCATTACGAAACCTGTTGATAACGGCGCTTCTGGGCTATGTTCTGCGGTTGGTGAAGGGTTTCGTCTGGACTACTGCTAAGGAAAGGCGCGCATGAGCAGACCGGCCACCCGGCGTGCGGCATCCCTCGGCAGGTTGCTGACGAATGGGTTCGTCGCCTTCTCATTGTGGGTGCTCAGCCGCGCACTGATGGCCTTGCTGTGGAGCAACCGCGAGACATTCATCGACCACGATGTGCGCTACTACTTCTGGCAGCTCGATGCCGACGGGGTCTCCGGAGCCCTGGTCGAGTACCCCACTCCCATCGCAGTTTTCCTCGACCTCATCCGGATCACGGCAGGGCGCACCGAGAACGCGTACGTCATCGCATTCGTCCTCATCATGGTCATATTGGACGGAGCAGTCACGGTCTGGCTGTGGCGGTCGTACAGCAAGACGGCGAGTGCCTACTGGGCCGCCTACACGTGGTGCATCGGCTCGCTGATCTGGTTCCGCATTGATCTGCTGCCTGCCGTCGCCGTGCTGGCAAGCCTGGTCTGGGTCACCCGTCGTCCGATCGCTTCAGGGGCTGCCGTGGCCGTCGGAGCGGCGACCAAACTGTGGCCCGCGATGCTGATCGCCCCCATGCTCGGCACCGACCGTTGGGGCAAACGCCGCGGCTTGGGCTTCCTGATCGCCGGCGGCCTGCTCGGCCTCGGCTCCGTCCTGTTCTTCGGCTGGACGCGCTCGATCTCCCCGGTGACCTGGCAGTCCGACCGCGGTCTGCAGATCGAATCGATCGTGGCCACCGTCCCGATGATCCGGCACGCCTTCATCTCCCCCGACCTGTTTCACACCGAACTCTCGCAGTACAACGCCTGGGAGATCTTCGGCCCGGGCGTCGACTTCTGGCTCTCGGTCGCGGACTGGATGCTGGTCGGCAGCGTCCTGCTGGCCGTGGCCCTCGGCTGGTTGATCGCGCTCGGCGGGATGGGTCTGCCCCACCATCGCCTGCCCAACGCGAACGATCCCGACACGATGGCTGCCCGGACGCACGCCATCGTCCTTGCCCAGATCGCGCTGATCTGCGCGACGATCGTGGCGAACAAGACCTTCAGCCCCCAGTACATGATCTGGCTGGGCGGACCACTGGCCATTCTGCTGTCGCTGTCGTTGCCGCGCCGTGACCGGATCCAGGCGCGCTGGCTGGCAATTCTGGGCCTGATCTGCGCCGCGATGACCCACCTGGTCTTCCCACTGAACTACTCGGGCCTGATCAGTCAGCCGACCGCCGAGCACGCAGACACCGTGCGACTGGTGGTCCGCAATCTCTTGGTGATCGCCCTGTGCGTCGCCTCGGTAACGATGGCCCTCAAGTCGGCGTGGCGGATCGGCCGGGACGACCCGCAGGTGGCCTCGTCCCACTAGAGTTGACGCAGCAATCAAACTGGCACCTCGCCAGCGGTTCGCGCAATGCCAACCATGGGAAGGGGCGAAGCGGCGTTTGGCCGCAGCAGGTATGTCCAACTTTGACGACTTCGGCGCTAACGACTGGCTCATCGAGGAGATGCGCGAGCGCTATCAGAACGATCCCTCATCGGTCGATCCCCGATGGGTGGAGTTCTTCAGCACTCGCTCCCCAGACGCCGAGGCCTCCGCATCACGTCCACAGCCGGCCCAGGAGCACGCCCCTGCCCAGCCCCCGGCTCCCGCACCTTCGACTCCCAAGGCCGCCGGCGCGCCGGTGGCCAAGGTAGAGGCGAAGGACGAACGCACCGAGTCCCCCAACCAGCCCGGTACCGCCAGCGGTCTGGGTCCCGAGATCCCCAATCCCTTGGTGCGTCCTCAGCTGTCGGGCACCGGTCCGCGCCGGACAGTGATGAAGGGTGCGCCGATGCGCACCGCCAGGAACATGGACGCGTCGCGCTCCATGCCAACGGCCACCTCGGTGCGTACCGTGCCGATGAAACTGGTGGTCGAAAACCGCGCCACCATCAACAACTTCCTGCGCCGCAGCCGTGGCGGCAAGGTCAGCTTCACCCACATCATCGGCTTCGCGATGATCCAGGCGATCAAGGCCGTGCCCGCCATGAACTGTGCCTATGACGAGCAGGACGGCAAACCGGTACTGGTCGAACACCCCGACATCAACCTCGGAGTCGCCATCGACGTGGTCAAGGGCGATCAGCGCCAGCTCCTGGTGCCCAACATCAGGGCGTGTGAAGACCTCAACTTCGCGCAGTTCTACGCCGCCTACGAAGCGCTGGTACGCAAGGCCCGCGACGGCAAGCTCACCGTCGACGATTTCGCCGGAACCACGGTCTCGCTGACCAACCCCGGTGGCATCGGCACCAATATGTCGGTGCCGCGGCTGATGCCCGGTCAAGGACTCATCCTGGGTGTCGGTTCGATCGACTACGCGGCCGATTTCGAGGGCACCAGCCCGGTCAATCTCACCCAGATGGCCGTCAGCAAGGTCACCACACTGACCTCCACCTACGATCACCGGGTCATCCAGGGCGCCCAGAGCGGCGAATTCCTGCGCGAAATGCATCGGCTGCTGCTGGGCGCCGACGGCTTCTACGAGCAGATCTTCGAGGCCCTGCGTATCCCCTACCCGCCGCTCAAGTGGGCAACCGACATCCCGATCAACCGCAACTACCACGTGAGCAAGCAGGCACGTGTGGTCTCGCTGGTCAACGCGTTCCGCATCTTCGGTCACCTGCAAGCCGATGTCGACCCGCTCGAGTACAAGATGCGTACTCATCCCGAACTCGAGCTCGAGACGCACGGCCTGACCCTGTGGGATCTCGACCGGGAGTTCCCCGTAGGACGATTCGCCGAGGAGCAGCTCGGCTTCCTCACGCTGCGCCAGATCCTCGACATCCTGCGGGACTCCTACGCGCACACCCTCGGTATCGAATACATGCACATCCACGACCCCGAGCAGCGCAGCTGGTTCCAGCGCCGGGTGGAGGCACCGCACCAGCCGCGCCCGCGCGGCGAGCACCTGCGGATTCTCGATCAATTGAGCGAGGCGGAAGTCTTCGAGACCTTCCTGCAGACCAAGTATGTCGGCCAGACCCGGTTCAGCATGGAGGGCGCCGAGTCGGCGATCGTGATCTTGGCCGAGATCTGCGAACGCGCCGCCGACAACGACATCTACGAGGTCTGTATCGGCATGCCGCACCGCGGCCGGCTCAATGTCCTGACCAATATCGTCGGCAAGGCGTACTCGCAGATCTTCCGCGAATTCGACAACCGCGCGACCGACGAAGAGGTCGTCAGCGGCGACGTCAAGTATCACCTCGGTTCCGACGGCGAGTACACGGCCGCCAGCGGACGCACGGTGCGCACCTCGGTGGCCGCCAACCCGTCGCATCTGGAGGCTGTCGATCCGGTGCTGGAGGGCATCGCGCGAGCCAAGAACGACCGGCTCATCGGAACCGATCCGTCGGTCCAGCGCAGCGCCCATCCGGTGCTGCCGGTACTGGCGCACGGCGATGCCTCGTTCGCCGGGCAGGGAGTGGTGTACGAGACGTTGCAGATGAGCCAGCTGCGTCCCTACCGCAACGGCGGGACGATTCACCTGGTCGTCAACAACCAGGTCGGATTCACCACCGGCCCGGCGGATGCTCGCAGCTCGGTCTACTGCACCGATGTCGCCAAGGCCGTGCAGGCCCCCATCATCCATGTCAACGGCGACGATCCGGACGCCTGCGCCCTGGCTGCCCAGATCGCCTTCGAGTACCGTCAGCATTTCGCCAAGGATGTCGTCATCGACATGCTGTGCTACCGCCGCCGCGGGCATAACGAAGGCGATGAGCCGAGCTTCACCCAGCCGCTGACCTACAGCCTCATCGAGAAGAAACGCCCGGTGCGCAAGCTGTACACCGAACAGCTGATCGGCCGCGGTGACATCTCGCTGGCCGACGCCGAGCAGGCGGTCAACAAGTTCCGCGGTCGTCTCGAAGAGGTCTTCACCGCGGTCCGTGATCCCGAGGTGCCGATGGAGGACGAGAGCTACCGCCTGGTGCCCGTCTATCCGGTCAAACGAGGCCTCAAGATCGGTACCGCCGCCAGCCCCGACCAGATCGCGGCCGTCGCCTCGGTCTACGACAACCTCCCGGAGGGCTTCCACGTCCATCCCAAGCTGGCACCGCAGCTGAAGCGGCGCGTCAAGTCCATCAGCGACGGCCCCATCGATTGGGCAACCGCCGAGCTGATGGGATTCGGCACCCTGTTGATGGACGGCTACCCGGTGCGCGTCGTCGGCCAGGACACCCGCCGGGGAACCTTCAGCCAACGCTTCGGCGCGATCGTCGACCAGGTGACCAACGAGGCCTGGGTGCCGTTGAAGCACCTGTCGGCCGATCAGGCTCCCTTCGAGATCTACGACTCGCTGCTCAGCGAGTACGCTGCGATCGGTTTCGAATACGGCTACTCGGTGGCCGCCCCGGAGGCGCTGGTGTGCTGGGAGGCCCAGTACGGCGACTTCGTCAACGGTGGCCAGATCATCCTCGACGAATTCATCGCTTCCGGCTTCGCGAAGTGGACGCAGAAGTCCGGCGTCGTGCTGCTGTTGCCGCACGGTTATGAGGGCGCCGGGCCCGACCACTCCAGTGCGCGCATCGAGCGGTTCTTGCAGATGTGCGCCGGCGACAACATGGCCGTCTGCCAGCCGAGCACGCCGGCCAGCTACTTCCATCTGCTGCGCCAGCACGTCCAGGTCAACTGGCATCGTCCGCTCATCATCGCCACCCCCAAGTCGATGTTGCGCAACAAGCTCGCCGTCTCCCAACCCGGTGACTTCACGAGCGGACAATGGCGCCCGGTGCTGAGCGATCCATCGATCACCGATCCGGCCAAGGTCGAGCGCATCCTGATCTGCTCGGGCAAGATCCGCTGGGATCTGGTCCAGCAACGCGAGCAGATGGGGCTGGACGAGAAGGTTGCCATCCTCACCTTGGAGCGGCTGTTCCCGCTAGCCGACAAGCAGCTGGCTACCGAATTGGCGCGCTATCCCCAGGTCAGCGACATCCGGTGGGTTCAGGACGAGCCATCGAACCAGGGCCCCTGGGAGTTCTTGCAGCTGAACTTCGTGCCAGCCATGAGCGAGACACTGGGACGCGAATTCACCATGCGCGGGTTCACCCGCCCGGCGGCTGCAGCAGCATCCACCGGATCGTCCGCCGTCCACAAAGCAGAGGAGAAAGCACTGCTCTCAGCAGCGCTGGGCAGCGCCTGATCCACCGCAATTGGCTGCGAACGGCAACAAAGTTGCGGAAAACCCCTGCTAACCCCTACCGTATCCCGGCCGTTCATGGCAAAGTTGTCTGGCTGGCGGATTACACCACAGATCGAATAGGAGTCCCAACATATGGACTGGCGCCATCGCGCAGCTTGTCTGGCAGAAGATCCCGAACTCTTCTTCCCCATCGGCAACACCGGGCCTGCCCTGGCCCAGGTCGAGGAGGCGAAGATGGTTTGCCGACGCTGCCAGGCTCGCGAGGAGTGCCTGCGCTGGGCACTCGAAGCCGGCCAGGACCACGGCGTCTGGGGTGGCATGTCAGAAGACGAACGCCGTGCCATGAAGCGGCGTGCCTCACGAGCCCGGCTACGGAGCAGCTGACGAGAGTTCGACACCCCCGTCGCGCACTCCAACACAAGCCGTGGTGAGCGTCAGCTCGGGCATTGCTGGTCCCTGTCGCGGCACAATCCGTTCTACACAACCAGAAGCGAACAAACGACGCACACTCTAGAAGCCCCGAGCCTGTTCGGGCACCCTGATTCGGATGGTTCCTGTTGGGGTTACTTGGTATTGGTAGCCGTGGGGTGAGGTCCAGTGGAAGGTGCCGGGTGTGGGTTGTTCGAGTTTCTATTTTCCGTGGGTTTTGGCCCGGTGGGCTTTCCTGGATAGGGGTCCGAGGTTGCCGAGGTGGGTTTGGCTGGATCTGCCGTCGATGTAGGGGATGGTGTGGTCGCTGTCGCATCTGGAGGCTTGGGTCGTGCCGTAGGGGAAGACGTCGACGGGGTTGCGTTGTTCTAGTGCGAGTCGCATGCGTGCGGGGGTTTCGTAGCTGTCGACGGGACGTATTCCGACGGGGTCGATGATGGGGCGGACCGTGATGTTGGCTCCGTTGAGGAAGTGTGGGAGTTGCTCGGTCAACAACGGGCCCCAGCCTTCGATACGTGCCACGCCGGTGGTGGACGTGGGGGATGGGTCCAGTGCCGGATCGTCGGCTGAGATGTGGACGATCAGGGTGCAGCCGATCGGCTCGTGTGTGGTCGGGGTGCTGCGCTGGGGGAGGCGATTGCTCGGTGTCTCGGATAGATCGAGGAGCGGCTTCTCACGGTGCAGCTTGGTGTAGGCGTCTTGAGTGATCATTCCGAACGCGAGTGAGCGACGCCGGTCGAGGTCACGACACAGGGGCGTGTCGGGTTCGGTGGGGAAGGTTTTCGCTACCTCGTTGAGGACGTGATCGAATTTGATTCCGTCTACCGGGTTCACCACCCCGTGGATGCTGACGTGGCCATCTTCGATTGGTGAGATCCGGATTCTGCGGGATTCGCGTCGGGCTTGTTCACGCTGCCGGGCGGTGTCGGGATCGGCAGCAATGATCTGTCCGGGTAGGGCTTTCATGATCCGGGTCCAGGGCAGCATCCCGATGCTGGCGGCCATCGCTGCGTCCACGTTGTGCGCCGCACTACGGGAGAGGTGGGCGCATTCGAGGCAGATTTTGGTGGCTTGCCAGACCCGGACTTTTCCGGTGAGCACGGCCTGCCAGAGTTTCGGGTGGCGATGGCGCAGGTCCAGGGCATCGCCGATGCGGCACAGTGCCGAGGTTTGGGAGATGCCGAGCAGCGCCCCGATTTCGAGGGCGAGGAACTCGGCGATCCTCGGGGTGCCGTCGTGGCCGGGTTGGATGAGTCGTTCGATACCCGCGCCGACCGCGTCTTGGTCGATCTTCCAGCGGTCTGCGGCCCGCAGGATGCCGACCAGTTCGGCGATCTCAGCGGCGATCAGTTGTTGATGCGCGTGATCGATCGCGTCCAAGATCTCGTGGTTCGACTCGTCCTCGACCACGGTGCCGGACAGCACGGGTTGAACACTCGCGGCGATCAGCACCGGCGCCGGTAGCGTGCGCGCCTCGTCTACATCTGGGGGAGGTGTTCTCATACCCAAAGTATAATCGAACACCCGTACGAATACAACACCTGCCCAACACGTTACTCGAGCAGATGAGGAGGGATGGACCTCGTGGACTGCCGATGAGAACCCCGGGAGCTAGTGGGTCACGAGGGTGGTGTCGGTGTCGCTGCCGACGGTGCGGAAGTGGCCTGACCGATGAGCTGCGCCCAAGACATCCTCGAATCCATCGCCAGATACCTAGAACGAATCAACGACGCAGGACGCTAGCCGAGCCCAGCGACGATCACCCGGCCGGCCCACCAACTACACGCCCCGAGGATCAGGGCGAACATCAGCGTCCAGATCGCCGCAGGGATACCGGTCAGCCTGGCCAGCGCACCCGGATCCTGGCGCGGCGCGCGACTACCGGCCACCGCAACCAGGTGCCGCCAGGCACCCAGCAGGACGACCACCCCGAGCCCGCACACCACTGCCGCGTTCCAGGTGGCAGCAGCGCGCCACCACAGGACCACGGCGATCGTCAGCATGGCCACCATCGTCCCCGCGGTGTACAGCGAACGAGACATCACCAAACCGATGCACAACGCAACGATCGCCACCAGCAGCACCAGATCCGCGCGTCCGCTGACCGCAGCCCAGATCAGCACCGCACCTACCAGGCCGGGCATCGGGTAGCCGGCGGCCAACGTCAGCACCATGCCGGGGCCACGCGCGGGTCCCTTCGTGATGGCATGACCCGACATGTCCGGGCTGATCACGAATCCGCGGAAGCGGCGGCCGCAGACGACCCCCACCAGCGCATGTCCGAGCTCGTGAATCACGGTGACCGTCGGGCGCACCCACTTCCACAGCGGACTCAGCACGACGACACCGGCCGCCACGATCACCCAGATCAGCCGGTCGTCCAGGTCGGGCGGTGCGACCTTCAGGCTGTCCAGCAGCCGCTGCCAGACCTGGGCGGCCAAGTCGGACCAGATCACAGGCGCGGCAGATTGGCCGGCAGTTCCAATTCGACACGGGCCGTCGAACCGTGGCCGGTGTTGTTGCGCAGCGTGAACTCCCCACCGAGATCATTGACCAGGGTCGACACGATCGACAGCCCCAGGCTGGCGGCCGTGCTCAACTCGAAGTCGCCCGGCAGCCCGGCGCCATCGTCGATCACTTCCAGAACAAGCCTGCGTCCCTGGTGCACCGCATGCACGATGACCGTGCCGTTGCTCGATTGCAGACCGTGCTCGATGGCGTTTTGGCACAGCTCCGTCATGACCAGCGACAACGAGGTCGCGATGTCGCCCGGTACCGAACCGAAACTGCCCTCACGCCGAGCGCACACCTGACCGGCAGCCGAGGCCACGTCGCCCACCATGAGCAGAATCCGGTCGGCGATCTGATCGAACGGCACCGCCTCGTCGAAGCCCTGCGACAAGATCTCGTGCACCGCTGCGATCGACTGGACTCGCCGCTGGGCGTCGCGCAGCGCATCGCGGCCCTCGGGGCTGCTCATCCGGCGCGACTGCAGCCGCAACAGTGCGGCGACCGTCTGCAGATTGTTCTTCACCCGGTGATGAATCTCCCGGATTGTGGCGTCCTTGGTCACCAGCTGGCGTTCCCGCTCCCGCAACGTCGTGACGTCGCGGCACAGCACCACGGTGGCTGCCCACTTCTCGTGCTCGGACAGTGGCAGGATCCGCAGCCGGACGCTGGCCTGCGGCTTCTCGACCGTCACCTCC
Organism: Brooklawnia propionicigenes; assembly: GCF_030297015.1. Classification (NCBI taxonomy): domain Bacteria; kingdom Bacillati; phylum Actinomycetota; class Actinomycetes; order Propionibacteriales; family Propionibacteriaceae; genus Brooklawnia; species Brooklawnia propionicigenes. Next base: position 3,030,972 of record NZ_AP028056.1, on the reverse strand, counting down.
CAGGCGGCGTACGGCGGATTCCCGGACTCGGCACTGTCGCGTTCATGATCGAACTCCACGGTCAGCGCCGGCAGCAGCTGACGCACATCCTCGCCGACGAGGTCGCCGGTGGCGCCCAGCCTGCGAATACAGCTGACCGCGTTCGGGGTGCAGTATCGGACGGTGGCGTCGGTATCGACCCATATCAACCCGTCTCCCACCCGAGGGCTGGACGTCGGATCGCTGGGGGGATCCATCGGGAACTGGCCGTGCCACAGCATCTCGCTCAACACGTCGGCGATCGCCAGGTAGGTGTCCTCCAGAGCACCGGGGGCACGTACCCCCATGCGATTGGTGTGACGCTCGATGACTGCGATGCACTCGTTGTGGCGGATGATCGGGATGGCCCAGGTGTCCACCGGTATACCGGCGCCCAGATTGTTGTCGCTGGTCTCCATGATCTCGTGGCTGAGATAAGCGGCGGTCACCATCGAGTCCGGCTCGTAGCGGATCTCCTCGCCCACCACATCATCTTGAAGCGCGGTGGGACCGGTCGTCGGGCGAATCTGGGCACCGGCCCAGAAGATGTTCTCGTCGCTGGCGTCGGGAAGCCACAAGACCAGGTCGGAGAAGCTCGTGTCAGCGAACAGGTGCCACTCGCGCGCCAGCGAGTTGAGCCATTTCCTGTCGGCCTCATCGAGCCCGCAGTGGGTGTTCATCACCTCAGACAGGCGCCGCATGCCCTCCACCATAGACGGCTGCCCCCATCCGCGAGGCACCACATCCCACCGTGCGGCGCTGGTCGCCGCCCGCCGCCGTGGCCCGCTATGGGCGCCTCCCGGCGCAGCCGGCGGGCCCGGTGGCCGGCCGATCGCCGGTTTGGGATTCGCTGCTAGGTTTTGGCAAGATAGTGAGTTGCGCGTTCAGCGCACACACCCGAATCTGGAGGTCTCAATCATGGGAAAAGGTGGCCGCAAGCGTCGCGATCGTCGCAAGAACCCTGCCAATCACGGCAAGCGCCCCAACGCCTGAGCACGGCGTCGGCACACGAATATCGGCCCTGACTGGTTGACAGTCATGGGCCGATAGTGTTTGTGCAGCCGGACGAATCAGGCCTGCGGAGGTTCGGTGCGGATCTGGATACTCAGCTGCGAGACACGAACCCGCAGACCGGCGGGTGCCACCGTAGGCCCGTAGCAGCGCCGCAACATCGCACTGATGAACTGCTCCGCATCGAAGTGGTCCATGCAGTTCTCGCAGGCCATCAGATGGAGACGGATCTCATCGGCCGTCGACTCGGGCAACTCGCCATGCAGAAAATCATGCACACTCCGCATGGCAAACACACACGGATCTTCGGGAACGAGCCCGGGATTCTCAGTCATTCTTGTTCTCCTGACCGATACCCATGGTGGCCGCATAGTCACCCAGTTTTGTTCTCAGCTGACCGCGCGCCCGGTTGAGCCGGGACATCACGGTGCCGATCGGGGTTCCCATGATCTCGGCGATCTCCTTGTATGAGAATCCCTCGACGTCGGCCAGCAGCACGACCTCCCGGAAATCGGGAGACAACGAATCCAGCGCCTCGGTCACCACCGGGTCCGACATCCGATCCAGGGCTTCACGCTCGGCGGACGGAAGCCCACCAGAGGTGTGGGATGCGGCGCGTGCCAGCTGCCAATCCTCCACGTCGGCAGAGCCGCTGGTCTGGGGCTGACGCTGGCTCTTGCGATAGGAATTGATGTAAGTGTTGGTGAGGATGCGGTAGAGCCACGCCTTGAGGTTGGTTCCGGGGGTGAACTGCTCGAAGGAGCTGAATGCCTTGGCGTACGTCTCCTGAACCACGTCTTCAGCATCGGCTGGATTGCGTGTCATCCGCAGGGCAGCACCGTACAACTGGTCGAGGTAGCCCATCGCGTCGCGCTCGAATCGGGCGGCGCGCTCGTCTTCGGATTCGACCTCACGCATGTCGGTGCTGGGAGTGATCATCGAGTCCAACACTACCGAATCGCGCAGCAGCGGGCAGTACCCGCCAGAACTGCGGGTCAACACCTCGCTTCGCTGTCTGTGCAATGCCGTCGACATATTGTCTGAAACGCCACCGGCCACCAGGGTATTCCCTGACGCAATTGCGCAGAAGAGGTGTCTGGGCGGCCCGGGCAGGGTAAGAATGGACTATGTCATTGTTGCGTTTCGCCGGCCGCGCGCTGTTCTCCAGCTACTTCGTCGCCGATGGCGTTCAGATGGTCGTCAAACCCGACAAGAACGCCAATGAGGTTTCCGACACCATCGAAGCGATCGTGCCCATCGTGCAGTCCTTCCTGCCTCCCGATGTCGCCGACAAGGTGCCTGCCCAGGCCCGCACCTGGACGCGCATCCTGGGCGCAACCCAGATCATCGGTGGCGTTGCCTATGCCACCGGGATTGCTCGTCGTCCGGGTGCGGCGCTGCTGAGCCTGGCAACCTTGCCGCGGGTGGTTTCGGCAGCGCGAGCCGGCGCCGAGGATCGGTCCGATCTGTTCGTCCAGCTGGCGCTGTTCGGCGGCGCCCTGGTGGCCACCAGGGATACCGCCGGACGCCCCGGCCTCGCCTGGCGCGCCGAGCAGTCGCGCAAGGCTGCCGAGCAGCGTGTCGACCAGTCACGCAAGTCCGTTCAGCAGCACGCCGAAGCCGTCGGCAAGGATGTCAAGCGCGCCCAGAAGAAGGCCCAGGCCAAGGCTCGCAAGGCGTCCAAGAAGGTGCAGGCTCAAGTGAAGGACGTCCTCAACTGAGCACCGGCGAACCCTGGTCAGCCCCCGCCGCGCCCGGCGCTCTGCAGGCCGTCTGCCCGCTGCCGGGTTCCAAGTCCGAATCAAATCGCGCGCTGGTGCTGGCCGCGCTGGCCGACGCGCCGAGCACGCTGATCGGTCTGCTGGCAGCCCGCGATACCGAGTTGATGATCGCTGCGCTGCGCGCCCTGGGGGTTCGGATCGACATCCCGCTGGATGCCACCGAACACATCGTCCGGGTGGCGCCGCCAGCGCATTTCACGCCTTGTCCCGAGGGCATCGACTGCGGTCTGGCCGGCACCGTGATGCGCTTCGTGCCGCCAATCGCGGCACTGGCGGGTGGCCGCAGCTACTTCTTCGGTGATCCGCACGCGACGCAGCGTCCGATGAGCCCGCTGTTGGACGGTCTGGCCCAACTCGGTGTTCAGCTGGACAACGACGCGCTGCCCTTCACCATGGATTCCCCCGCTCAGTTGGGCGGGCCGCGGGTGCAGATCGATTCGAGCACCTCCAGCCAGTTCATCTCGGCGCTGCTGCTGACCGCGGCACGGCTGCCGGCCGGCATCGATCTGGTGCACCGCGGCGCAACGGTTCCCTCACTGCCGCACATTGAGATGACGTTGGCGATGCTGCGTTCGCGCGGCGTGCAGGTCGACGACAGCGAGCAGGGACGCTGGCGGGTGGCCCCCGGCCCGATCGCTGCCCGCGATCAGCGGATCGAGCCCGACCTGACCAATGCCGCGGTTTTCCTGGCGGCCGGCGTGCTCAGCGGCGGACAGGTGACGGTGCCGGCCTGGCCGGCGCGAACCACACAGCCCGGTGCCTTGATCGCCGACATCCTGCGGCGGATGGGCGCCACCGCCGAACTGACCGATGACGGGCTGACCGCCTACGCGCCGGGCGAACTGCACGGCGCCGAGATCGACCTTCACGAAGCCAGCGAATTGACGCCGGTGGTGGCCGGCCTCGCCGCCTTCGCGTCCGGGCCCACCACCATCAGTGGGGTGGCACACATCCGCGGGCACGAGACCGACCGGCTGGCGGCGATCGAAGCCGAGTTGTCCAGTGTCGGGATCGAGGTGCACCAGACAGCCGACGGACTGGTCATTCACGGCGCCGGCCCGCGAGGAGCCGGTCTGGCACCCACCCGCGTGCTGAGGGCCTATGCCGATCACCGGCTGGCACATCTGGCCGCGCTGATCGGGCTGATCGTGCCGGGCGTGCAACTCGATGACATCGGTTCGGTCTCCAAGACGATGCCCGATTTCGTCAGCCGCTGGCAGCGCATGCTCGATGAAACCCAGGACGCAGTCCGGTGAGCCGCAACCTGGCCGACTCCTACGCCGATGTCGATCCCGACAGCTTCGGGCGTCCGGCCAGGCGTACCCGGCCGCGCACCAAGGACCGGCCCGACTATTCGGATGCCCAGCTGGGCCGGGTGATCACCGTCGACCGCGGGCGCTTCCGCTGCCAGATGGTGGTGGGCGGTCAGATGGTGAGCGCCACCAAGGCCCGCCACCTGGGACGCAAGGGGGTCATCGTCGGCGATGTGGTCCGGATGGCCGGCGACACCAGCGGCGACGAGGGCACCTTGGCCCGCATCGTCGAGGTCATCCCACGCACCACAGTGCTGCGGCGCACCGCGGACGACAACGACCCCAGCGAGCGCCCGCTGGTGGCAAATGCCGATCAGCTGATGATCGTCACCGCGCTGGCCGACCCGCCGCCGCGCACCGGCATGATCGACCGCATTCTGGTGGCCGCCTACGACGCGTCCATCGCGCCGATCATCTGCCTCACCAAAGCCGACCTGGCCTCGCCGGACGACATCATCGCCGCATACCAGCCGCTGGACGTGCCGATCGTGGTCACCCAGCCCGGCTCCGACCTGGCCGAGGTCGATGATCTGCTCGCCGGGCACGTCACCGTGCTGGTCGGGCACTCGGGAGTAGGCAAGTCGACCCTCATCAACCGGCTGGTTCCCGACGCGCAGCGATCGACCGGCGAGGTCAATGAGGTCACCGGCCGCGGCCGGCACACCTCCAGCTCGGCCATCGCCCTGCGGTTGCCCACCGGTGACGGCTGGGTGATCGACACTCCCGGAGTGCGCAGCTTCGGTCTGAGCCATGTCACCGCCCAGTCGGTGCTGGGAGCCTTCGGCAACCTCAGTGATTTCACCCGGGATTGCCCGCGTGGCTGCCGGCACACCGAAGACGAACCGGAGTGCGGACTGGACGAAGCGCAGGCCCGGGGCGACCTCGACGCCCACCGATTGGCGTCCCTGCGCCGCATCCTCGGCGCGGTCAGTGAACCGACAGCGGGCGAATCCCGATAACGTGGGGGCATGGCCTCCTACATCGATGATCTGCGACTGGCCCACATGCTGGCCGACAACGCCGACTCCATCACCGAGTCGCGGTTCAAAGCCCAAGACCTGCACGTGGAAACCAAGCCCGATCACACCGCGGTCTCGGATGCCGACCGCACCACCGAGCAAGCCCTCCGCAAGCTGCTCGCGACCGCGCGTCCGCGCGACGCGGTGCTCGGTGAGGAGATGGCCGACACCGGGTACGGCCCGCGGCAGTGGATCATCGACCCGATCGACGGTACGGCCAATTATGTGCGTGGAGTGCCGGTCTGGGCGACGCTGATCGGCCTGATGGTGGACGGCGTGGTGCGCGTGGGGGTGGTCAGCGCTCCCCTGCTCGGTCGCCGCTGGTGGGCTGCCGAGGGTGATGGCGCGTTCACCGGCAAATCCTTGTTGAAGGCCCAGCGCATGAAGGTCTCCGCCGTGCGCAGCGTGCCCGACGCCTTCGTGTCGTATTCGTCGCTGGGTGGCTGGATTGCCTCGGGACGCGGCCAAGGCTTCGTCGACCTGCTTCGTGACGCCGGCCGCACCCGGGCATTCGGGGATTTCTGGAGCTACATGCTGGTCGCCGAGGGTGCGGTCGACGCCGCCGCAGAACCCGAACTGAGTCTGTGGGACAAGGCCGCGCTCGACATCATCGTCCGCGAGGCCGGTGGCCGGTTCACCGATCTGGACGGCAACAACGGCTCATACGGGCCGGGGGCCATCGCATCCAACGGGCTGCTGCATGACGAACTGGTCACCCGGCTGCAGGTCGCCCAGGACGAATACGAGGAGACCACGGGCATCATCATGCCGTTGCCCGGCCAGCGTCACTGAGCTTGCAGCAACCGCCGACCGGGCACCCGGCACCGGTCAGATCAGCCGGACGCGGATGGTCCCGGGGATCTCCTCCAGTTCGGACACCAGGCCAGGACGCGCAGACGTCACGTCGGTCACCACGTAACCCACCTCGGAGTTGGTGTTCAGAGCCTGGAAGGCGATATTGGCCTCGTGGGTGCTGAGCGCCTGAGTGAGCTTGGCCAGCACGCCGGGCACATTGCGGTGGATGTGCAGCACCCGGCTGCCCTGCTGCGGCGACACCTGCACCTGCGGCAGGTTCACGCTCATCACGGTCGAGCCGGTGTTGATGTAGTCGAGCAGCTTGCCGGCCACGAAGCGGCCGATGTCCACCTGCGCCTCCTTCGTCGAACCACCCACGTGCGGGGTGAGAATGACGTTCGGCAGGCCCTGCAGCTCGCTGGTGAACGGCTCCCCGGCAGCCCTGGGCTCGGTCGGGTAGACGTCCACGGCCGCACCGGCGATATGACCGGAACGGATCTGGGCGGCCAACGCCGCCGGATCGAAGACGAAACCGCGCGACAGATTCAAGAACAGCGAACGCGGACGCATCTTGGCGAACTCTTCAGCACCGAACAGGTGGGCGTTCTCCTCACGACCGTCCACATGCACGCTGATCGTCTCGGCCCGCTCGAGCAACTCGTCCAGGCTGTCGACTCGCTGCGCATTGCCCAGCGCCAGCTTGTCGACGACATCGTAGAAGAGCACCTTCATGCCGAAAGCCTCGGCCAGCACCGACAGCTGCGAGCCGATATTGCCGTAGCCGACCAGGCCCAGGGTGCGGCCGCGGACCTCGTGCGATCCGGCGGCGGACTTGTCCCACAGGCCGTCGTGCATCTGCTTGTTCTTGTCGGTCAGATGCCGGGCCAGCGCCACGATCTCGGCCATCGCCAGTTCGACGACGCTGCGGGTGTTGCTGTACGGAGCGTTGAAGCAGGCAATACCCTCGCGGGCGGCGGCATCCAGATCGATCTGGTTGGTGCCGATGCAGAAAGCGCCCACCGCCTGCAGATCGGTGGCCTGCGCAACGACCCTCTCGGTGATCTGGGTGCGCGATCGGATACCCAACAGGCTGACGCCCTTGAGCGCGTCGATCAGTTCGGTCTCACCGAGGGCACCTCGCCGGTTCTCGACCTCGTATCCGGCTTCGGTGAGAATGCGGGTGGCTTCAGGATGGATGTTTTCCAGCAGCAGGGCTTTCACGTCGACCCATTCTAGAGGCGTGGCAGCGGCTTCCCGCCAATCAGCCGCGGCGCAGCCGGGGCACGGATGCAATCAGTTGCCGGGTATAGCTGTGCTGCGGATCGAGGTAGATCTGCTCGATCGGTCCGGCTTCGACGATACGGCCGGCATGCATGACCAGCACCGCATCGCACATGTGACGTACCACCGACAGGTCGTGGCTGACGAAGATCAGTGTCAGCCCCTGGTCGGCGACCAGTTCACCGAACAGGTTCAGGACCTGCGCGCGGACGCTGACGTCGAGCGCCGAGACCGCCTCGTCGGCGATCAGCACCTGCGGACTGGGTGCCAGCGCACGGGCGATAGCGATGCGCTGACGTTGGCCGCCGCTGAACTGGTGCGGATAGCGGTTGCGGTCTGCCGGTTCCAGGCCGACCCGGGCCATCAGATCCACGACCCGGCTGGCCGGATCGGGACGCTGGGTGCCCTTCCAGATCTTGGAGCGCAGCGGCTCGGCGATGATGTCGGCGACCTTCATCCGCGGATCCAGCGAGGAGCGCGGATCCTGGAAGACCAACTGGACGCCCCGACGCAGCCACGCCAGCTCGGATTCCCGGCGTCCCACGATCGACTGACCGCGAAAGACGATGTCGCCGCTGCTGGGACGCCGCAGCCCCGCCATCATCCGGATCAGGGTGGACTTTCCGGATCCGGACTCCCCCACGATGCCGAGCCGTTGGCCGGCCGGAACCTCGAAGCTGACCCGATCGACCGCTGTCACCGGTTGCGGTCCGTGGCTGAACACCCGCACCAGATCCTGGACGCGGTAGATCGGCTCGTCAGTGCCCACGATCGGTCCTCTTCCAGAAATCATCGAGCACCGGCAGCCGGCCACCCGCCGGCACGTTGGCCAGGTCGGCGGTGGCGATGAGCCCCGCCGTGTAGGGATGCTGCGGGGCGTTCAGGATCTGGCTGCGCGTGCCCGACTCGACGATTCTGCCCTCATAGATGACGGCGATCCGGTCGACCATCTGGCTGACCACGGCGAGGTCGTGACTGATGAACAACAGCGCCGAACCCGCCAGGTCGAGACCTCCCTGTAGTAGTTCGAGGACGCGCGCCTGCACGGTGACATCCAGTGCGGTGGTCGGCTCGTCGCAGATCAGCAGATCGGGGGTGTTGATCAACGCCATCGCGATCAGCACCCGCTGGCGCTGGCCTCCCGACAGCTGGTACGGGAAGCTGTCGGCGACTCGCTGAGGGTCGCCGATGCCGACCTTGGCCAGTGTCTGGAGCACCCGGCTGCGAGCTTCGCCGGCAGGCGCCCCACCATGCAGGCGTAGCACCTCGGCGACCTGGCGTCCGGTGCGCATGGTGGGATCGAGCGCGGTCATCGGCTCCTGAAAGACCATCGAGATCTGTTCGCCGCGCAGCCTCGAATACTGCGCGTCGTGCATGCCGAGCAATTCGTCACCTTGCCAGCGGATCGATCCGGTGGTCTTGGCATTGTCGGCCAGCAGACCCATGACCGCCAGGGCGGTGACCGACTTTCCCGAGCCGGACTCGCCGATCAGGCCGACGCGTTCCCCGCGTCCGATCCGCAATGAGATCCGGTCGACGGCAGGATGCCGATTGCCCGGGAAACGGACACTCAGGTCGTCGATCGTCAGCAGGTCGTCGGTCATGGTGATCACCGGACGTCTTGCAGGGTGGGATCGACGAGTTCACGCAGCCCATCGCCGAGCAGATTGAAGCCGAGCACGGCGATCGCGATGAAAAGCCCGGGCCACAAGGCCAGATTCAGGTTCGTGTAGAGGTAGGGCTGGGATTCGTAGATCATTCGTCCCCAGGTCGGCGTGGTCGGCGGGGTGCCGAGGCCCAGATAGCTCAGTGCCGCCTCGGCGAGGATCGCCAGCCCGAAACTGACCGAGGCCTGGACGAGCACCACCGGAGTGATGTTCGGCAGCACATGCCGCCAGGCGATGCCACCGGGGGTGGTGCCGGCGCTGCGGGCCGCGATGATGTAGTCCTGGCTGAGCACCTGCAGGGCAGCTCCCCGGGACACCCGGGCGAATGCCGGAATCGACGCGATACCGATCGCGGTCATGGCGGTCACCGTCGAACCCGAACCGCGGGCCGCGGCCAGAATGATGGCCAGCAGCAGTGCCGGGAACGCATAGACGATGTCGGTCGCCCGCATGATCACCGTACCCGGCCAACTGTGCTGGTTGACCGCGGCCGTGACGCCGAGCGGGACGCCGAGCAACGCGCCGATCCCGACCGCCACCACGCCGACCAGCAGACAGCTGCGGGCACCGACCAGCACCCGGCTGGCGATGTCCTGGCCGAAGCCGTCGGTGCCCATCAGGTGAGCCGTGCTGGGCGGCAGCAGCCGCCCAGGGGTGACCTCGGTGGGATTGTAGGGCGTCCACACCGCGGAGATGAGGGCGAAGACCACCACCAGCGCGACCATGGCCGCACCGATCAGCAGGGCGGGATTGCGTCTCACTAGTCGTCCACCTCGTCCTCACCGGCACGCAATCGGGGATCGATCAGCGTGTAGCTCAGGTCGACGAGCAGGTTGATCACCAGAACCAGGGCGACCAGGATCATCACGATCGACTGGACGACAGGCAGGTCGCGATTACCGACCATCTGCACCAGATAACTGCCCAGCCCGGGCAGCACGAAGACGCTCTCCACGACGATCGCGCCCACGAACAGTGTCGACAGCTGCAGGCCGAGGACGGTGACGATCTGCAGCGAGGCGTTGCGCAACCCGTGCCGTACGATCGCGGGCCAGCGACGCCAGCCGATCGCACGAGCGGTCCGGTAGTAGTCCTGGCTGATGACATCGATGAATGCCGAACGCACGTAGCGCACCAGCACCGCGGACTGGACCAGGCCCAGCGTCAGCGCCGGCAGAATCAGGTGGGACAGCCACTGCCCGAATGACCTCGAGATCGGTACATAGCCGTTGGCGGGCAGCCAGTGCAGCTTTGCGCCCACCACCACGCTGAGCGCGATACCCACGACGAAGGCCGGAATCGCCATGCCCAGCTGGCTGAAACCGGAGATGAGTACACCATCGGCTCGTCCGCGACGCAACGCCGCCAGAATGCCCAGCGGCAGCGCAATGAGGACGGCCGCGAGCATTCCGAACAGCACCAGCGACAAGGTCACACCGAACTTGTCGGCGACGACCGGGTTCACCGGCGCCCCGGTCAGTGCCGACGAACCCAGATCGCCGGTCAGCATGGCGCCCAGCCATTCGACATAGCGCGGCACGATGTTCTGGTTGAGACCGAGCTGTTCACGCAGCGCGTCGATCGATTGCTGACTGGCGTTCGGGCCGAGGATCACCCCAGCGACGTCTCCGGGCAGCAGGTTCAGCAGAGCGAACACGACGATCGAGGCCACCAGCATGCTCAGCGCGAACCAGCCGACGCGACGCGCCACCAGCCAGCCCGTGCTGGCAACACGAGTCGAGTTCACAACATCCCCGGATCAGGCGGCCGGCGCATTGACCCCGGTCATGTCGAAGCTCAGCGAGGTGCGGTTCGAGTCCACCCCGGTGACATCGGCCTTCGTCACGATCAGGTTCGGCATCAGCCACAAGAAATCGGCGGCGGCATCGTCGGACAGAATCCGGGCGGCCTGCTTCATCAGTGTGACCTGCTCGTCCTCGGTCATGGTCTTGTCTGCCGCAGCGATCAGCTGCTGGAACTCGGGGTTGTCGTAATGCCAGTAGTAGGTGGGATCGGCGAAGTTGCCGATATCGCGGGCCTCGACGTGGGCGACGATCGTCATGTCGTAGTTGCCCTGATACATGACCTGGTCCACCCAGGTGGCCGGGAACTCGAGTTCGTCCACGGTGACCTGAATGCCCACCGCGCCGAGCTGGCTGGCGATGTAGCTCGCAGCTCCCGGCGCATACGGCAACGTCGGCACGCGCAGCCTCAGGCTGATCTGGCCGAGGCCGGTCTCGGCCAGCAGTTCGCGAGCCTTGTCCGGATCGTAGGGGTACCTCTGCGAAAGATCCTCGAACCAGGGGTCGGTGGGCGGAACCATGGAGCCGATCAGCTCACCCTTGCCTGCCCAGACCGCGTCGAGCAATGCCGGACGATCGATCGCATAGTTGATCGCCTGACGCACCCGCAGATCCTTGAGGACCTCATTCTGGTGGTTGAAACCGAGGACCACCTCACCGGTCGTGCTGCCCTCGAGCACGTTGAAATCGGCGGTCTGGAACTGGTCGAGCGCCTGCGGGGCCGCAACATTGGAGACGATGTCGAGTTGCCCCGCCAGCATGGCCGCATTCATCGCGTTGGGATCGCTGTACGACTTGAAGGTCACGCCGGCCAGCTTGGTGGGTGTGCCCCAGTAGTTGTCGTTGCGGACCAGGGTCACCGAGTCGCCCTCTGTCCAGTTGGAGAAGACGAACGGCCCGGATCCGGCCGGGGTGGTGGCCAACTGGTCGAGATGATCGGGATCGAAGATGATGCCGGCCCGCTGCGACATGTCGAACAGCCAGTTCTGCGAGGGGGTGCTGAGCGTGAACTGCACGGTGTCGTCGTCGACCGCGCGCATCGAGGCGAGCGGGGCCATCGCGGTCTTGAGGATCGGAAGCACCGAGTCGTCATCGATGATGCGCTGAATCGAGGCGATCACCGCGTCGGCCGTGACTTTGGTACCGCTGGCGAACTGCGCCTGCGGGCGCAGGTTGAAGGTATAGATCAGACCGTCGGACGAGACCGACCACTCGCTGGCCAGCAGCGGCTGGTACTTGCCCTCGCCATCGATCTTGAGAAGTGTCTCGTAGACGTTGTAGAGCAACGCCTCGGGGATGGCTGCGGCAGCAGACGTGGTCGGATCCATGGAGTTGGGGGCGACGGAGGTGCCGACAACGAGCTGGCGATCCTGCGGTTCGGTGGCTGTCGGGCTACAGGCAGCCAGAACCAACGCGAGTAGGCCGATCAGTACGGTGGCCATCTGGCGGAAAACCCTGGTCATCTTGTTCGTGGCTCCTGACGCTTGTCGGTGGACCAAAAGTGTAGTCGTCGACTGCCTCGGGAACCTAAACCACGCCACGGCGGATGACCTAAGCAGCCGATTTGAATCCCTGCCCGAACCGGGCTAAGGTTCAACGAGTCGACGCGGGGTGGAGCAGCTCGGTAGCTCGCTGGGCTCATAACCCAGAGGTCACAGGTTCAAATCCTGTCCCCGCTACGAATCAGGCTCCTGACCAGCGCATATGCTGGTCAGGAGCTTTCATTCTCCGGACACGTCGAGGTCATCGTTGCCCTCTCAAGAACTCCGATCGCGATCACCAATCGCCGTCGCTCACCTCGTCCCCGTGCGCGTCCTTCAATTGGATGACGGTGGCCGGATCGACCGGGCTGAAGGGTTCGACCGGCAGACCGAGCACCTCGTCGACGGTCTTTACCTGCGCCAATGCCTGGCTGGCCGCCAGATCGTCGGCGTCCGCGTCGTAGTAGTCGAACCATGGCAGGCCGAACTTGACGTAGGTCTCCCGGTCGATCGGCGTCGGCGGCGGCAGCTCCCCGGTGATCGTCGTCCACTGCTCGGCCGAGCACAGATGGACGAAGACCCGCCACGAGCGGTCCTCGTCATAATCGGCCAGCTGCCGCTGATCGGCATAGATCTCCTGACGCATCCGGCCACCGGCACCGAGCCCCATGGCCGCCGATGCCGGCGCGGCGGCGACCGCGCTCATCCTGCGGCCGGACGCGCGGTGCTGCTCGGCGCGCCAGCTCTGCAACGCCGCATCGCTCAGGCCGACCGCCCGCAGCTGGATTCCCCCATGGATCTCCTCGCCACTCAGCTGGCCCTCCACTGTGGCTCCCGATCCCAGCGCAACGGCGACGAACTGGCGGATGGTTCCGTCCCCGGAGTTGATGCCGTCCAGCCACGGCTGCCGCGGTAGGGCCACATAGTTCTGTGGCTCGTGGCGCAGCTTCTCACGCCACGCCGTGCCGCTGATGGCGCAGATCTTGCCGATCGCGACCTGCAACGCGGCCGGCTCGGAACTGACGAACGAGAGCCACATGGCCTCGCGCTGGTAGACCGGCAGCATCACACCGCCACGTTCCAGCCAGTCGGCCGGCGCGGTGTCCGGATAGTCCGCCACCCGGCGCAGCCGGAATCTACCCAACCCGGGCGGCAGCGCGTGCAGTCCGGTCTCGGGCAGCCGCAGCGTCCGTTGGAAGCTCACCTGGACGGGCCCCAGCTGCAACACGTCGTGCGCGATGGTAACCGGCGAATCTGTTGTCATGCCGTTCTCCTCTCTACGACATGTCTACCGTGTCGGCGAATCGGCGAGGATCAGCGCCTCGGTTCACGCTTCGGCAAGGGTCATCACGATCACGGCGATATTCAACGCGAGCACCAATGCCGTGATGATGATCGACGTCATCCGCAGCCACGGACCCGAGGCCCACTCCCCCATGTGCTTCGGGCTGCTGGTGAACCAGACCAGCGGGATCAAGGCGAAGCCGATCCCGAAGCTGAGCACGAGTTGGCTACCCACCAACGCCATGGTCGCGTTGACGCCCACCGCGAGCAGGACGATCGAGGGCAGCACCGTGGCCACTCTGCGAATCCGGCTGTCGATGCGCCAGGGCAGCAGGTCGTACATGATGCTGGCGCCGGCATGGGTCCCGACCACGGCCGACCCGATGCTGGACGCCAGCAGCCCGATCGCGAAGATGATGGCGGGCAGCCGGCCGATCTGCGTATTCAACACCTCGTATGCGGCCACGACCGCATCCGAATGAGGAACTCCGCGCAGGATGGTCGCACCGAACAGCAACATCGCCACGTTCACCGTGCCGGCCACCACCAGGGACGCTCCGACATCGACGCGCTGCACGAACAGCAGCGACTTCAAGGGGGCATCCAGCTGTCCCAGCGGACGATGCCGATCGATCGCCAGAGTCGAATGCAGGTAGATCGCGTGCGGCATCACGGTGGCCCCCAGCATCGCCGCGGCGATCGCCACCGAGCCCGCGCCGCTGAAGCGGGGCACCATGCCCCCGATGACCCCTGCCGGGTCGGGCGGCGCCCACACCAGGGAGACCAGGAAGCCGGCAGCGATTACCAGCAGCACCAGCGTCACGCCGATGTCCAGCGCCCGCTCCCCCCGGGAGCGCATGAAGCCGAGCCAGAACAGCGACACCACCACCACGATGAGTCCACCCAGCCAGCCCGGCAGGCCGAAGAGCAGATTCATCGCGATCGCGCCGCCCATTACCTCCGCAACGTCGGTGGCGATGGCGACGACGATCGCCTGCAGTGCGAAACCGATCCGCAAAGGACGCGCCTGCCGGTGATGCGCCAGCGAATCCTTGACCATGCTCGACAGCGATCGTCCGGTCACCAAGCCCAGCTTGGCCGAGAGATACTGCACGATCATCGCCATCAGGCAGGCTCCGACCAGTACCCAGACCAGCAGATAGCCGTAGTCGGCGCCGGCAGACATGTTTGCCGCCACATTGCCCGGATCGACATAGGCAACGGAGGCCACGAACGCCGGACCGAGCAGCGAGACCACCCGTCCAATACTCATGCGCGGTGGCTGAAGCTCGGCTGGCTGCACGTCGATACCTCCCTCGCCGCATTCTAAGCGTTGGCTAGCATGCAGTTCATGTCAGAAGTCACCCGCCTGCACTACCCGGTCGACGACACTACCCTCGACAACGGGCTGCGGGTGATCACCAATCCCGATCCACTCGCGCCCGGTGTCGCGGTGAATCTCTGGTATCGCGTCGGATCGGCCGACGAAGCCCCCGGGGCCACCGGCTTCGCGCATCTGTTCGAACACCTGATGTTCGCCGGCTCGGCGAATGTGGCCTCGGGCGAGCATCTGGCCACGATTCAGGCGGTCGGTGGCAGCGCGAACGCCACCACGAGTTTCGATCGCACGAACTACTTCGAGACCGTCGGGCCGCAGGCACTCGAGCTGGCGCTGTGGCTGGAGGCCGACCGGATGGGCAGCCTCGATGTCGGGGAGCAGAACCTCCGGACCCAGCGGGATGTGGTCAAGGAGGAGAAACGCCAGCGCTATGACAATGTGCCCTACGGTGATCAGCTCGAACTGCTGCTGCAGTTGAACTTCCCCGGTGGCCATCCCTACGCGCACCCGGCGATCGGTTCGATGGCTGACCTGGACGCGGCGACCCTCGATGACGTGCAGGCTTTCTACCGCACCTGGTATCAGCCGGGCGCCGCTGTGCTGACCCTGTCCGGGGCGTTGAGCGTCGATCAAGGTCATGAGCTGGCCGGACGCTATTTCGGTGACCTCCCCGGTGCCGGCGTGCCGGCCAACAAGCCCGCGCCGGCCCTGCCCCCTCATGCGGGCACTCCCGAGGTGGTGGTCAGCCGTGATGTGCCACGCCCGATGGTCCATCTGTGCTGGCGCACTCCGCCACTCACTCATCCCGACCGGCTGGCCGTCGAGGTGCTGCTCTCACTGATCTCCGACGGCCAGTCGTCGCGGCTCCATCGGCAGCTGATCCGCGAGAACGAGCTCGCCGAGGCACTCGGCGCCGACGATTTCGGCCTGGCGCGCGGCAGTTCGCTCGGGGTGATCTCGGTGCGGGCGCGCGAAGGTGTGGATCTGGCACAGATCACCGACACCGTCGTCGAGACACTCGACGACATCATCACCGATGGCCCGCGGCCCGAAGAACTCGCCCGCGCCAAAGCCGGTTTCGAGCGAGAATGGCTGGCCGCTCTGGCCCCCATCGATGAACGTGCCAACCAGCTGAGCTACTACGCCACGTTGTTCGATGATCCGCAACGCATCAATCACGAACTCGCCGAGATCGAGCAGCTTGAGGTACCCGACATCGCTCGGGCCGCCGCGCGCTGGTTCAACCCGGAGGCCCGCGCGACCTTGCGCTACGAGATCGACGGAGGCAACTAGTCATGAATCACTCGTCTGTTCGTCCGCAGGTACGCCCGGCACACGTCTGGACGCTGCAATCGCCCACCGAAACCCGGTTGGACAACGGCGCCAGGCTGTGGCTCTACCAGCTACCCGGCCAGTATGTGATCAGCGCTCAGGTCGTCATGGATGCCCCGCTGAGCTGCGAGCCGGCGGCTGTCGAGGGCTGCGCCACCATCGCGGTGCGCTCCAGCGACGAGGGCAGCATGCTTCATCCGGGTTCGCGGCTGGCAGAGGCTGTGGAGGACATCGGTGCGATCTACGCAGGCACCGCGCGTCAATCCTCCACCGTCGCCCGCATGGAGGTTCCTGTCAGCCAGCTGGCCGCGGCGCTGAGGCTGCTGGCAGAAACCGTCACTCAGCCCGCCTACGAGAAAGCCGACGTTGACAGGCACCGCGATCTGCGGCTGGCCGAGATCGAGCAGACCCTGGCGCGCAGTTCGGCGCTGGCCCAGATCGGATTCCAGAATGCTGTCTTCGATGCCGGTTGCCGGGTGGGACGACCGGCCGCCGGGCGGATCAGCACCGTCGAGGCCATCACTCGAGACGATGTCATCGCATTTCACGACCGCTGGTGGCGTCCCGATGGGGCCACCATCATCTTGGCCGGCGAGCTGCCCCCGGACGCCGCGCAGCTGGTCGACGCGGCCTTCGGCTCGTGGACGCCGGGCAACCAGCGGGCCGCCCACGAGCAGACCCTCGCCAATCCGGCCGCCCCGGTCGTGTGGGTGATCGATCGTCCCGGCTCGGTGCAGGCCGATCTGCGGATCGGTGGATTCGGACCCGACCGGCTTGATCCGCAGTGGGCTGCCCTGCAGGTGGCCTCCTGCGCGATCGGCGGCGCATTCGGCTCCCGGTTGAACCGGGTGCTGCGCGAAGAACTCGGATACACCTACGGCGCCCACGCCGGCTTCCGGCCGCTGCCCAGCCACGGCAGTTTCGTGGTGCAGACCAGTTGCCGCACCGAGGTCGCCGCCCCCGCCGCGCGGGCCGCGATCGACTTACTGAATGTGACCGACGAGCCGTTCACCGCGACCGAAGCGCTCGATGCCCGAACCTTCCTGCTGGGTATCGCGCCACTGCGCTTCCAGACCGCCGATGCGATCGCCGACGAGGCGTCCGTACTCGCCGGGACGGGACTGCCGGCATCGTGGTTCAACGATCAGCAGGCCCAGATCGCGGCGGTCAGCGCAGACCAGGCATCCGCTGCTTTCAGCGCGGCGGTCCGGCCGGAGCGACTCAGCGTGGTGCTGTGCGGGGACGCCGACCAGCTGCTCACCGGCCTGGAAGCCCAGGGCCTCGCCGCCGAGGTCGTCACCATCGACGGCTAGGTCGTGTTTCGAAAGTGGTGTCCGACGAGGGTGTGGCGGCTGGCGTGTCGGTCCTGACGGTGGGAGGGCTCCCGGGGTAGACGGATTGGTATCTAGTCACTCCTACTTCCCCGGGAGTCCTCGTGCCAATCGTAGATGTTGCCCGCCGTCATGACCTCACCGATGCTCAGTGGGCGCTCCTCCAGAGCGTGCTGCCAACTCCCCCAGCACGGGGACGGCCACGCAAATGGCCGTTACGGCAGCTGATCGATGGGATACGTCACCGAGCGAGAGTGGGATGCCCATGGCGCGATGTCCCCGACCGGTACGGACCCTGGGGACGGATCTACATGTTGTTCGCCACCTGGCAGATCCGCGGGGTGTGGGAACACATCGAGGACACGCTGCGAGCCGTTGCACAGGCTCGTGGCAAGGTGAAATGGCAGGTCTCGGTGGACTCCACCAGCTGTCGTGGGCACGTTCACGCCGCTGGTGCTCGACGTGACTCGGTCGAACGGGTTCCCGGAGAACCCGCCGATCACGGGTTCGGTCGTTCCCGGGGCGGCTGGTCCACCAAGACACATCTGGCCGTGGACCAAGACCGTGGCCTGCTGGCCTTCCACATCACCGGCGGCCAAGCCGGCGACAGTCCGGAGTTCACCACCGTGCTGGAAGCGATCAAGGTCGCCAACCCGGTCGGGGCACCGCGCCGGCGTCCCGATCGCGTGTTGGCCGACAAGGCGTACTCCTCACGGGCCAACCGGGCTTGGCTACGTGATCATCGGATCAAAGCCACCATCCCGACCCCGGCCGACCAGGCCCGCAACCGCCGACGCCGTGGCCGCCGGGGCGGTCGCCCGCCAGCGTTCAACCCAACCACCTACAAGGACCGCCACGCGGTCGAATGTGGCATCAACAAGCTCAAACACCAACGAGCCTTCGCCACCCGCTACGACAAACTCGCTGTCCGCTACACCGCCACCCTCCACATCGGAGTAATCAACGACTGGCTCAAACGACTTACGTAACACGACCTAGCCCTGTCTGGAAAGCTCGGATCCAGAGGCCTCCGCTACCGGGCCGCGTTCTGGGCGTCCTGCAGCTTCTGCCGGGCGATCTCGATCTGGCGCTGATACTCGCCCAGATCGCCCCTGGTCAGCGCGGCGTCGGCAGCAGTGTAGGCGTTGGCCGCCTCCTGCAGGGCCTGCTGCACCGCGGCCAGCCCGGTGGACGGCGTCGTCGGGGTCTCGCCACCGTTGACCTCCTCTTCGCCGGTGGACGCGCCCGCGTCGCCTTCGAAGACCTGGTCCAGTGCCTCCTGAAGAGTCGACCCGAGCCCGATGTGGTCACCGAAACGCACCACGATGAACCGCAGCACTGGGTAGGAGCCCTGCGTCTTGCCCCGCGTGTAGATCGGGTTGACGTAGATCAGCCCGCCGCCCAGCGGGAGTGTCAGCAGGTTGCCGTAGACCGGTTCAGCAGCGCCCTGGCTGGTGAACGGCAACAGCGCCTGCTGCACCAACTGGTCGGTCTGGATGGCGTTGAACGTTTGGTTCGGACCGGGCACCTGATGGGTGTCCGAGAGCCTCAGCACCCGGAGCTTGCCGTAGTCAGGGCTGGCTGCGTCGGCGACCACCGCCATATAGGCACCCAGATTCTCACGTTCGTTCGGCACGAAGACCGCCGTCTGGCTGAACACCGGCATCTCGTCGCCGGGCCACTTGATCGACAGATAGTAGGCCGGTTCCTTCGTGTCGGCTGAACGCGGATCCTCCGGGACCACCCACAGATCGGACTGCTGGTACCAGGCATCCGGGTTGGTCATGTGGTAGCGGCCGAGAATCTGGCGCTGGACCTTGAACAGATCCTGCGGGTAGCGGAAATGCGCCATCAGATCGGGGCTGACCTCGTCGACCGAATGCAGCATGTCCGGGTAGACCTTCTCCCAGGTCTGCAGTACCGGATCATCGGTATCCCAGGCATAGAGGGTGACCGAGCCGTCATAGGCATCGACCACGGCCTTGACCGAATTGCGCATGTAGTTGACGTTCTGGCGCTCGGTACCGATCGGGGTCCACGAACTCGTCGAGTCGCTGGTGGCGCTCGCCAGATCGACCCGCTGCGAGTTCGGATAGCTGTCGGATGTGGTGTAGCCATCCACGATCCACACCACCCGACCGTCGACAACCGCCGGATACGGATCCTTGTCGATGTTCAGCCACGGGGCCACCTTGGCCACCCGCTCGGCCGGCGTCCGGTCGAACAAGATCTTGGACTCGGAGTGCACGCGGCTGCTCAGCAGCAGGTTGATGTTGCCGAAGCGGGACGCGAACAACGCCCGGGTGAAGATGTTGCCGATCGGCACGCCCCCGGAGCCGTCATAGGTGTTGTACGACTCGCCGGCACCCGTGTCGTTACCGCCGCCCGGAGTGTCGAGTTCTACCGGATCCAGCCCCTCCGCAGTGCCGACGATCGCATACTCGGTGGTGTTCTCACCGAAGTAGATGCGTGGCTGGACCTGTTCGAGGGCGCCTACCGGAGGAATATCGCGGACGATCCACTCGGGTTCACCGCTGGGCTGGCGGCGGTTGCCGTAGGCTCCCACCATTGCGTAACCGTGCGTGTACACGGTGTGCACGTTGTTCCAGCTCTGGTTCGCCGGCGGCAGCCCGGCCACGTTGATCTCGCGCGCCGCGACGATCGCGTCGGTCTCCTGGCCGTCGATGGTGTATCTGTCGACATCCAGCACATCGGGGAACTGGTAGTAGCCGCGCACCTGCTGCAGCTGTTCGAAGGTCGGCGAGATGACCTGTGGGTCCATCAGCCGGATACCGGGCAGCACCGAGGCATCCTGAACCAGCTGGCCGGCGCTGACAGTGGTTCTGGCGGAATAGTCGGTGATCTCGACATCGGCCACGCCGTAGGCCTGCCGGGTCGCTTGAATCTGGTTGACGATATAGGGACGTTCACGGTCGGGCTCGTTGGGCCGCACATCGAACTGCTGCACAAGGGCCGGGTAGGCACCCTGGACGATCAGGCTGGACGCCACGGCCAGGGCCACCGCCGAGGTCGGCAGCACCCAGCGGCGCAGCTTCGCATTGATGAAGAAGGCGATCGCGCAGACCAGGCAGATGATCGACATGATCATCTTCGCGGTGATCCGGGCATGATCGTCGGTGTAGCCGATGCCGGTGAACAGCGCGTCGTTGTCCGAGATCGAGAAGACATAGCGCCCCAGCCACTGGTCGACGCCGATGGCGAGCATGATCAGCCCCATCACCACCGACAGATGAGCCTGAGCATTCTTCGTGAACGGATTGCTGAACTTGATCTCCGGCGACTGACCGGCGGCCGGCGACGTCACCCGCATCGGGCTGGTACGCAGCGAGCCGGTGACGAAATGCACCGCTGCCGCAGCGAGCAGCGCGACGATCAGCGTCCAGATCAGCTGGCCGACCACAAAACGCCACCATGGCAGGTGAAAGATGAAGAAGGCCACATCCAGACCGAAGTAGGGGTCGGTGGTCCCGAACGGTGTCGCGTTCAGCCAGGCCAGGAACAGATCCACATTCGACACCGCGCCGGCACCGGCCAGAATGGCAAGCAGCACCGACGGCACGGCGATCACCAGCTGGGGACGCCTTTCCATCAGTTGGCGATAGTTGCCGAGCGTGCTGGACGAGTTGGCCGCCTGGGCGCCGCGCGGGCGCAACCGGTAGGCGATTGCCATATTGATCCAGGCGGCAGCGCCCATCAGGATGCCGAAGATGGCAAAGAGCCCCATCGTGCTGATCAGGCGCACGGTGAAGACCTGGGTGGCATCGACCGAGCGGTACCACAGCAGGTCGGTCCAGATCCGCGCGAAGAGAATGAACAGCAGCATCACTACTGCCAAGATGGCTATCGTCGGAGCCAGTGCATTGCGTCGTCTCGGTGCGGCGCGATCACCGGTGATGGTGGAGCTCATGAGTTCCCCTCGTTGTCTTGCAGCGTCCAGGCAACAGCTTGCGTCAGGGCCGGCACCATGTCGGCCCCGACAAGTAAATCGTCGGGATTGGTGGCCACGCGAGCCACGCAGTGGGTGAGAATCGCGCCGTCGGTTGCACGCACTGCGCCGGCGACCACCCGCAGATCCTGCCGCTGCGGATGCTGGGCCACGAACTCGGCGGCGAGCTCCGGATTGGCGGGGATGTCCTGTTCGGCCCCGGCCGGCAGGAAGCTGCGTTCGGTCGACAAGGCACAGCCGGCGACCGTCGGCGGCCAGCAGATCTGCGAGAGCGCGGTCATCAGATCAGTGCCAGGGTGAAAACCGTCTTGTTCGATGGACGACAACGCGTCCGGACCGGTCACCGTCAGCTGATCGGCCAGCGCGGGCTCGGCTTCGAGCAGCGCGGTCGTGGGGACGAGGGCAAAAAGGCGGGCCGGCTGATCCCAGCCGGCCACACCCACGTAGCGCTCGACCTCAATGAGTCCGGCCAGCAGCGCTTCGGTCTGCTGTTCGTGATTGCTCAACATCTCGGCACCTGATCGGCAGTACTCGGATTCTTCAGTAATTCCAGGCTAGTGATCGCGTCTGTCAATTTGGTCACCTTGACGACCGTCACCGACGTGTCAACGCCTTCGATGTCCACGCAGTTGCCCTCGGGAACCAGCATGATCTGAGCGCCTGCGTGTTCTGCACCGCGCAGCTTCTGCCGCAGGGCGCCGATCGAGCCGACGTCCCCGGTGGCGGTGATCGTGCCGGTCGCGGCCACCACGCGCCCATCGATCAGCGCGCCGGAGGTCAGATCGTCATAGATCGCCAGGGCGAACGGCAGACCGCCCGATGAGCCGACCACACCGGGGGTGATGTTCAGCTGGACGTCCACCGAGTGCTGGTAGCTGTTCTCCAGTTCGACGCCGATCTGGGCGACCGACGGGTCGTCCTGGGAGGCCACCGCGACGACGAAGACTTCCAGTTGCTGATTGGCGCGCAGCAGGCCCAGCCGAATCACCGAGCCGGGCTGCTCCTGATTCAGAATGGCCCGGACCTCGGATCGGCGCTCCACCACCGACCCGTTGACGGTGCTGATGAGATCACCGACCTCGACCTTGCCGTAGGAGGGCCCGGAACTGGATACCTGGGTGACCTGGGGCAGCGGCTGGACGGGGATGCCCGCGGCCATCAGCGCAGCCACCGCCGCATCACGCTGAGAATCGGTCATGAGTTTGTTCTCGTTGCCCTGCTGCTGATCGGCGGGCAGTCCCGCCGGGTAGACCTTCTCACGCGGCAGCACCGTTTCGTCCGGCATCACATAGGCCAGGAATGCCTGCGGCAGCGTCATCTCGGAATCCGCCTTCGTCACCGAGACGGTGGGCAGCAGCAATTCGCCGGTCGCAGGGTAGCTGTTCGCACCACTGATCTGCAGCACCGAGTTGTCACCATTGCTGCCCAGCAGATCGATCGCCGGGCCCGACGACCAGCGCACGAAAGGCACCGGGATAAGCGAGATCGCGATGATGAGCATGACGAACAAGGCTGTGGAGACGACGGCCGTCCAGCCTTGTTTGGTCATAGGCCTGCCCTTCCATTGCAGATAGGTATGTCCTGACTCTACCTGTTGGGCCAACCAGGGCACGGGCCGGTTGTCCGGTGCGGTTGAATGGATGTCAGGCAAGAACCAGGAACGATGGTGAGCGATGAACGACGACATGGCCAATTGGTTCGCCCAGTTCGGCGGCTCCGGCGATGATTTCGACTTCAACAAGCTGATCGCCCAGTTGCAGCAGGCGATGGCGTCCATGGCCGGCACCAGCGACGGCAAGGGCATCGATTGGAGTTACGCCAAGGCGACGGCGCGCCATGTGGCGGCATCGCTCGGCCCGGACCCGGCGCCCAGCCAGCGGGATCAGCACGATGTCGCGGAGGCGGATCGGCTTGCCAGCCTGTGGCTGGATCAACATGTCAGCTTCGATGCACTCACTCGTCCGGCCGCCGCGTGGAGCCGGGCCGAATGGGTCGAGAACACCATGGGTGCCTGGCGCACCATCGCCGAACCGATCGTGACGCGCATCGCGGACGCTCTGGCCACCTCGTTCGGTGAGCAGTTCTCCTCGGCCGAAGGGGTACCCGCCGAACTCGGTCAGTTCGGCGCGATGATGGCTCCCATGCTGCGCACCTCGGCTGGTGCGATGTACACCGCCCAGCTTGCGCAGGCCATGGGCAAGATCTCCGGCGTGATCGTTTCGGGCAGCGAGATCGGCATGCAGTTGCTGCCGGCGCCGCAGGTGGTGCTGCTGCCCACCAACGTCAGCGGCTTCAGCTCAGGACTGGGCATCTCCGACAACGATGTGCGCATCTATCTTGCGGTCCGCGAAGGCGCCCGGCAACGACTGTTCGCCCACGTCGGCTGGCTCGTCCCGCAGATGCTGGCCCTGCTGGAGCACTACGCTCGCGAGATCACCATCGATGTCGGCGCCATCACCTCGACGATCGAAGTCAGCGATCTCAGCTCCTTGACTCCCGAACGCCTCGCGGAACTCAGCGAGCAGTTGCAGGGCCGGCTGTTCTCCCCCACCCAGTCCGATCTCCAACTCGAGATCCTGGCGCGGCTGGAGACGCTGCTGGCGCTGGTCGAGGGATGGGTGGACGAAGTGACCGCGACCACGGTGAGCAGGTGGATGCCGCACGCCGCGAATGCGCTGTCCGAGGTCGTCCGGCGCCGTCGGGCCACCAACAGTCCTGCTCAGCAGCTGTTTTCCGCGCTGGTGGGTCTGGAGCTGGCTCCCCGCAGGATCCGCGATGCCGCCAACCTGTGGGCGGGACTCACCCGTGAGCGCGGCGTGGCCGGGCGGGACGCCGTGTGGGCGCATCCCGATCTCATGCCCAGCGCCGACGACTTGGACGACCCGCTGCGGCTGCTCGCCCCGGACCAGGACACGGCCGCCGGCGACGAGATGGACGTGGAGTTGGCGCAGCTGCTGGAGCAGGCCGAGCGGGAACGCCGCGACGAGTCGGGGAACGCCGACGACTAGCTGCCCGGTGTGGACGAGCGGGCGGCGCTCCAACCGTCCAGGTAGCCGCCGGCACGCTCGGCCTGCGGATAGTGCTTGACCAGGGCCCAGAACTTCGGGCCATGCCCGGCATATTTGAGGTGGGCCAGCTCGTGGGCGAGCACGTAGCCGACCACCCAGTCGGGCATCTGCCTTAGCCGGTCACTCAGCCGGATCGCCCCGGTATCGACGCTGCACGATCCCCCCCGATGGTTCATATTGGTCACCCAACGCACCGATGAGGCCCGCAACTCGCATCCGGCAGGCACGTCGAGGTAGCGGGTGGCGATCTCGTCGGCCCGGCGGGCCAGCTCCTCGTCCGAACGGGCTGGGCGCGCTCGCTTGGTCACCACGCGCTCCACCATCCGGTTCACCCACTCCTGCTCTTGGGACGTGGATAGCCCGCAAGGCAGGAAGACGATGATCTCGCCCGCCTCCAGACGCGCCGAAACCGTCTTGCGGCGGCGTGTGCTGCGTCGCACCCTCACTCCGGCCAGACCATCGGGTAGCGGTGGCAGGCGCAATGCGGCCGTGGGCAAGGCCTCAGCTGCCGGTGGACTCTGTTGAAAGCTCGGCATCGCTCACTCCTGTCCGTCTTGACGGTGGTGCCCGCAGGGCACTAGCTTGCCTGTAGAGCCTCCGGCGATCGAATCCGTGCAGGGGAAGGCATGAGATTCGGCTCCGGGGGCTCTCTCGCGCATCAGCCGAGACCAACGGCCTGCCGGATGAGCGTTTCCCGCGTGGATCTCCCGGTTTCGCGGCCGGGCGACTGGCTGCGACCGATACCGGCGACGGCTAATATCGGCGTCAGTGGCCTGTAACCCGGCCCCCAAACTAAGGAGACAACAGTGGCTGAGGAAACCTACGAAGGCGAGTTCTACTGCGTGAAGTGCAAGGAGAAGCGCGAGGCCAAGGGAATCGTCGTGGTGAACGACAAGGGCACCAAGATGGCCAAAGCGAAGTGCCCGGTGTGCAGCACCAACCTGAACCGCATCCTGGGTAGGGCCTGAAGTCCGTGGGGTTCCCGGCATTGGGCTAGACCGACGCATGATGGGCGATCACTTCGATCAGTTGGTTACCGTAGCACTCGCATTTGACCCGTCCGATGCCGGGGATCTTCATCAAATCGGCCGGGTCTACCGGCTTCTGTTCAGCGAGCGCACGTAGTGTCGCGTCGGTGAATACGACGAATGCCGGCACCGACTGGTTCTGCGCTTGCACGCTCCGCCATTGATGCAGCGCATCCAGAAGCTCCACATCAAGCCTCGCCGGGCAACCCTCATGGCGTCCGAGCTTGATCTCGACAGCATCACTCAAGGCCTCCCCGCAGACATGACACGCCGGCAGCGCTCGCGGCTTGCGAAAGCGTGAGCCCTGCTGCGGCATGTCCGAGGTAACCACCCCGCGCTCGACCAACCCAGCAGTGCGCAGGAAGCGGGACGGCTCGCGCATTCCGCGGCCATGTCCCCCGGTCCGAGCCCAGGACAACCTCAGTTCGGTTCTCGCCCTGGTCAAGCCCACATAGAGCAGGCGCTTCTCCTCAGCGATCGCTGCGGCGGTATCGGCCAGGACGAACGGCAACAGCCCGTCCGACAATCCGATCATCGCGACCGCCTCCCACTCCAGACCCTTGGCCGAATGAATCGTCGACAACGTCACGGCATCGTCGGACGGGTCCTGATGCTCGGCATCGCGCAGCACGAAGGGCACCTTGGCCGCTCGCAGTTCGCCGGCAAGGACCTCGGATTGGGCGTTGATCCGGTACAGCACCGCAAGCTGTCGCCATGCCAGCCCACGGTGATGTTGGGCGACCAGCCAGGAGACGGCGTCGGCGGCTTCGGTCTGCTCGTCGGCGGCCGCGACGACCTGGACCGCGGGACCCCCATCGCGGGTGGCCCGAAGCCCGGCGCCGGAACCGATCAGCGCATTCGCCACCGTCAGCACCTGAGGGGTTGAACGGTAGTTGGTGCGCAGCCTGAGGGTCAGCGCACCGGGATGGTCGCGGCCGAAGGTGGTCAGATAAGCCGGTTGAGCGCCGGCGAAGGTATGAATCGCCTGGTTGGGGTCACCCACCACACAGATGTCCTCGCGGTCGCCCAGCCACAGTTCCAGCATGGTGCGCTGAATCGGACTGACGTCTTGGTACTCGTCCACGACGAAGTGCCGGTACTGGTCGCGGACCTGGTCGGCGACTTCGGGATGCTCATGCAACAGGGCTATCGCACACAGCAGGATGTCGTCGAAATCGATGACCCCCTGGTGCTTCTTCACCTGCTCGTAGCGCACCAGAACCGACGCGACCTGGTCGGCATCCAACCCTCCGACCTCGCGCCCGGCCTGTGGGGCGAGGTCGCTGTATCGATCGGGTGGCACGTTCGAGACCTTCGCCCAGCTGATCTCGGCCGCAAGGTCACGCAACAACGGCGTCTCGACGCTGATCGGCACGGCACGCGCAGCTTCCGCAATGATGCCGAAGTTGCCGTTGGCCACCGGTGGCAGCTCGACGCCATAGACCCGCGGCCAGAAGTAGCTGATCTGGCGCAATGCGGCAGCATGGAAGGTGCGCGCCTGCACTCGCGGCACGCCGAGTTGGGTCAGCCGGCGGCGCAACTCGGTGGCCGCCTTGCTGGTGAAGGTGACCGCCAAGGTGCGCCTGGCCTCCAGCACCCCACTGGCCGCACCGTAGGCGATCCGGTGCGTGATGGCCCGGGTCTTGCCGGTCCCTGCGCCTGCGAGCACCACGACGGGACACCCGAAGCTGGTCGCCACCGCCCGCTGCTCCGCGTCCAGATCCTCCAGGACGCGCGCTGCCAGCGTTGCTTCGGTACTCACGCCGATTCACTGTAGGCGGTGGCAGTGACAAAAGTGACGACCTCTTCTGACCTGGACCGCGGCAGCGCAACGAGCCACGAAATGTCACAGCTGGGTTCTAAGGTGAGTTTCGATGATTGAGAAAGTACCGGTCACCGGATGGCGCGAGGCCTGTGAGCACGCGGCGAAGCTCCTGCAGTCCATCCCCGCCGGACCACTGGCCGCCGATCTCGTGGTGCTGCCCTCAGCAGCCCATCGGCGGTCGTTTTCCCAGTACCTGGCCGGCCGCCCCGGTGGCCCGCAGATTTCTGCCGGCATCGAACTGGTGACCTGGCGGGTGTTCATCGAGCGGTTCCGTGGCGATACCTGGCAGGGCGAGACGTTGACGCTGGCCATCTGCGACGTGCTGGACGATCCGGCCCACGCCGAGGCGTTGGCCCCCCTCCGGCGTCACCTGGGTGCGCCGGGCAGCCGCCCGGGTCGCCGCTACGCGACCGCACAGCGGCTGGCTCGAGTGCTGCGCCGCTATGCCGCCCAGGCTCCGCAGATGGTGTCCGCATGGCGCGACGGTCACAACACCGATCCTGACGGCCAGCCGCTGGCCCCGGCTCAGCTGTGGCAACCCGACCTGTGGCGGGCCGTGCGAGCCTTGTTGGGCGGCGATCCGGCCGAGCACTACCGGCAACGACTCGACGAGCTGGCCGCTGGTCCGGATCGTGAGCTACCGCGTCGGATCGTCCTGGTGGCGCTGGACGACCCGGACGATGCCGGCCGTGATCTCATCGACGCGCTCGGCCACCATCATGAGGTGCACCTGATCTGCGCCGAAGGAATCCCGGTCGACACCACCCGGGCCGGTTCGGCGTTCTTGCGTCATCATGCCAGCCGCCGGCCGGGCGACAATATGCCGGGCGACAGCGCGCCGGCCGGCGCGCCGCGCTCGGGCAGCCTGCTGCATCAGGTGCAGTACGAGCTGCGGCGCGACCTGCCCGCTGCACCGCGACAGTTCGCCGATCAATCACTGCAGATCCATGCCTGTCACGGCCCCGACCGCCAGGTCGAGGTCCTGCGCGACGCCCTGTGCGGGTTGTTCACCGACGATCCCAGCCTGCAGCCCCGCGATGTCGTGGTGCTGTGCACCAGCATCGCCGAGTATGCGCCGCTGGTCGAAGCATCGTTCTGCCTGGATCCCGGAGCCGGTTTCCACCCTGGGCACCGGCTGCGCGTCCAGCTGGCACACAGCTCGGTGAGTTCGTTCAACCCGGTGCTGGCGGTGCTGGCCGAACTGCTGAGCCTCTATACGGAACGGGCCACCAGCGTCGACCTGCTGGATTTCTGTCAGCTGCCGCCGGTCGCGCATCGTTTCG
Source organism: Brooklawnia propionicigenes (assembly GCF_030297015.1). Classification (NCBI taxonomy): domain Bacteria; kingdom Bacillati; phylum Actinomycetota; class Actinomycetes; order Propionibacteriales; family Propionibacteriaceae; genus Brooklawnia; species Brooklawnia propionicigenes. The sequence goes on along the minus strand of NZ_AP028056.1, from coordinate 3,002,347 downwards.
GATTCGACGCCGACGATATCGAGCGGCTGCGCGAGTTGATCGCGGCCGCCCAGATCCGTTGGGGGGTGGACGCGGAGCAGCGGCGCCGCAACGGCCTGGCGATCAGGCAGTCGACCTGGCTGGCCGGTGTTCAGCGGATGTTGATCAGCCTCGCCCTGGCCGACGAACCGCCCGTGGTGCTGGGTACCTCGGCGCCGCTGGCTCAGGTGCAGGGCTCGGACGCCGAGCTGATCGGCCAGCTCGCCGAGCTGATCTCCCGGGTGCGCAAGATCAGCCAGCCGTTCGCTACCGCCGCGCCAGCCCAAGTCTGGGTCGACAGGCTGCGCGAGGCCATCGAATTGCTCACCTCCACCGAATTCGAGGACAGTTGGCAGCTCAGCCACGCGCTCGGTGAACTTGCCGATCTCGGCGAGCAGGCGGCCGGACGCCGGGGTCTACTCGATATCGGCGACATCGCCTGCTGGTTGGATTCGAGGCGCCACTCGGCCAGTCGCCGCCCCAACTACGGCAACGGCTCGCTGCTGGTGACCGACCTCGACGATCTGGCCGGCATCGAGGCCCGGGTGATCTGTGTTCTGGGCCTCGACGACGCGCATTTTCCGGGGCCGGCCGGTTTCGACGGCGACGATCTGCTTCGTGCTCCGGGCCGGCGCGCCGCCCACTGGACCACTGATCGTCGGGCGGTGCGCCGCCAGCGGCTGCTCGATGCCGTGTTGGCTGCACAGGACGCCTTGGTGGTCATCACCCAGGGAGCCGACCAGTCGTCCGGGTCGGTGCGCCCCGTGCCCGTCTGCATCGCCGAGCTGATGGAGGCCTGCGCGATTCAAGGACCATCCGGGCAGTGGCGGGCACCCGGCAGCGATGCACTGCCAGGGGATGCCTTGGTGCGGTGGCATCCGCTGCATCCACATGGCTGGCAGGATTTCACCATCAGCGGGGATGAACAGGTGTCCAGTTTCGACCGTCAGGGTTTGCTCGGGGCATGCGCGTTGCAGACCCCGCCGGCCCCGGGCGTCCCGCACTGGCAGCTGCACCATCCGGCCGCAGCGCCAACCGAGGTCGATGTCGAACAGCTCATCGCCTTCTTCGTCAACCCTGCCCGGACGCTGTTGCGCGAGGCGACCGGCACGACCCTGTCGTCCTTCGAACGCGAATTGCAGACCAGCCTGCCGATCGCCCCCGACCATCTGGCCGTGTGGTCGGTCGGCAACGAGCTGTTCGAGGCGCTCAGCGCCGGCCACGACGCCGACCTGACCCGCCGCAAGGTCTGGCTGTCGGGTCAGGTCCTGCCCGGACAAGCAGGCGCCCGGGTGCTCGATAGCCAACTGGCCGACGCGCAGATCGTTGCCCGATCGGTGCGCGCCGCCCACGCGGGCGAGCCATTCCTGGCGGACTGCCAGCTGGACTTGCCTGCGGTCCGGTTACAGGGCCGCATTCAACTGTTCGACCGCCGAGTAGTGGTCAAGAGATTCGGCTTTCCCAAGCCTGATGACGCGCTGACCTGCTGGATCAGGCTTCTGTTGGCAGCAGCAGACCCTGGCCCCGACCTGGCCCAGGTGGGCGGGCTACTGATCGGCAAACGCTGCTATCAGCTCACTGCCCCACCGGCGTCGCAGGCCCGTCAGTTGCTGAGCGATCTCGTCGCAGTACGCGCCGAAGGCCTGCATCAGATCCTGCCCCTGCCGTTGCGCACCGGCGCCGCATACACCGATCTGCTCAACTGGAAATCCGGTGAACCACTCAGCCGTGCCCACCAGGCGTACGCGGACGAGGACGCCAACTGGCAGTACTTCTTCGCAGACTTCGATGAACTGCACGCCGCGCGGCCGGGCAGGTTCGAGCAGTTGTGCGACCAGGTGATCGCGCCCATCAAGGATCATCTGAATCCCTGGCGTCCGGGCGGGACGGACTGCGATGAATGAGATCTTCCGGCTCGACCAGCCGTTGCCCGCCCCCGGCACCACGATCGTCCTGGAAGCCAGCGCAGGCACCGGCAAAACCTATGCCATCGCCGCGCTGGTCACCCGCTACGTGGCCGACGGCCTGCCCCTCGACCAGATCCTGGCAGTCACCTTCTCCCGCCGAGCCACCAGTGAACTGCGCGACGGCATTCGCACCCGGCTCATCGCCGGCAAGCTGGCGATCGATGGCTGGTTGCGCGACGGCAGGCTGGACAGCTCCGATCGGGTCGCGGTCTTGTTGTGCGATACCGATCCTGCGATCGCCAGGCTGCGTGCCGACCGGCTGGACGAGGCGATCGGCCTGGTCGACGCCGCCCCGATCTTCACACTGCACACCTTCGCTGCGCGGATGCTCGATGAGCTGGGCGTGCTGGCCGACCATGATGAGGCCACCGTCTTGGAGACCGACCCGTGCGTGCTGGTCGAGGAGGTGATCTCCGACAGCTACCTCGGAGAGGAGCGCTGGCAGTGCCTCGGCTGGCAGACCGCTCACGCGATCGGCCAGCAGGCAGCTGCACACCCGGCCGAGCGTCTCTACCCGCCCGATGACTCCGGCGCTGTACGGGTGGGTTTCGCGACGGCGGTTCGCGAGATGCTCGACGCCCGGAAGCGCTCGCGCCGGGTCTTCGGATACGACGACATGATCATGCGGCTGTCTGCGGTGCTCACCGATCCGGTCAGCGGGCAGGCGGCCGCCCAACTGCTCAGTGAACGGTTCTCGGTCGTGCTGGTGGACGAGTTCCAGGACACCGATCCGGCTCAGTGGGCCTTCCTCGAGGCAGGCTTCGCCGGCCGCTCCACGCTCATGTTGATCGGCGACCCCAAGCAGGCGATCTACCGCTTCCGCGGGGGCGACATCGAGACCTACCATCAGGCCCGCGGCCAGGCCGAGCGTGTCCTGAGGCTGGCCACCAACTACCGTTCGGATGCCGAGGTGGTGCGTGGCATCGAGAACCTCTTCGGTCCGGTCGACCTCGGTTCCCCGGGTGTCCGAATCGAACTCGAGCGAGTCGCCACGGCCCAGCAGCAGCCGCGAATCCGCCGGGAAGGATCGCTGGAGCCGGCTGAGGTCGTGCGGGTGCGCGCCATCGACCCGGGGCAACCGATCAAGACCTTCCCGGCCCGCGAACTCATCGCGGCCGACCTGCTCGGCCAGGTCGGGCAGCTGCTGGATGGCAGCCACCAGCTGCGTGAGCCGGGTGGGCGTTGGCGTCCGGTGCGCTCCGACGACATCGCGGTGCTGGTGAGCACCAACAAGGTGGGCCGGCTCATCCATGCCCGTCTCACCGCCGGCGGATACTCCGCCGTGTTCACCGGGGAACGCAGCGTGTTCACCTCCCAGGCCGCGGCCGACTGGCTGATCGTGTTGCAGGCGCTGGAGAATCCGGACCGCTGGCACCAGCGGCGCGCCATGCTGACCAGTCTGATCGGGTGGACCAGCGCCGATATCGCCTCGGCGTCCGACGACGACCTGGTCGAGATGAGCGCGCTGCTGACCCGATGCGCAAGGCGGCTGACCGACCAGGGCGTGGCTGCCGTCTTCGAGACCCTGGTAGCCGAACGCGATCTCTACGCCCGGCTGCTGCGATCTCCCGGCGGCGAGGAACTGACCAGCGATCTGCGGCACATCACCGAGTTGCTCAACCAAGCCCAGTCCGACCAGCGGCTTACGTCCTCGGCGCTGACCGAGTTCTTACGGCGCAGCATCGAACAGGCCGACACGATGGACGAGGACGAGCGGGCCCGCCGGCTGCCCACGGACCGGCCCGCGATCCGGGTGATGACGGTTCACAAGGCAAAGGGATTGCAGTTCCCGATCGTGCTGCTGCCGCAGGCCGCCGACAAGTACACCGCGCAGGTCGATGATCGCGACGAGCCCGTCGTCGGTCACCAGGACGGCGAGCGGGTGCTGGATGTTGATTCTCCACGCGGCCGTGCCGGGCGCATCGAGGGCTATCAGGCCGAAGACCTCGCCGAATCGCTGCGGGCCTTCTATGTCGCCTGCACCCGGGCGCAGTCGCTGCTCATCTGCTGGTGGGCCCCCACCCAGAACGCGGTCTGTTCCCCATTGCACCGGCTGCTGATGAACGACCGCTGGCATGCTGCGCCCCGATCCGAGGTTCCTGTTGAACCTGCCAGCGAACTGCGTCGTCCGCCCGGGGTGAGTGTGACGGTCGTCGATCCGGAGCAGATCGCCAAGCGAGCCGGCGTTGCGCCGCGCGATACCAGCTTTGCCGGACTGCTCGAAGCCCGCCGCTTCGCCGACCACATCGACCGGGCGTGGACGCGCACCTCCTACACCGGTCTGACCACCGGCATCCACGAGGTGGGGCCGCTGCCCGGATCGGTTGCGGGCTTCGACGAGGTCGACGTGGCGGGCGATGACGATCTCGAGGTGTCCGAGCTGTCCGCCGTTGTGGAGCAGGATCAGCAGGCCCTGTCCGCGCTGGCCGAGCTTCCCGGCGGTACGCAGTTCGGCAGTCTGGTCCATGCCGTTCTGGAGGATGTCGACCCCGCCAGCGCGCAGTTGGAGGCCGATCTGGGCGCCAGTGTGCGGCGGCTGGCCGTTCGTTATCCGCTGACCGGCCTGGACGTATCCGCGCTGACAACGGGCTTGGCTCAGCTCGTCAGCACACCGCTGGGGAAACTGACCGGTGATCGGACGCTGCGCGACCTCGGGGCGGCCCGGCGGCTGGCCGAACTCGACTTCGAACTGCCCCTGGGCGGTCCGGTCGGCCGCCGGTCGCAGGTGGCCGACCTCGCGCGTTGCTTCGAGACGATGCTCGAGCCCGGCGATCCCCTGCAGCGCTACGGCGCGCTACTGTCCGAATCCGCCGCGGCAGGTACCACCCTCGCAGGATTCCTCACCGGCTCGATCGATGTCGTGCTCCAGGTGCCCGGAGACCCCGATCGCTATGTCATCCTCGACTACAAGACCAACCGGCTGGCCCGATTCGGCCCTGATGCCATGGCCGATGCCATGTGTCAGGCGCATTATCCGCTGCAGGCGCTGCTCTACGCCGTCGCGTTGCATCGCTATCTGGGCTGGCGGCTGCCGGGCTACGACCCCCGCGTGCATCTGGGTGGGATCGGGTATCTGTTCGTCCGTGGCATGGGTGGGGCCGGCAATCCGATGCTGGGCACCATGCCGAGCGGAGTCTTCACCTGGTTGCCGCCCGCCGAGATGATCGTGGCGGCGTCCACGGTGCTGGCCGGGGGTGAACGATGACCGACGAAGTGTTCGAGGTTCCGGTGGTCGCCACCGGGTTGCTCGCCGAGTTCGCGGCCGCCGGCTTGATCTCGGCCAGTGGGGTGCACCTGGCCCGCACATTGTCGTGGTTGACCGGGGAATGTCGCGACGAGGTGTTGCTGGCTGTGGCGCTGTGCCTGCGTGCACAGGACTCCGGGTCGGTCTGCCTACCGCTGGACGAGCCTCACTCGGTGGCCGGCGAGCTACCGTGGCCCGACCCGGCGGGGTGGCAGCTGCTGCTCGCCGAGTCGCCATTGGTGGTGGTCGGCGCGGAGGCCGCGGCGAATCAGCGCCCGCTCCGGTTGATCGGCCACCGGCTCTATCTGGAACGCAACTGGCAATCCGAGGAAGCTGTCCGCACGGCACTGGCGCAGCGCATCGCCCTGCCGCCGCCGGCCCTCGACCGGCAAGCCGTCGCCGACGCCGTGATGCGGGTCTCGCGGCAGCGATCCGCCGCTCAGGAACTGACCGCAGACCAATGCGCCGCCGTTGACACCTCGGTGAGCACCTGGACCAGCGTCATCGCGGGCGGTCCGGGGACCGGCAAGACCACCACCATCGCCGGGTTGCTGCGCGTCCTGGACGATCTGGTGACCCACCGCACCAGCGTCGCGCTGGCCTCGTTCACCGGCAAGGCCGCGGCCCGTATGCAGCAGTCCCTGGACGCGTCGCTGAGCGGCTCCGACCGGGACGGTGCGGTCTGGAAGCATCTTCAGGTGCAGCCGGCCACCACCCTGCATGCGCTGTTGGGGGCCCGTCCAGGCGGACGCATGACACGTGACGCCGGCAATCCGCTGCCGCACGATCTGCTGATCATCGATGAGATGTCGATGGTCTCGCTTGATCTGATGGCGGCGCTGATGGCCGCGTTGCGCCCCGGCACGCGGCTGGTCATGGTCGGTGACCCGCATCAGCTGTCCTCGGTGGACGCGGGTGCGGTGCTCGCCGACATCGTCAGCGCCGGCCTGCCTGCGGCCGGCGGATCGCCGCGCAGCGCCATCACGGTGCTCACTCACTCGCACCGGTTCGCGGGCCCGATCCAGCACCTTGCCGACGCCATCTTGGCGTCCCGGGCCGATGACGTGCTGGACCTGCTGGCGTCGGCTCCCGACGGGCTGACCTGGGCCCAGACCGATCCCGATCCTGTGCTGGTCGAGACCCTCAATCCCTTGACCGCGGATGTGGTCACGCAGGGGCGGGCCATGGTGAGTGCGGCTCGCGCCGGGGATGCCGTGCAGGCGCTCAGTGCGATGGATGCCCACCGCGTACTGTGTGCGCACCGGCAGGGACGCTACGGGGTGGGCGGCTGGTCGCGTGCGGCCGAGGCCGAACTGCGACGGGCGATCCTCGGATACGGACGCGAGGGCGAGTGGTATCTGGGCCGGCCGGTGCTGATCACCCGCAATGCCCCCGACCTGCAGATCTCCAATGGGGACACCGGCGTGGTCGTGCGGATCGACGGCCAGATTCAGGTGGCCCTGTCGAGCGGGGACAACCCGCGGCTGCGCTCGCCGTGGCTGCTGGACTCCAGCGAAACGATGCACGCGATGACCGTGCACAAGTCGCAGGGCAGCGAGTACGACGCGGTCACCGTGGTGCTGCCCTCGGCCGAGTCGCCGCTGCTCACCCGGGAGCTCTTCTACACCGCGGTCACCAGGGCGCGGCAGCGGGTGCGGATCGTCGGCACCGCCGAGGCGATCAGGCAGGCGGTCACTACCGCGGCCCGGCGGGCGACCGGCCTGGGGGGCCGCGTCTAGCCCTCGGGCGCGGGCAACGTCCGGTTGCGCCAGGCGCCGATGACATGGGCTGCGATCGAGCCCGGACCGGGCAGAATGAGCTTGCCGGCGGCCAGTCCGGCGTCCACCTCAGCCCGGCTGTACCAGTTGCCCCACTCCAGCTCGACCTGGTCGACCCGGCCGGTCGAATGGCTGCGGGCCACATAGGCAAGCATGAGCGAGCGGGAGAACGGCCACGGTTGTGAACCGAGGAACCGGTAGGCATCGATCTGGAGCTTCGCCTCTTCGGCGACCTCGCGGTAGAGCGCGTTCTCGGCGCTCTCCCCCGCCTCGATGAAGCCCGCGAGGATCGACACCCGGTGTTGCGCCCAGGTCGTCTGATGAGCCAGGAAGATCCGGTCGGCCGGGTCGAGCACAGCGACGATGATGGCCGGATCCGTGCGCGGAAAATGCTCGCGCCCGCACATCGAGCAGACCGCGGCGAAACCGCCGTGAGTGCGCCGCAGCTGCCCGCCGCACATCGTGCAGAAGCGCGTATTGCCAATCCAATTGAGCACCGCCAATCCGGCGCTGACTACCTGATATTGGAGATCAGTCAGTCGCGAATCCCGGATCGTGACGCCGTCGAGTTCCTCGACTCGCTGCGCGAACCAGGGCACGCCGTCGATGCGTCCGAGGTAGGCGATGTCATCGGTCAGTTCCCCGACGGCTGGGATTCCGAAAGGATCCAGCACGAACTGCGAGTCGAAATCGAGCTGCAGCAGCAGCGCCGAGTCATCGGCCCAGGCACTCCGGATGGACTCCGGGTCACGGACTTCGGCCTCCCGGTTCAGCAGCGACAGGCCATCCCAGGGCGACAGATTCAGACGATCGAGACTCATGCGTCGAGGTTAGCCTGTGTGGCGAGATCGGCGACCAGGGTGCCCATTGCGCGTTCATCGAGCAACGGCGGAGCCTCGACGCGGTCGGTCAGCACATGGTAAAAGACCGCATCAACCCGATCCAGGGGCAGCTGCAGGCTGCGCGCCCAGGCCAGCCGGTAGATCGACAGCTGCAGCGGGTCGGCCGGGGCGTTCGAGGTCTTCCAGTCGACGACCTGGTAGTCATGGCTGTCGTCCTCGGGGGTCGCGAAGACCGCGTCTATCCGGCCACGCACCTGCTGGGCGCCAATCGTCAGAATGAACGGCTCCTCGATGCACACCGGCGTGCGCTCCGCGTAGCATCCCTGCTCGAACGCGTCGGTCAGGCTCCGGAAGAGCTGGTCCGCGGTGCCTCCGGGTTCGGCCTCCGGCTCGGAGTCGAAGTCGTCGTCGAGCAGTCCGATCATGTCGAAGCGTTTCTCCAGCCACTCGTGGAAACGGGTGCCCACGCTGGTGCGCTGGCTGACAGGACGCGGCATCGGCCGCAGCACCTGGGAAGCGAACGCGGCCCGATCCCGGTTGGCCATCATCAGGGCCGACGCCGAGACCGAGGCCGGCAACGTGACCTCGCTGCGCGGCTGCCTCCGCTTGTGTTCGGCAGCAATGAGCATTTCGCCGAGGGCATGCCACGCATCGCCATGCTGCTGCGCGTCCGCGTCGGCCGCGACCAGCGCCGCCTGATCGGTTTCCTGGGCCTGCCGCACCTGCTGCGCGGCCTCGCTGAGTGCCGCCAGTTTCGCCTCGTCGATCGGGACGGGCCAGCGATGACGCAACTCGACGCCCAGTAGTGGGTTGGCTTCCGACATCTGCGCCGCCACGTCGATGTGGCTGCCGGCATCGCACAGGGTTCGGAAGTAATCGGAGGGCGCCTTGGCCGTTTTCCGGCCCGGGAACCAGTAATGACAGCTGGCCACCAGCTGGCTGCGCGCGCGGGTGACACCGACATAGATCAGCCGGTCCTCGGCCTGCCGCTGGGCCGCTTTCAGCTCGCCCGGGTAGACCTTGCTCAACTCGGTGCTGCTCACCTCGGCCAGTTGCGGCACCCACGGTGCGTCGCCGCGCAGTGCGGCCGGGAGTACGGCCGCCTGGGTCGTCCAGTTGTCGGCCGGTTGGGTGCTGGGGAAGGTGCCCTCGCACAGCCCGGGCAAGAAGACCAGGTCCCATTCCAGTCCCTTGGAACGGTGCACGGTCAGCAGTTTGACCGATTCGTCGCTGCTCGGAACCGCCTGGTCGAGTCCGCGGCCCTCCTCGCGTTCGACCCGGAACCAGGCGAGCAGGCCGCTGAGCGCGCCGTCCCCGTCGATGTCGATGTACTCCCCCACCGCGTCGGCGAACCGCTCGAGCTGGCGGCGTCGTCCGGAGTTGAACAGGTCCACATCCGCGCTCAGCTCCAGCGATATCCCGCTGCTGTCGATCACCCGGTGCACGAGTTCGAGGAGCGGCTCGTCGCGATGCCTGCGCAGATCGCGCAGCTCGGTGGCGAAGGCCGCCAGCCGCCGTCGGGCATCGTCGGAGACCGGCGCCGAGCCCAGGTCCTCCACCGCATCCATCAGACACAGCTGGGCGGCTGGTTCGAACTGCTCGCCGATGTCGGCCAGGGCATCGCCACCGTCGGCACGACCGGGGGGCTGCGAAGCGCGCAGCAGCTCTCGAGCCCGACTGCCCACGACCGCAAGATCACGCGGCCCGATCCGCCATCTGGGCCCGCTCAGCAGCCGCACCACCTCTGGATTGGCGGTGACATCATCGATCAGCTGCAGCGTGGCGACCACATCGGCGATCTCCGGCACCTCCAGCAGACCGCCCAGGCCGACGATCTCGACCGGAACATCACGGCTCACCAAGGCTTCGAAGATCGCTCCGATGGGCGAGTTCGTCCGGGTCAGCACCGCGATCTGTGACCAGTCGGTGACCTGCCCGGTGCGCCTGGCCGCCAGCACCTGATCGGCCAGCCATTCGACCTCCTGCGGCCAGGTGTCGAAACTCGCGGCCCGCACGATGCCACCGCGGCTGTCGTCGGGGGCGCGCAGCAGGCGCTGCTGTGGGCTGACTCCGTCCCCCAGGAGTCGCCGATCAGCGCGCAACGGCTCGGCGAGCTGATTCGCGAGGTCGAGAATGACCGGCTTGCTGCGGCGGTTGATGCTGAGAGTGAAACGGGCCGCGGGGCTGCCGTCCGCATTGGGAAAATCATCGCAGAACTGCAGGATATTGCTGGGTGCGGCGCCCCGCCAGCCGTAGATGGCCTGGAACGGGTCACCGACCGCGGTCACCGGGAAGCCGAGACCCCGGGCAGTATCCGGGCCGGAGAACAGCCGCTGCAGCAGATGCGCCTGGGCTGCCGAGGTGTCCTGATACTCGTCGAGCAGTACCACCCCGAACCGCTCGCGCAGCTGCCGGGTCACTTCCGGGGAGGCATCCAAGAGGCGAACGGCCTGCGCCATCTGGTCGGCGAACTCGGTGAAGCCTCGATCATGCTTGAGCCGGCGATAATCATCGATCAAGCCGAGCAGTTCTGCGCGGGTGGCGGTCGTCCGGGTCGCCGTGCGCACCGCGGCCGTCGGACGACCACCGCGTCCGGGTTTCACCGCCTGCAGCTCCTGGGCGAACGCCTGATCCTCGGCCAGGACCTCAGCGCTGTCGACCAGATGACTGCGCAACTCGGCATCCAGCTTGAGCAGGCGGTCGGCAACCGTTGCGGGCTGCCATTGGCACAGCCCTGGCAGAGCTTCGCCGGTACCGGCCACCGCCTGCGCGGCGAGCCGATAGCGGGTGGCGCCGGTGATCAGTATCTGGTCGGCTTCGACGCCGATCCGCAGGCCGTGCTCGCTGATCAGCCGGGACGCGAACGAGTCGTAGGTGGTGATCAGCTGGCGTCCCTCGTCGGCAACGTGATCGGGATCGACCAGATCAGCCTTCACCAGCGCCTCGTCGACTCGCTGTGACAGCTCGAGAGCCGCCTTGCGGGTGAAGGTGAGTCCGAGCACCTGATCGGGACGCAGCTGTCCGGTGGCCACCAGCCAGACCACCCGGGCCGCCATCACTGTCGTCTTGCCGGTGCCGGCTCCTGCGATGATCACGCCCGGCGCGAGCGGTGCGGTGATCGCCGTCAGCTGCTCGCTGCTGAACGGAATGCCCAGCAGCTCAACCAGCTCATCGGGCGAGTGCAGATAGCCGCTCACTGCTGCTCGCCGCCCACGGCCTGCGCCGGGCAACCGAGCCGGAAGTCGCAATGGCGGCAGCCGGGTTGCACATTCGCGTAGAAGTCCTCGGTCGCGATGATTTCGGCCGCCTCGCTCAGATGCTCATGTACCCAGGTCTGGCCCTCCGAATCCAGGGGAGGCTGGCTGCGCACGGTTGGCCCGTCTGCCTTCGCCACCCTCAAGTAGACCGCCTGCGCGTCGGCGAGCTGCCGGACGCCTCCGGTCAGGTCGTCGAACTGGCCTTCGCGGACGGCCAGTTGGTAGATGCCGAGTTGATCCATCTGGAGGACGTCGTCCTGGCTGCGGGCGCTGCCGTTGGTCTTGAAATCGACGACCCGGAGACGGTTGGACGAATCGACCTCGAGACGGTCCACCGTGCCGGTGACCAGCACCTGGCGGCCGTTCAGCTCCAGCCTCAGCCGAAATGGGACTTCCACGCCCAGCGGATGAGCGTGATCGCTGCTGGAGGCCCAACTGTCGTAGCGCCGAAGCGCGGCGACCGCCTGATCGTACTGGGCCTGGGTGTACCACGGCGCCCCATAGGGCAGTTGCGGCCAGACCTCGGCCAGCCGCTCCGACAGGTCCGCCGCCAACACTCCGGTCTGCACCGATTCGGCGATCAGCTGATGCACCAGTGTGCCGAAGACCGCGCGCACATCCTTGGCCGGGCGGCCGCTGGCCGGTCCGCTGAGAAACCACTGCCGGGGGCAGGCCAGGACCGACTCCACCGCGCTGCCGGTCAACCGGATCGGCTCGGGCTCGGCAGCGACCGCAAGTCCGGGATCGCTGAACGGCCGCAGGCCCCACCATTCGCGCGGATCCGCTCCGCGCACCAGATGTCGGCCCTGCTCGTCGCGTTGAGTGGCCAGCCAGGCCAGTTCGGACGCGGCTCGCTGCCGCAGGCCAGGGCCGGCGGAGCTGTCGGCTGCTGTTCGGCGCAGCTGCGCGACCAGGCCTTCCAGGGTGGACGGCATGATCTCCGGCCGGCAGGCCACCGGTCGGACGCCGAGTTCGCCGATGAACCGCGACGGCGCATCGGTCTGGCCCGTGGGGTCGGCGATCGCGATGACGATCAGCCGCCGCCGAGCCCGGCTGGCCGCCAGCAGGAAGGAACGCCGCTCGGCGGCGATCTGTGCGGTGGCCCCTTCGGCCGTCTGAAGGCCGTCGGGGCCCAGCAGATCGGCACGCAGCAATCCTCCCGCTTCACTGATTCGCGGCCACTGTCCTTCCTGCAGGCCAGCGAGCACGACCAGCTCCCATTGCCGGCCCTTGGCGCGGTAGGGCGTGATGATCGCGACGCTGTCTCGCCGCGGATCGGACTCCCGCGCGGTGTCTGCGGCGATCTGGCGTGCCTGGATCTCGGCGACCAGTGCCCGGATTCCCGCTGCCCCCCGCCAGCTGAGCTGGCGGGCGGCCAGGTCGAACAGCGCCACCACAGCGTCCAGGTCACGGTGCGCCCGCGCCGAGTTCTCGGCGCCGCGCAGCGCCTCCGCCTGCAGTATCCGCGGCCAAGGGGTGGCCGACCAGGCATGCCAGAGCAGCGCCGAGGTGTCGGCGCCCTCGTTGACCAGAGCGACCAGATCCCCCAACAGTCCGCGCAGTCTGATCAGGGCGTCCAGTTCGGCAGACAGCCCCGGCTGATCGCCGTCGACCAATACCGGGCCGGTCAGCTCGGCGGCGATCAGTGCTCCCGAACTCGGCAATAGCTCGTCGGGGTGGGCGGCCGCGGCTCGCGCCCGCAGTTCGCGCGCGAGCCTGCGCAGCCCGAGCGCGTCCAACCCGCCCTGCGGAGTGCGCAGTAGCCGGGCAGCCTGCCCCGCATCGAGCTGACCGGCGTCGGCCAGCACCGCGGCACCCTGCAGCAGGACCAGCAGCTGACGCACCGGCGGTTCATCGGCCAGCGCCACCTCATCTCCGGCGATCTGGACGGGAATACCCGCCGCGGACAGCCGGCGGGCCAGCGAGGAGATGGTCTGTTCGCCGGCCGGGCAGATGACAGCCATCTGCTGCCACCCGAGATCGTCGTGCACATGGGCGCTGCGCAGCACGTCGGCGATCCGTTCCGCCTGGCCAGCCGCATCCGGGATGATCTCCGCCCGCACCGCAGCCGACTCATCTTCGCGCACCGTGAAGGGTGGACGGGCTATGCCCTGGGCGGGCAGCCGGGCCGCCACACCACGCAACGCGCGGGCGATCTGTGGATCGGTGGCCGGTGCCTCATCGAAGCCGAGCAGCTGAGCGGGAGCACCGGGCAAGCTGAAGCGTCCGACGAAATCGCTGACCGCACGGGGATCGGCGCCCCGAAACCGGGAGACGGCGGTGTCCGGATCGGCGAAGGCGATCACCCGGCTACCCGCGCGTTGGGCGTCGGCGAGCAGGTTGATCATGCCCGGGTCGAGTTCGGCGAACTCGTCGCAGAACACCATGGCTGCGCTGTGCGGCAGCAGCGCCGAGTTCGCCGGGTCGGCCAGCAGCAGCCGCGCCCGGAATACCAGCTCGGTGTAGTCGATCACCCCCTCGGCGTCCAGCACGTCGAGATATTCACCGAAGAAGCCCGCGGCGGCGACCCATTCGGGACGCCCGGCTGCCTGTCCGGCCGCGGCCAGATCGCCAGGATCGAAGCCCAATTGCCGCGCCCTGGCCAGGATCGCGCGGATCTGGCGGGCGAAGCCTCGGGTGCCGAGCGCGGGCCACAGCGCCTGCGGCCACGTTGATTGGTCACGACCGGCTAACAATTCCCGGACCCGGTATTCCTGTTCGGGAGCGCTCAGCAGCCGCGGCATGCCGAGTTCGGTCTCGGCGAAACGGTGCAGCAGCTGCAGGCACCAGCCGTGCACCGTGGTGATCTGCAGGCCCCGTTGAGTGGTGTCGAGTGCGGCGACGATGCGGGCCCGCAGTTGCTGCGCCTGGCCGCGCGAGGCGGACAACACAACCAGCTGCGACAAGGAGATACCCTCCTTCACCCGAGCTGCGACGGCGGCAACCAGGGCGGATGTCTTGCCACTCGCCGGCCCACCCACCACGCAAAGCGCGGGACCCTTCAGCGCGGCCTGTGCCACCACCAAGCGCTGCCCGGCAGTAAGCGGGCCGGGCTCGCGGACCGGTCGCGCGGGACGCAGGGTGGGGGTCTCGGAACCGATCATGAGATCCATGGAACCATGACCGTCTGACATTTTCCCGTGACTTATGAGCTGTCTATGTGGAAGAGTGGAGGTTGCCAGGCAAGTTCAGGCTGCAGTACCTAAGCTGTATCCCGTTTTTGCTCCACCCCGCCGGGGCTGGAACGGCAGGTGGCCGTGAGGTACGGACCGCCAAAGTAAGTATGAGGAGTACACATGGCGCAGGGAACCGTTAAATGGTTCAATGCCGAGAAGGGCTACGGCTTCATTGCCGTGGACGGATCGAATGACGACGTCTTCGTTCACTACTCGGCCATCGATGCGGCGGGCTTCCGTTCGCTCGAAGAAGGTCAGAAGGTCGAATTCGAAATCACCCAGGGCCCCAAGGGCCAGCAGGCCGATAGCGTTCACATCATCGGCTGACGTAAGACCACAGACTTCGAGGTCGCGTGTGTAAGCCGTGACCTCCTGATACCCCGCAGGGGCCGTGCCAACAGGTGCGGCCCCTGCTGCACGTCCGGGGTCGGCGATCACAGCCCGCTTACGCGTCCAGCCGAACCGGTCGGCGCCGGTGTGGCCGACCGACCGGGTAGGTTTGGGGACGTGGAGATCAAGATTGGCGTCCGCAATATTGGACGTGAGCTCAATATCGAGACGGACCAGACCGCCGAGCAGATCGAGAAGAACCTGCGCGAGGCCGGTGACGATGGCCTGTTGGTCATCGAGGCCACGCAAGGACGCCGGATCCTGCTGCCCGCGGGCAGCATCGGCTACATCGAGCTCGGCCAGGAGCACGCTCGTCCGGTCGGCTTCGGTTTCAGCGGCGAGTAGGCCCCCGCTCATCCCGGCGGTGCGGCATCAGTGGTCGCCGAAGAACCGGTCCTGGATGTAAGGCACCGGCATCTCCAGACCGAACCAGAGCTGTTCGGCGATGGCGGCCTGCCACAGCAGCATGCCCAGCCCGCTGATCGGGGTCGCCCCCACTTCCTGGGCTTCGCGTAGCAGCTTCGTGACTCGAGGCACATAGACGGTGTCTGCCACTGCCTGGCCGGCAACGAGCCACTGCTTGGCCACATTGGATTCGTTGTCCAGTGGAGGCATGCCCACCTTGGTCGCATCGGCGATCAGGGCGCTGTCCGAGATCTGCTTGGCCAGTTCGGTCTTGTCGGCCAGGTCGTACAGCTTCAGGTGCATTCCCGTGCGGTCTGCCACTTCGGCAAGGCGCCGGGCGGTGGCATCGAAGAACCCGTCCCTGATGTTGAAGACCGCGATCTCCTTGACCCCGTCGAGTGCTGCCTGCGTGTAGATGGCAGATCCCGCACCGCCCGCGCCGATCAGGGTCATCTTCTTGCCGATGACATCGACACCGGCCAGCGCCACCGCCCGCATGAATCCCGCACCGTCGGTGTTGTGACCGATCAGCCGGTCACCATCACGCACAACAGTGTTCACCGCGCCCATCAGCTCAGCTGCCGGAGACAGCTCATCGAGGTACTGCAGAATCCCGGTCTTGTCGGGCATCGTCACGATCAGACCGGAGAATCCCATCACGCGTGCACCCTGGACCGCGTCCTTGAGACCTTCGGGCCGCACGTCGGCGGCAATGCAGACGCAATCGACACCCAGCTGCTGGAACGAGGCGTTGTGCAGCGATGGCGACATCGCCTGCGCTATCGGTGAGCCGAAGATACAGATGACCTTGGTGCGACCTGAGACGATGTCCATTTTTCCTGCCTGAATCCGAGTTGAAGGTTGCGAGAAGAAGTCCTGACAGTGCCGATGAACTCCTGCCGCCGGAGCAGGCCGCCGATGGCGATGCTCCGGGGTCCCCGGCAGCATCATAGCCACCGCCCGCGCCGGCCCGATCCCTCGACCTCGCAGGGCACCCCCGCGCAGTTGGCGCTAGACGGACAGCCCGAGTTGGGCCAATCGCGCGGCAGTCGCTTGCAGGACGTCGTCCAGCACCGCCGTCGAGATGCTGAGCTCCTCGTCCGCCTCCCCCGCCAGCACGATCCGCAGGTCTGCCTGGCGGACCAGCAGCCGCTGAGCCATCACCACCACCTCGCCGAGCAGCCGACGGGCGTACAACGACAGTTCATCGACGCTTCGAGTGTGTGTCGTGGTCGCCTCCAGCACCTGAGAACTCCCGTGATCGATGGCACGCCACAATCCGGCCGCCGGGGTCAGCACGCTGCGGGCCGGCTCGGGCAGCCGATCCTCCAGGCGCTGCACCAGTTCCAACTCGATGCTGGCGAGCACCAGCAGCCGCAACCGCTGCTCGACCTGGACGCGCGGCTTGGTCATCGTCCAGAACTCATCGACCGGGCTGAGCATCGGAGCCATCGCCTCCTGCGCGGCGCTCTGACCGCCCGGAATGGCGTCGCAAGCCGCGGTGAAACGGCACAGCGCGTCGGAGCTGAGCCTGGCCACCGTCAGCCGATCACCGAGTTCGGTCCGCACTCCCTGGTGCGCGATCAGCGATTCGGCCACCCACAGATTCTGGTACGCCAACCAGGCCAGCAGCGCCGTGACTGGTTCGGCAGGGATCTCTTTGCTCACCGCTTCAGGCTAGCGCCCGGGTCCGTCACGGCCACGGTCTGGCGCGCAAAGCCGGCGCATTGGTTCACACAGGTTAGAATTGCCCGTGGCGTGGTTTCGCGCCCCTGAGATGCCGCCATAGAGGCGGACGCGAGAGACAGCTATATGACTGACACTGACATCATTCCCGAGAACGTAGCCACCACCACCTTCGAAGAGCTCGGCGTCGCCGCTCCCATCGTCGAGGCCCTGGCCAACGAGGGAATCACCCACCCCTTCCCGATCCAGGAACTGGCGATTCCGATCGCCCTCACCGGGGCCGACCTCATCGGTCAGGCCCGCACCGGCACCGGCAAGACCCTCGCCTTCGGCGCGCCGCTGCTGCAGCGGCTCAGGCTGCCGGGCAAGGACGACTTCGAGAAGTTCAAGTTCTACGGCAAGCCGCAGGCCCTCGTGATGGCGCCGACCCGCGAGCTCGCGCTCCAGGTGAGTTCCGACCTGACCAAGGCAGCCACCGTGCTGGGTGCTCGCATCCTGACCATCTACGGTGGCGTTGGTTACGACGAACAGCTGGATGCGCTGGCTAGCGGTGTCGACGTCGTGGTCGGTACTCCCGGCCGGCTGCTCGATCTGGCTCACCGGCGCAGCCTCGACCTGTCGCATGTGCAGACCATGGTGCTGGACGAAGCCGACGAGATGCTCGACCTGGGCTTCCTACCCGACGTGGAGCGCCTCACCGCGATGACTCCGGCCTCCCGGCAGACACTGATGTTCAGTGCCACCATGCCCGCCCAGATCGTCGCACTGGCACGGGCCAACCTCAATCATCCGGTGCATGTGCGCGCCGAGGGCCAGGACGCGCAGGCCACGGTGCCTGACACCACCCAGTTCGTCTATCAGGCGCACGACCTGGACAAGCCGGAGATCATCGGCAAGCTGCTGCAGGCGCCGAACGTCGGCAAGGTGATGGTCTTCACCCGCACCAAGCGCGCCGCCCAGCGGCTGGCCGACGAGCTGGCCGACCGCGGCTTCGACGCAGCGACCATCCATGGCGACCTCAATCAGGCCCAGCGCGAGCGCACGCTCAAGAAGTTCCGGCACGGCAAGATCAAGGCTCTGGTGGCCACCGATGTGGCGGCCCGCGGCATCGATGTCGAAGGCGTCACGCACGTCATCAACTACGAGGTGCCCGACGATCCGAAGCAGTATGTGCACCGGATCGGGCGCACCGGGCGGGCCGGACACTCCGGTGTGGCGATCACGCTGGTGGACTGGTCGGACGTCACGATGTGGAAGGTCATCAACAAGGCCCTGGATCTCGACTTCGCCGAACTCGAAGAGACCTACTCGACCACCCCGCAGCTGCTCGCCGATCTGCAGATCCCCGAGGGCACCAAGGGACGAATTGCCGCTGCCAAGAAGGTCGATCACGACAAGGATCACCGCTCCGGCCATTCGCGCGGCAAGGACAACCACGACAAGGACGACAAGAAGCACGACCACAAACGCTCCGACGAGAAGAAGTCGGCTCGCCCGCACCGCAAGCGCGTTCGCCGCCGCAATGGCGAGGTCGTCGCTCGTGATGCACAATCGTGACATGACTTTCGACCTCACAGATATGCGTGTCCTGGTGACCGGTGGCGGCGTGGGCATCGGCTTGGGCATCGTCAGGAGCTTCGCCGAGCTGGGCGCCAAGGTGGCCTTCACCTGGAAAACCCATGAACCCGACCAGGCTCTCCTGGACGAGATCGCCGAGCTGGGCGGGAACCCTCCGTTCGCCGTCCAGCTGGATGTCACCGATGAGCACCAGGTGACCACAGTGCTCGCTCAGGTCGCCGACACTCTGGGTGGCCTGGATGTGCTGGTCAACAATGCCGGCGGCATGATTCAGCGTTCGACCGTCGACGAGATGCCGCTGGAGCTCTGGCACCAGGTGCTGGACGTCAACCTGACCAGCTGCTTCCTGGTCACCAGAGCCGCGCTGAAGTATCTGGCCGATGGCTCCTCGATCATCAATGTCGCCTCGCTCGCCGGCCAGAACGGTGGCGGGCCCGGCGCGTCGGCCTACGCCGCGTCGAAAGCCGCGGTCATCGGGGTGACCAAGGCATGGGCCAAGGAGTTCTCGGCCCGCCAGATCCGCGTCAATGCGGTGGCTCCGGGCCTGATCCTCGACACTCCGTTCCATGAGCTGTTCAACACTGCCGCAGGGCGCGCCGCGGCCATCGAGGGTATCGCCTTGAAGAAGCCGGGATTCCCGGCCGATGTGGCCGGCCCGGTGCTGTGGCTGGCCGACCCCCGGGCATCGGGTTTCGTCTCGGGGACCACCATCGACGTCAACGGTGCGGCCTACTTCAGCTGATCAGGCCCGCCTCCGCAGCCCTCACTTCAGGTCGCCCGACGCCGCGTCCGGCGGAGTCTCAGGTATCGCGGAGGCACTCGGCAGCGCATTGATCGCGCCGATCAGCTGGTAGATCGAGCCGACCTGGAACGGATCGAAGCGACACACCAGGCGCGGCAGACCGAGGCGATCACCGTCGTCCACCTCGTGACGAAGCGGTCCTCGCTTGTGGATCGTCCCCCGGGTGAGCATGCTGCCGAACCGCTGGTTCAGCTCTTCGACTTCCGCGTCGGTCGGCTCGGTGTGCAACCTCAGGACGAGGCGGTCCCCGACCCAGCGCAACGAGTCGTAGTTGCGCCAGAACCCGGTGATCTTGTCGGCGGCCTCACTGACCGAATCGGTCAGCACCACCCGTCCGAAATCGTCGGGCGAGATCACTCCCGCGCGCAGCAGATGGTCGTTGACGAAATCGCGCAGACCCGTCCAGAAATGGCCACCCGGCTCGTCCAGCAGGATGATCGGCGTCGGCTCCGACTTGCCCGTCTGCTGAAGCGTCAGCAGTTCGAACAGCTCGTCCAGGGTTCCGAAACCGCCGGGCACGTAGACGAAGCCGCTCGACTCCTTGACCAGCATCAGCTTGCGGGTGAAAAAGTACTTCATCGCCACGTTGCGGCCGTTGGCGATCGACGAGTTCGGCTTCTCCTCGAACGGCAGGCGAATGGACACACCCAGCGACAGGTCGGGCCCGGCACCCTCGGCAGCTGCCTGCATGATGCCCGGCCCGGCACCGGTGACGACCATCCAGCCGCGCCCGGCCAACTCCGCGGCGATCCGCTTGGTCTGCTGATAGGCCGCATCGGTGGGCTTGGTACGAGCCGATCCGAAGACCGTCGCCTTGGGGATCTGCTCGAACGGTGCGAACAGCGCGAAGGCCGCCCGCATCTCGGTCAGCGCGGCGCTGGCGATCTTCAGATCGAGCTTGCCGGCCTGGTCGGTGCCCAGACCGATACCGGTCGCCAGCAGACGCTCGACCAAGCCGGTGTTCTGAGTGATGCCTGCCTCGTCGACGATCGTCCGCAGTGTCTGCGAGACCTCCGCCGGCAGAACTGGTGAGTCGGACATGTTGCCTTCAGCCTCCAAAGGATCCGGGAGTATCAGTAGTCCATCTGCATGGCTTTGCGAACCTCACCGAGGGTACGCTCGGCGACCTCGTTGGCCTTGGCATTGCCGACTCGCAGCACCGTCTCGAGATAGCTGGGGTCGGCGGCCAGTTCGGCGCGGCGCTCGCGGATCGGCGCCAGATGCTCGTTGACGGCCTCGGTGACCAGCTTCTTCAGGCCGCCGCCTCCGCCGTCGCCGATCTGCTCGGCGATCTGCACCGGGTCTCCCCCGCTGGCCAGCGCCGCCAGCATGAGCAGGTTCGATACCTCGGGGCGGTTCTCGGGATCGAAGGTGATGTGCCGATCGGAGTCGGTCTTGGCCTTCTTGATCAGCTTGGCGGTCTGCTCGGCGCTCATTCCCAACTCGATGACATTGCCCCGTGACTTGCTCATCTTGGCGCCGTCCAGCCCGAGGATCGCCGGGGCCGGCGACAGCAAAGCGTCAGCCATCGGGAACACCGGCACGGCCTCGTCGGCGCGTCCGTATCGCTCGTCGAATCGACGCGCGACCAGCCGGGTCAACTCCAGGTGCGGCAACTGATCCTTGCCGACCGGGACGATGTTCGCCTTGCAGAAGAGAATGTCCGCGGCCTGGTGCACCGGGAAGGTGAGCATCAGTCCGCTCATCGGACGATCGGAATTGGCCAGCTCGTCCTTGACCGTGGGGTTGCGGCGCAACTCGGCGTCGGTGACCAGCGACAAGAACGGCAGCAGCAGCTGGTTCAGCGGGGCAACCGCCGAGTGCGCAAAGATCGTCGAGCGCGCCGGGTCGATGCCCACCGCCAGGTAGTCGGCGATGGCGCTGTACACATTCGCCTTGAGGTCACCGACCCCATCGCGGTCGTAGATCACCTGATAGTCGGCGATCAGCACCCATGAGTCCAGGCCGAGGTTCTGCAGTCGCACCCGGTTGACCAGCGAACCGAAATAGTGCCCCAGATGAAGCTTGCCCGTCGGGCGGTCACCGGTGAGCATCCGGTAACGCTCGGGGTGCACCTCAAGATCGGCTTCGATCTGTTCGCTGCGCTTGAGGCTGGCGCGCAAAGACCCGTCAACCGAGGATGCGAGGCCATCACCAGATTCCGCCGGATTCGTGGGCAGATCGCCTGAAGTCATTGGTCGCGCTTCTCCTTCGCATACTACGGGTTGAGCGCGTCCAGCTTAGCCGTTCGATCGGCCCGCCCCACTCAGTCGATCTGGCCTCCGTGTGCCTGGATGCGGCGCAGCAACTCGTCGAAGGCGGACGCCCGGGTGGTTGCCGAGCCGAGATCGTGGCCGGTCTTGCCGGTGCCGTGGTAGTCGCTCGAGCCGGTGCGCACCAGATCCAGACGCGAACCGAGCTGCTGATACAGGTCGCGGGTTTGCGGGTCGTGCAGCGGATAGTCGACCTCGATGCCGTCGAGGCCGTGCTCGGCGCGCAACTGCGTCAGCAGGGTGCCGGTCAGCACCTCTGCCATGCCGCGAATGCCCGGATGCGCGATGACGGCCGCCGCACCTGCGTGGTGCAGCAGGTCGACCCCGGCAGCCAGCGGTACCGCCGGGCGCCCCACATAGGCAGCTCCGGTGCGGTCGAGGAAACGCTCGAATGCCTCGTCCCGGTTGGCCACATAGCCGCGGGCGACCATGGCGTCGGCGACATGCGGACGCCCCAGCGAGGTCTGCGAGTCCTTCGCCTGGGCGCGCACCTCATCAAGGCTCAGCGGCATGCCGAGTGCCTCGAGCTTGGCGAGCATCTTCGGCAGCCTCTCGGTTCGTCCCACCCGCAGCCGCTCCAGCTCGGCGTTCAGTTCCGGATCGTTGCGGCGCGGGCCGTAGCCCAGCAGATGCACCTCCGTGCCGTCCTGGATGGCGCTGAGTTCGACCCCGCCCAGCACCCGCACGCCGATCCGCCGGCCTGCCTCGCGGGCCTCGTCGAGACCGGCGAGCGTGTCATGATCGGTCAGCGCGACCACATCGAGACCGGCGCGCTGCGCGTTGAGCACCAGCCGGGTGGGGCTGTCCGTGCCGTCCGAGATCCAGGAATGGGTGTGTAAGTCGATGCGCATGATGTCTATCCTGCCTGCGCGGTCTCCAACAGGCCGCGCAGCGAGGCCACAGCCACCGACATCCGTGCCAGGTCAACCGGCCCCGCGGCCAACTCGTCGAGCAGCGTCTGCTGGCGGGCGGCATCCGGATTGGCCCGCCACCAGCGCTCGATGACCGCCGCGCTGTCGTCCTCGTCGGGCCCGGCAAGGTCGAGAGCAGCCGCAGCGATAGCAGTCTGTGCGCTGATCAACTCCTCGCGCATCGCCGCCCTGGCCATGATCTCCCAATGGCCGGTGCGCGGCAGATCGAGCGAACGGCGCAGCGCGCGTTCGATGCCCAACCGTTCGCTGAGCTGGAAGTAGACCCGCGCACACCGCGGAATGCTGCCCCCATGTCGCCGTGCCACCCGGACGATCGGCAATGCGGCGTGCGCGAGCGACCACCTGGCCAGCCGCTCGGCGAGTTCCGCGTTCACCCCGCGGGCGGTCAGCTCGTCCATCTGCGTCTGGTAACGCTCGGCTCCGGCCTCGGTGATCAGTTCGGGCAGCTGAGTCATCACCTCGCGCACTCCCGGTTTGAGTTCGTCCACGACCGCTGCGATATCGATGCCACTACGGTGGGTCTGCAGAATCCACCGGGTGGCACGCTCGACCAGCTGCCGAATCCGCACCCGGACCAGTGTCTGGGTGACCGCGTCGACCCCCGAGGAGGCGAGCGCGGTCTCTTGTCCACCAGCGTCCATCAGATTGCGGGCGGCCAGTTGCGCGCGCACGATGTCGGCCGCACTGGCACCGGTCTCCTCGCCCAACCGGTGCGCGGCACTGAGGCCTTGCGAATCGACGAAGCGGTTGACCGCGACCGTGGTGATGATCTGCCGCGCCAGCCGGTGAGCCGGCATCTGGTCGGCGAAGCGTTCCCGCAGCGGGAGCGGGAAGTACTTGATCAGTCGGTCTTCCAGGTAGGGATCGTCGGGCAGATCACTGGCGAGCAGTTCGTCGGCCATGGTGTTCTTCACCGTGGCCAGGACCGTCGCCAGCTCGGGGCCGGTCATGCCCTGGGAGTGCGCGGATCGAATCGCGAGTTCCTCGCTCGACGGCAGCCCGTCCTCAATCCGGTCCAGCCGGCCTTTGGCCTCCAGCGTGGTGATCAGATCATCGTGGACACCCGCATGGGCCGGCGCCTCCTGCAACGAGTTGGCCAGCGCACGGTTCTGCACGACGTTCTGGTGCAGCACGATCTCGGCGACCTCATCGGTCATCTGATGCAACAGGCTGTTGCGTTCGTCGCGGTCCAGTCGGCCCGCAGACACCGCCGCATCGAGCAGGATCTTGATATTGACCTCGTGGTCCGAGGTCGCCACTCCGGCCGAGTTGTCGATGAAATCAGTGTTGATCTTGCCGCCGGCAAGCGCATATTCGACGCGTCCTGCCTGCGTCCAGCCCAGGTTACCGCCCTCGCCGACGCAGCGGGCGCGCACCTTCGAGGCGTCCACCCGGACTGCGTCGTTGCTGCGATCGTCGGCCGCGCTGTGCGGCTGGCTGGTGGCCTTCACCCAGGTGCCGATGCCACCGTTCCACATCAGGTCCACCGGCGCGCACAGGATCGCCTTGATCATCTCGGCGGGTGTCAGCGTGGTGACGAAGGGACTCAGCCCCAGGCTTCGGCGCACCGGCTCGGTCACCGGGATCGATTTGGCGGTGCGCAGGTAGACCCCACCGCCCGCGCTGAGCAGATCGGTGCGGTACGCATCCCAACTGCGCCCGGCAGTGAACAGCCGCTGCCGCTCGATGAAAGACGACTGCGGATCGGGATCGGGATCGAGGAAGATGTGACGGTGGTTGAAAGCCGCCACCAGTTTGGTGTGGGCCGACATCAGCATGCCGTTGCCGAAGACGTCACCGGACATGTCGCCGATTCCCACGCAGGTGAAGTCCTGGGCCGCCGGATCGATTCCGAGTTCACCGAAGTGCCGAGCCACCGAGATCCAGGCACCACGCGCGGTGATGCCCATCTTCTTGTGGTCAAAGCCTTCCGAGCCTCCCGAGGCGAAGGCATCGCCCAGCCAGTACCCTCGATCGACGGCGATCTCATCGGCCAAATCGCTGAAGGTCGCGGTGCCCTTGTCGGCGGCCACCACCAGATACGAGTCGTCGTCGTCCCAGGCCAGGACGTGGTCCGGACGCACCACGGTGCCGTGCACGATGTTGTCGGTGACCGACAGCAAGGCGGTGATGAACGTCGCGTAGCTCGCCCGGGCTTCCGCGACGCGAGCGGCCGGCTCGAGCCCGGCGAGCCGCAACGGATAGAAGCCACCCTTGGCGCCGACCGGCACGATGATGGCATTCTTCACTGTCTGAGCCTTGACCAGATCCATCACCTCGGTGCGATAGTCCTCGGCCCGATCGGACCAACGGATACCGCCACGGGCGATCTTGCCGAAGCGCAGATGAACGCCTTCGACCTGCGGCGAGTAAACGAAGATCTCGTGGGCCGGTTGGGGACCGCGCACGAACTCCAGCCGCCGTGGTTCGATCTTCACGGCGAGAGCAGCACGGCGCGGACTTGCCCCGGCAGTCTCGGCAGGGTCGTCCAAGGCATAGAAGTTGGTGCGCACCATCGCCGTGATGACGCTCAGGTACTGGCGGAGCATGCGGTCCTCGTCCAGCACCGTGACCGCATCGATGGCCCGGCTCACCTGCTCGGTCAGTTCCGCGACGCGGGCTTTGCGATCTATCTCGGCGTCTTGCCACGGCGAGAACTTGGCCTCGAACAGCTCGACCAACGCCGTGGTGATCGGCAGGTGCTTGTTCAGCGTCTCGGCGATGTAAGGCTGTGAGTAGCTGGTTCGCAGCTGACGCAGGTAGCGCGAGATCGCCCGCAGCAATGCCACCTGCTGCCAGTTCAGGTCGGTCTCGGTGACCAGCCGGTTCAGCCGATCGGCCTCCCCCAGCCCGGCGTAGCTGGCGGCGACCGCGGCTGTGAAGCGTCCCCTGGCCTCGTGCGACCAGCCTTCCAACCGCTCCGCACCACCCGGCAACCGCAGGCCGAAGTCGTAGATATGCGCGTCGACGCCGCGCAACTGCAGATCAAACGGACGCTCGTTGATGACATCGACATCGAGGCTGGACAGGTGCGGCAGCACCTGCGACAGCACCATCTCGGAGCCGACCCGGGCCATTTTCAGCCGGAAATCCACGCCGTTCTCGGGCGGGCTCGGCGCATACATCACCTGGACCATGCCGTCGGGCCCGCTCACCTGATTGAGCGAGACCAGGTCGTTGACCGCCTCGAGCGGCGAGTACTGCTCCTTGTAGGCGTCCGGGTACTGGACGCCGCGCTGCGAACTGTCCAGACGTTCGGCGATCTGGATGAAGCGGTCGTCCCAGCTGCGGGAGGCTTCTTCAACATCTCGCGCGACCCGCTCAGTGTTCAGTTCGGGCAGCTGCTGGCCGTCCGGCATCTTCAAAGTGATATGTAGCGTGGCGAGTGGAGCGTCCGAGACCTGGACGCTCCACTCGGACGACTGGGCGCCCGTGACCGACAGCAGCAACTGCTCGATCTGGTGACGGACCGACGTGTTGTACCGCTCGCGCGGCAGGTGAACCAGCACCGAGATGAACCGTCCCCATCTGCCCGCACGCAGGTGGGTGATCACCCGCCGGGGATCCTCGGCGTCGGCGATCTCGGCGATGATCGGGGTCAGTTCCTCGACGCTGGCCTCGAACAGATCGTCGCGAGGATGCGCCTCGATAGCGGCTGCGACTGATCGTCCGCCGTAGGACGCCCGGTCGTAGCCGATCGCTGCGCTGATCTGACGTGCCTTGCCTCGCAGCACCGGAATGCTGGCCACCGGTTCACTCAGGGCAGAGGTCATGAACAGACCGAGGAACCGGCGCTCCACATGGCTGCCGTCAGGACCGGGCAGATGCAGGGCCAGGTAGTCCATGTAGCTCGACCGCAGGACCGTGGAACGCGCGGAATCCTTGGTAATGACCAGCAGCTGGCCCTCCCGCGGCACCGCGCCGAAGCTGGCGGCTGCACGCGGATCACCGGCGAGAATGCCCAACCCACCCGGCAACGGGCTGAGCTGACCGTCCACCAACTCGAAGTCGCGGGCCCCGAGCAGCAGGAAGCGGTCATCGGCACACCAGCGCAGCATCTGAGCCGCGATCAGCGCGTCGTAGCCGCCCATCGATTCCGCCTGCTCTGCCGTGGCCAGTAGCAGGGCGTGCATGGCGTCGTGGTCACGGGTCGCGGCCTCGAGATCGGCCAGGCTTGCCTCCAGCGCCTCGGCCAGATCGGGTATCGCCTCCTCTGCCGACGAGCCGGCCGGCGGATAGAGCTCGATCCACAACCAGGCCTCCGCGATGGCGGACTGCTCCTGATCCCGGTGTACGACATCAAGCAGCCGCCCGTCGGCATCGCGCAGCACGCTGTATTGCGGATGGACCAGATCTCGAACCGCCCACCCCTGACGGGCCAGCACCATCGTGACGGTGTCAACGAGCCAGTCCTTGTCGTCGGTGACCACCGTCAGCACCGTGTGGCCGCCCGCATCCCAGCCGTCGGAGTACAGCGAAGGGGTGAACAACTCGACATGGGACTCCCCCGGAAGCCGCCACCAGGCCAGCTTCGCGTGGTGCAACAGCGCCCCGGCGATCAGTCCTGCCGGGCGTGCCAGCAGCGTTGAGCTGTCAGCGTGTTTGAAGTAGTGCTGAAGGAACTCGGCGATTCGCTCGGGGGTGGCGATGTCGAGGCCTCTATCCACTGCCAACTCGGCCACCTCGCTGAGCAGTTGCTCATGATCGGTTGCTGGCCGGTGATCAGCGTCACTATTCATTCGGGGTCACACTCCCATGCCGAACGTCTGTTACCTGAGCGGGTCTTCGTGCCCCACACTAATGGCCCCGGCGCATCGTAAAACGTGACTTCGGCAGGTGGGCGAAGTGGGCCACAATAGTGGCCATGCAGATCAGCGCTCGACACAACTACTCCGCCAGCCCCGACCGGATCCTCGCCATGATGGCTGACGAACTCTGGCTTACCGAGGTCGCCCGCCGTGCGGGCGCAGCCGAATGGGCCGCCTCGGTGGATTCGGCAGGCAGCCATATGCGGGCCGCGCTGCCGGCCCCGGCGCGAGCGCAGCGGTTCACCGGTTCCACGATGGAAATCGACCTCACCATCTCATGGAACCCGCTCGCCGACGACGGCACCAGCAACGGGCGCATCACCGTGGTGACTCCGGGAATGCCGGCCTCGATGGGTGGAACCGCGCACCTGGTTTCCGAAAGCGGGCTCAGCATCGTCGACTATCTGGCTGACTTCGTCATCACGGTGCCGCTGCTGGGCAGAACCCTGGAGCAGGCCGCCGCGCCCTATGTGCGCCGGGTCATCGACATCCAGCAAAGCGTCGGCAACGACTACCTGGCCGGCCGCATCATCGGCTGAGCCCGCCGGCCCGGGGCCGCAGCCCGGACCGACCATCGGAGGCAGCCATCACTTCATGTGTTTGCCGCCATCGACATTGAACGTCGCACCGTTGACGAAGCTGGCGCCTTGCGACAGCAGGAAGTCGACGACGTCGGCGATCTCGCTCGGCTGACCGACACGACCGAGCGGAATGTTGGACGACATCGATGCTTTGCGCTCGTCGGTCAGCTTGCCGCCCATGATCTCGGTGTCGATCGGTCCCGGACAGATGCAGTTGGTGGTGATGCCGTACTGACCGAGTTCGCGGGCACCGCCGCGGGTGAGCCCGATGACCGCTGCCTTGCCGGCCGCATAGGCGATCTTGCTGAACGTACCGCCGCCGTCATAGGCGGTGATGGACGAGAAGTTGGCGATCCGGCCGACCCCGGCCTGGATCATCCGCCGAGCACCGTACTGCATCATGAGCATCGTGCCGCGTGCGTTGACGCCCATCACCTTGTCGAACTCGTCCACGGTCAGTTCGAGCAGCGGAGTGGGACACGCGATCCCGGCGACATTGGCCAGGCCCACGACCTGCGGCAGTTCGGCATCGATACGCTGCCAGGCGGCGTTGACCGAGGCCTCGTCAGCGATATTGCACACCACACCGATGGTCTTCTGTTCGGTGAACTCCGCGGCAAGTTCAGCGGCGAAGTCCGCTACCGCGGGGTTGATGTCGACAGCCGCGATGTTGTACCCGGACAACGCCAGCCTGCGGGCGACGTGGCGTCCGATACCGGCCGGGGCACCACACCCGGTGACCACTGCAGTGCGCTGCTCGGGAAACGGGTTTCCAGTTTCCGACATTCGATTCCTCCTTGGGACGGCGCCCGCACCACTGCAGGCAGCGAAAAGATGACGTAGCGAACAGGCTGGCAGCCTCGCGCAGGGGTATCGTCACGGACAACCCATCGGCTGCATGCCTGCGCTCGATCATATATCTTAGAGGTAATGCGGCGCACGGGTTTGCCCGCCACCGCTCATCATCTTCACGGGAGAGGAAGATCCATGAAGCTCGCATTCGGCTGTGATCCCAACGCGGCAGAGCTCAAGAAGGCACTCATCGCCAAGGCCGAATCACTCGGTCATGAGGTGACCGATTTCGGCTCGGATGACCCGATCTATGCCAATGTCGCAGCTGACGTGGCGCACGCGGTCGCCGAGGGCAAGTACGACCGCGGTGTGGTGGTCTGCGGTACCGGCATCGGTGTCTCGTTGGCGGCGAACAAGGTCAAGGGCGCCTACTGCGCACTGATCGCAGACCCGTACTCGGCTCAGCGCGCCACGCTGAGCAACAATGCGAACATGATCGCCATGGGCGCCCAGACAACCGGCGTCGAAACCGCGAAGGTGCTGCTCGAGCTCTATCTTGCCAACACCTTCGATCCCAATTCGCGCAGTGGTGTCAAGGTCGCCCGCGTGGTGGAGATTGAGGCCGAGCAGCTGTGAGCGATCGGGTAGCCGAACTCGAACTGCATGCTGCCCGAGCCCGCCGCAATGTCGTCCGGATGATCGAAACCGGTCATTCCGGCCATCTGGGCGGTGCCATGTCGGCGATCGACCTCATCACGGCGCTGTACTTCGACATCATGAACGTCGATCCGGCTCGCCCGGATTGGCCTGAACGTGACCGTTTCCTGCTGAGTGCCGGACACAAGGCCATGGGCCAGTACGGAGTGCTCGCCGAACGCGGCTACTTCGATCCGGCACTGCTCCAGACCTACGGCGCCATGATGACCGCCCTGGGCGGACATCCGGACATGCACAAGCTGCCAGGTGTGGAGGGCAACACTGGTGCGCTGGGTCATGGCCTGTCGATATCGGTCGGTGCGGCGCTCGGCCTGCGGCTGGCCGGGACGACGGCCCGAGTCTTCACGGTAATGGGCGATGGCGAGCTTCCGGAGGGCTCCAACTGGGAGGCCGCCGCCGCGGCAGCTCACCACAAGGTCGACAATCTCATCGCGATCGTCGACAACAACGGCCTGCAGATCTCAGGACCCGTCGCCCAGGTCATGAACATGGCTCCGATCGCCGGCAAGTTCGAGGCCTTCGGGTGGGCGGCCCGCGAGATCAACGGCAACGACATGACCGAGATCCTCGCCGCGCTGGACACCGCACCGTTCACGCCGGGCAAGCCGAGCGTGATCGTCGCTCACACCACCAAGGCCAAGGGCATCAGCTTCGCCGAGGACACGCTGGCCTATCACTACTGGAAGCCCGCCGAGGGCGAGCTGGAGCAGGCGATCACGGAACTGGACGCGAAGATCGCCGAATGCGAACAGAAGGTGACCCGATGAGTCAGCTGACCGACCCCCGCAAGGAATTCGGACGCGCGGTGACCGCCATTGCCGCGGACAACGACCGCATCGTGGTGCTGTCGGCAGACTCCGGCAAGAGTTCGGGCTTCGGCGATTTCGCCAAGGCCTATCCCGAGCGCTACTTCGAATTCGGCATCATGGAGCAGGGCGTCACCGGTATCGCCTCCGGTCTGGCCACCACGGGATTGATTCCCGTCTTCGCCGCCATCGCCCCGTTCGTGACGTCGCGCAGCTACGAAATGGTGCGCAACGACCTGGGCTACATGGGCCAGAACGCCAAGATCGTCGGACGCAACGGCGGATTCACCTATGCGGATCTGGGGGCTACCCACCACTCCCTCGAGGATTACGCCATCATGCGCATGATCCCCGGCCTGGTGGTCTTCGCCCCCAGCGATCCCGGTGAGATCCGCAGCTGCGTGGCCGCGATGCTCGACCACGTCGGACCGACCTACATGCGGATCGGCGCCCAGGGCCTGCCGGATCTGTTCCCCGAGGAACCCGTCGAGATCGGCAAGGGCCGCCACCTGCGTGACGGCTCGGATGTCACCATCATCACCACGGGCTACGAATCGGTGCAGACCGTCGCCGCGGTCGAGCAGCTCGCCGCGGCCGATATCTCGGTCGATCTGATCGGCATGCCGACGCCCTCGCACCTGGACGCCGAACTCATCTGTGCTTCGGCAGCGCGCACCGGTGCGGTGGTCACTGTCGAAGAGCACTACGAGACCGGTGGCCTGGCCGGTGCCGTCGCCGAACTGCTCTGCCGCGAACAACCCGCCAGGCTGCTGCCGATCGGCGTGCCGCACGCCTACCAGCCCGCCGGCCCCTACGACGGCCTACTGGCCAATGCGGGCATCGATGCCGAGAGCATCTTCCGGCGAGTGAGCGCGTTCTAAGGAGCCGCGAACTGCGCCACTCCATATAGCGACGACGGGTCGTTGCCCTTGCGGGCGGCGGCCCGTTGCGCTGCCCGGCCACCCTGACCGGCGGCCGCTGCGGCACCGCAAGCCATGGATCGTGTATGATATTCAGTGCCCAGCACGGCCGGTCCGAGTCTGGCCGGCTGCCCGGGATTCCCGTAGAAGCGAATACCGAACCGAGTAACCATTTACCCAGACGCAGGCCGCGTCCGTATCTGAGGAGTCGTCGATGACTCGTGTGTTCAACGATCCGTCCAACTTCGCGCTCGAAGCTGTGTCCGGGATGGCGACGGCCTACCCGCAGTATGTGAAGGCAGTGCATGGCGGTGTCGTGCGCGCCACCGCCAGCCCCGACGGCCAGGTGGCGGTGATCGTCGGTGGCGGTTCCGGTCACTTTCCCGCCTTCGCAGGCTGGGTCGGGCCCGGCATGGCCCATGGCGCGGTCTGTGGCAATATCTTCGCCTCACCGTCTGCCTCCCAGGCCTACTCCGTCGCGAAGGCCGCCGACAACGGTGGCGGCATCATCATCACCTATGGCAACTACGCCGGCGATGTGCTGCATTTCGGCCAGGCCGCCGAACGTCTGCGCGCCGAGGGCTACGACGTGCGCACCATCGAGGTCTCCGACGACGTGGCCTCCGGACCTCGCGATGACACCCGCAAACGCCGCGGCGTGGCCGGCGATGTGGTCGTCTTCAAGATTGCCGGCGCCGCCGCCGAGCGCGGCCACACCATCGACGAGGTCACCGAACTCGCCTGGCGAGCCAATGATCGCACCCGCTCGCTCGGCGTGGCCTTCGACGGCTGCACGCTGCCGGGCGCCGCGGAGCCGCTGTTCCATGTCCCCGCCGGTCAGATGTCGGTCGGGCTGGGCGTGCACGGAGAGCCGGGAGTCTACGAGGTGCCGATGGGCACCGCGAGCCAGATCGCCGATCTGCTGGTGGATGGCGTCATGGCGGAAGCTTTGGAGATCGGTACCGAGGGCTACTCCGGTAGGGCGATCGTCCTGCTGAACGGGCTCGGCACGGTCAAGTGCGAAGAGCTCTATGTGGTCTGGAACCGAGTCGCCGAGCGGCTGACCGACGCGGGTGTCACCCCGGTGCTGCCGGAGGTCGGCGAACTGATGACCAGCCTGGACATGGCCGGCATCTCACTGACCATCACCTTCCTCGACGATGAGCTGGAGGAGTTGTGGTGCGATCCGGTCGATACCATCGCGCTGCGACGCGGCGCGGTCGCCGAGCGAGCCGAACGCCAGGTCAGCGATGACACCGACCAGGCCGAGACTCCGATCACCCCGGGCAGCGAAGCCTCCCAGGCGCTGGCGGCCCAGGTGGTGAAGGGGCTGGAGGTCATCAAGCAGGTGACGATCGACAACGAAGCCGAGTTGGGCAAGTTGGATGCGATCGCCGGGGACGGCGATCATGGCCAGGGCATGCGCTACGGCGCTACCGGCGCCGTGGAGGCCGCCCATCGGGCGGCCGAGGCAGGTGCCGGCGCGGGCACCTTGCTGGTGCGTGCCGGCGCCCAGTGGTCCGAAAGTGCGGGCGGCACGTCCGGAGCGCTGTGGGGCGCCATACTGACCGCCTTCGGCAGGGCGCTGGGCGATGAGACCCCGGCGTCACCGCAGGCCATCGTGACCGGGGTGCGCGACGCGGTCGACGCGGTGCAGCGGCTGGGCGGCGCTACGGTCGGCGACAAGACGATGGTGGACGCGCTCATTCCCTTCGCCGACACCCTCAGTGCCAAGCAGGCCGAAGGCGTCCCACTGGCCGAAGCCTGGCAGCAGGCAACCACCGCTGCGCAGAGCGCCGCAGACCGGACCGCGGATTTCGTGTCGAAGCTCGGGCGCTCGCGTGTGCTCGGTGAAAAATCTCTGGGCGTGCCCGACCCGGGAGCAACATCATTCTGCATGCTGATGCGGGCTCTGGGCGATGCGGATCTATTCGCGTCCGAGACGAACTGACCTGTAGGAGAAACCTGTGACGAACTCACTCAATCTGATTCTTGACGACATCGCACTGCCTCGGTTCGCCAGGGTTCATCAGGATCTGCAGGCCCCGCGGCTCGACGACGTTGCGGGACGCATCAATGAGCAACTCGCCGAACCGGAGTTCGCCGATACCGTCAAGCCCGGGCAGCGGATCGGGATCACGGTCGGCAGCCGCGGCATCGCGAATATGCCGCTGATCGTTCGCACGCTGGCCGATTGGGTGAAGTCGAAGGGTGCCTCTGCGGTGATCATCCCCGCCATGGGCAGCCATGGCGGGGCCACGGCCGATGGACAGCGGCAGATGCTGCTCGGCATGGGTTTCACCCCGGAGGCGACCGGCTGCGAGATCATCTCCAGCCTCGACGTCACCGAGCTGGGCGAGGTGGACGGGCTGAAGGTGCTCTTCTCCTCCGATGCGCTGGCCTGCGACGGATTGATCTTGTGCAACCGGATCAAGGCGCACACCGATATCGTCGGGCCGATCGAGTCGGGCCTGATGAAGATGGCCGCCATCGGCGTCGGCAAGCACCGCGGCGCTCTGCAGGCGCACTCCCGTGGCCTGCACATGGCGGGCAAGATGATCCAGACGATCGCGCCGGTGATGTTCGAGAGGGGCAACATCATCTTCGGAGTCGGTGTACTGGAGAACTCGCTCGATCAGACCCGCGATGTCGTGCTGATCGAAACCGGCAAGATCGAGCAGACCGAACCCACGCTGCTCGAAGAATCGCGTCGGCATCTGCCGAAACTGTTGATCCACGATATCGATGTGCTGGTCGTCGACTACATGGGCAAGAACATCTCCGGTGATGGCATGGATCCGAATGTGCTCGGGCGCTCGCTGATCGGGGTCAAGAATCCCGAAATGAACGTCAACCAGATCGTGGTGCTCGATCTGACGCCCGAATCGCACGGAAATGCGACCGGCATCGGCCTGGCCGACATCACCACGGCCCGGCTGTTCAACCAGATCGACTTCGTCGCGATGTTCACCAATGGTGTGACATCGAACGGCATCGCCGGCTCACGAATCGCCCCGTTCATGGCGAACCAGAAGATGGCGCTGCAATGCGCGACACGGCTGACTTTGCTTCCGGACCCGAGTAAGGCTCGTATCGTCCGCATCGTCGATACCCTCGATGTGGCCGAGATCTGGGTTTCCGAACCCCTGCTGGACGAGGTCGCCGCGAATCCGGCACTCACCCAGCTGACCGAACCGGCCGAACTGGAATTCGACGAGAACGGCGATCTGTTCCCGGCCTCCGCCCCGCTGGACTGACGACGAAAAACGCCCCTCCGGAATCTCCGGAGGGGCGTCTGCCGCTGATCAGTGATCAGGCCATCTTGGCCCGCAGCACCGAACGGATGTACTCGCGCGACTGCGCAAGATTCCACAGCGAATCCGACCCGTAGTGCTCCACCATGAACGGCATCTCGAAGCCGAGTTCGAGGGCCCGGGCGATGATCGGCCGATAGTTCACGTACCCGCCCGGCAGTGGAGCCGGATGAGTCGCATAGGCTCCGGTGGCCGGATCGAAATCGCGAGTGTAGTTCTTGATGTGCCAGTAGTTCGTGTACGGCAGCATCTTCTCGAATGCCTCGGTCACCGGCTCCAAGGGACGATGCAACCGCACCAGATTGCCCAGATCGGGGTTCAGCCCGCAAGCTGGGTGATTGACATCGGTGACGAACTTCACGCAGCCGTCCGAGCTTCCCAGATAGGTATCCTCATACATCTCCAAGGTGATCTGGATACCCACGGATTCGGCATGCACAGCGAGTTCGCGGATGCGGTCGACCGCCAGTTCGTAGATCGCTGGGTCAGCCGAGTCCTTGTGCCCCTGCGCCAGCCAGAACCACACGGCGGCGTTCTGGGCCGGCGTAGTGGCCTGGAAGAAGCCGAACGAAACTACCTCCGCGCCCAGCGACACTGCCGCATCGATGACCCGGTGGCCATAAGCCAGGTACTCGTCGCCGCGCCTGGCATCGACCACCGACTTACGGGAGGTGGAGATACCCGGAACAGTGAGCCCGGTGTCGGCCAAGGCCTGCTTGAACTCGTCCAACCGCTGCGGCGAAAGATCGCCGACTCGCACCCATACATCCAGCGGATCCAGTTCGGTGAAGCCGAGGTCGGCGACCTCCTTCATCTGCGCGTGCCATTCGGAGGCATCCGCATCCTGAATGGGACCGCCTTTCGAGTCGAGCCCGCCGAAGACCAGCATGGGGCAGGCGATCGGCCAATTGTCCGGGTTGTACTTCGACATTGTCTACTGTCTTCCTCTTGATAGGCAGGTTTGCTGTGTCCGGCAAAGTGTTACTTGACGCCTGGAGCCTCACCGAGCTCGGCAAGCAGCTGCTGCAGCCGTGCGTAGGCGGTGTTGCGGTAGGCCACCAGGTCGGTGGTGTCGCCGGCCGGGATCACGAAGCCGCCACCCGACTTGGTGCCCAGATGACCCTCGGCGACGAGTTTCTTGAGCCCTTCGGGCGTCGCGAAACGCTCGCCGAAGTTGTCCTCAAAGGTCTTGAAGCAGTCGAGATAGATATCCAGGCCGGCCATGTCGGCGATCGCGAACGGGCCGAAGAACGGCAGCCGGAATCCGAAGGTGGTACGGGTGATGATATCGACGTCCTCGGCGCTGGCTACCCCGTCATCGACGATGCTGATGGCCTCCTTGAGCAGCGCATACTGCAGGCGGTTGAGCACGAAGCCGGGCGAATCACTGAGCCGCGCGGTCAGCTTCCCGGTCGAGCGGACGAGTTCTTCGACCTCGGGCACCAGTGACTCGTCGGTTCCTGCGTGCAAGATCACCTCGACGCCGGGAATGAACGGCGATGGGTTCGAGAAGTGGACGCCCAGGAAGCGGTCGGCCTTGTTCAGTGACTTGGCAAGACCGCCGATCGGTAGCGTCGAGGTATTGGACGCGATGATCGCGTCCGGACGAGCGGCAGCCTCGATGCGTCGCAACACGGCGTCTTTGATCTCGGGCTTCTCCGGCACGGCCTCCTGGATGTAATCGGCATCGGCAACAGCTTCCTCGATGCTCGGCGCCGCGCTGAGATGCTTCTCGACAAGTGCAGCCTGGCCGGGCAGGAAAAGGCCCCGCCCTTCCCAGTCCTTGGCCTCGGCGATCAGCCGGGCAAGGTTCCTTTTCGTAAGTTCGGCGTCGGCGTCCGCCAGGATGACGGGGTGCCCAGCGATCGCGAAAACCTGAGCGATCCCGCCGCCCATGTAACCCGCGCCCACCAGAGCAATGGTGTTGATGGCCATGAAGTTGCTTCCCTTCTGAAGCGACTGCGGTCCCTCATCGCCCCGACGCCAGCGCGGCGTCGGTGCCTTGATCTTCACGCGGGTCAGCAGTCAGTGGTCGGTCGGTGACCAGTTGATTGAGTCAATGCTATAGGAAGTTCACACGATTCGACCCTGAGTGAGTGCTTTTGCATACGATTTTCTGCGCCAGCCGTGACCAGTAGCTGGGCAGACGGATGCTATGCTCGCCGGAAATGGCCCGTCGAGCGCAAGATCAGTTCGTATATCACCTAGTGACACTCTTTTTGAATCGCCGAACCGGGAGGGCTGGGGTGACCTTGCGCTGACGGGCGCGTTGTATGTAGCATATAGGCGCTGCACCTGGACGCAGGAGACCAGTTGTAGCCCATGAAGGAGGCAGCGTTGCCAGTGATTCGGACTACGACCCCGGTGGGCCTGTTCCAGGTGCCGGAAGACTCACAAGCAGACGACTCTGCATTCTCCAGCGTCGCGCGATGCGCGGCGTCCCACACCCAGCGGTTCTCCGGCCAGTGCGGCCAAGGATGGACCACCGGGCCTCTGGAGCTGTCGCAACCGGCGCAGCTCCCCGGTCACAAAGGAGCGATCCGATGAGTACTGGGGTTGAAACGACACCCATACTGGAGCCCTTGCGGTATCCCGAGCAAGACCCGAAACTTGCTTCCAAGCGATTCCTCGACTTAGCCAGCATCGTGGGGCCGGGATTCATCCTGGCTTCTGTGACGATCGGCAATGGCGAGGTCTTCCAAGCCACTCGAGGCGGCGCAGTCTTCGGCTACACCATCTTGTGGACATTCGTCCTCGGTGCCATCTTCAAGGCCACCGTCACCTACGCCGCCGGGCGCTACATGGTCATCACCGGCGAGCATCCCTTCGCACGCATGGGTCATCTGCTGCCCGGCGTCGGGCAGCGGGGAATCGGCCGGCACTGGCTGGCTGTCTTCTTCGGCACGCTGGCCGCCGTCTGCTTCCCGGCTTGGAGCGTCGCCTACATTCTCGCCCTCAGCCAGTGGACTCCCTGGGTCATCACCGGCTCACAGGAACCTTGGCTGTGGGCCGGCATCGCCTGGAGCCTCATCGCCTACGTGACGTTGTGGGTCAAGAACTTCAGCTTTGTCGAGAACCTGCAGACGGCCGTCGTTGGTCTGTTGGTCTTCTTCTCGGTCGTCGCGCTCATCGTCTCGCAGCCCGATCTCGGTGCTATGGTGCGCGGCCTGTTCTTGCCGGAGATCCCCTCCGCATACCCTGAATGGGTCCAGCAGAAGTTCCCGGACGTGGCGGCAGTCGCCATTCCCGTTGAGATTCTGGCCTACATCGGTGCTCTCGGCGGCGGCATCTACGACTACATCGGCTATATCGGCACCTTCCGCGAGAAGACCTGGGGCATGCTCGGCCGCGCCGACAATGCCGACATCAACCTGCAACTGCAGGCGCTGGGCAAGGGCGAGCTCATTCCGATCGCCATGGACGAGGAGAACCTGGCGAGGTCGGGCCACGGCGTCAAGGCCGTCAAGATCGACTCGGTCAGCTCCTTTACTGCAGTCGGCATCTTCGCGATCACCTTCATGGTTCTCGGCGTTGTCATCCTCGGCACCGACGGCCTGCAGGAAGTTCCTGGCAACAACAACATCCTGACCGCACAAGCCGCGTTCTTCACCACTATTCATCCCGTGCTGAAGTACCTGTACATGGTGGCCATGTGGGCAGTGTTCTGGGGCTCGCAACAGGCCCTGCTGACCACGACGTACCCCTACACATTCCGGGAGGCCTTCGCGCCTGCATTCCCGGCCGTCGCCAACCCGGCCAACTGGGTCAAGGTGAAGCTGGGCGTTGCCACCTACACTCTCGGCGTCGCGATCTTCCTGGCCTTCACCGGCGTCAGCTACACCACCGTGATCGCCTTCGCGGGCCTCCTGGGCGGCGTCTTCGCCCTGGGCCTGTGGGGATTCATCCTGTTGTTCACCGAATACAAGGTGCTGCCCAAGCAACTGCGGATGAAGCCGTTCCTGCAGGTGCTGCTGATCATTTCCTCGGTACTGATGACAGTGATGGGCCTCATCGGCCTCTACCAGTTCTTCTTCTGACCAAGACCTGGTCCGCAAGTGCATCAAGAGATCCGCGCCGCTGCCACCATTGGCAGGGCGCGGACCCCTTGATGAGGCAATTGCGCGTTCACAACTGGCAGGGCTCTGGGTTTTCCTATAGCATGTATGCAAGCCAGTTGCCGGGACTGACAACGACATAGCGGTCGTCCGGATGCCTGTTCGTCTGTTGTCGTGTTCTTCGGCCGATCTGTTTGGAGCACTATGAACCACCAACTGCGCGGCGTGATCATCCCCGTCGCGACACCGTTCGACGCCGCCGATGAGGCGGTTGACGTCGCCGCTCTCGAGCTCAACTTCGGCATGTGGGGGGCCACCGCAGTGGCCGGCTACATGGTGCTGGGCACCAACGGCGAGTTCAAGGCCATTGATGACGATGAGTCGCGCACCGTGATCGCGACCGCAGCCGCGAACAAGGGCGACAAAACCCTGATCGTCGGCGCCGGACGGGAATCCACCCGCACCACGATCGCGTTCATCCGCACGCTGGAGCCCTGGGCCGATGCCATCGACTACATCTCCGTACTCACCCCGAACTACTTCGCAAAGCTCGACGATGGCCCAGCACTGGCCGACTTCTACACAGCGGTGGCCGACGCCAGCCCGGTTCCTGTGCTGCTCTACGTGGCGCCGGGCTATGCCAATGGCGTGACTGTTCCGCCGAAGGTGCTCGCCGAGCTGGCCGACCACCCGAACATCGCGGGCATCAAGGACACCTCGCCGACCATGATGACCGAGTACATGGTGGCCGCCGGGTCGCGCGACGACTTCGCCGTGATGGCGGGTTCGCTGAGCAACATCATGACCTGCCTGGCCTTCGACGGGCCCGGTGGCGTGGTCTCGGCGGCCAACTACCTGCCGGACGAATGCGCACGACTCACCGACCTCTACTTCACTGCCTCCCCGGAAGCTGCTCGTCGTTACTACCGGCTACTGCAAGGCGTCGCCAAGAGCGGCGGCGGCAAGCAGGGCGTGGCAAGCCTGAAAGCTGCCATGAACATTCGTGGCTACCGCGCGGGTGCGCCGCGACGTCCGCTCCGGCCCATCGGCGCCGAGGCTGAATCCCAGATCCGTGCGGCTCTGGACACCGGACTGGCCGAACTCGCGGCATTCCAGGCCTGAAAGGACCATCCACCGTGTACTACCTGTCGATCGATTTCGGAACGTCAGCGGTGAAAATGGAGATCCTCGACGACGATCTCCGTGTGCTGGCCTCCGAAAAGCAGGATTACCCCTACATCCTGCTCCCGGGTGAGAAGGTCGAGATCGACCCCGAGGTGCTCTTCGATGCCACGAGCCAGGCCGCCAAACGGCTGCCCGCCGAATTGCGCGAGCAGATCGGGGTCCTTTGCTACGACACCTTCTCCCCCTCGCCGGTCTTCATCGCCGAAGACGGAACCCTGGCGTACCCGAACATCATCACCCACATGGACCGCCGCAGTCGCTCCATCACCGACTACATCAACGAGAAGGTGGGCAAGGACCGGTACCTGTCGATCGCGGGCATCTATCCGTTCGCCGGCGGCGCCGGCATCATGACGGTGCTGTGGATGCAGCAGAACGAGCCGGAAGTGCTGGAACGCACCCACCGTATCGGTCATCTGCCGACCTATGTCCATCATCGCCTCACCGGCGAGTGGATGGTCGACCTGGTCAACGCGTCCATGCTGGGGCTCTACGAAACGACGACCCAGGGCGGCTGGTCGGCTGAACTACTCGATGCCTTCGACCTCAAACACGAATGGTTCAGCGAGATCCGCAACCCAGGTGAACTACTCGGCGCGCTGCTGCCCGCTCCTGCGAAACAGCTGGGCATTCCGGCGGGTATTCCGGTCGCGGTCGGCACCAATGACATGGCCGCCGCTCAGATGGGTGCCCACAACGATCGGGCGGGCCGCATCATGAACACCGCCGGCAGTTCGGACATGGTCTCGGTCCTGATCGACAAACCGGTCACCAATCCCGGCTACTATCTACGCAACTCTGCGCTGCCCGGCATCTGGCAGATCTACGCCACCACCGCCGGCGGATTCGGCATCGACTGGTTCTACGAACAGTTCTGCCGCGAGATGACCCGCGAGCAGTTCAACACCGAATACCTGCCTTCGTGCATCGACCGGTACACCACCGACGGCGAGGTGACTTTCGATCCCTATCTGACCGGCGATCGCCAGTCGTTGGACAAGCGCACCGCAGCCTGGCATGGCCTGACATTGGCCGCCACCCGTGACGAGATGCTCGCCACCATGCTCAAGTCCATGAACAAAGTGCTCTATGACGTGGTGAGGCTGGCCGCCGATGTAGTGCCAATGGACTCGGTCATCAAACTCACCGGCGGTCTGTCCACGCCCGCGTTCATCAAGCTCAAAGAGCAGCAGTTCCCCGGCTTCAGCTTCGAGGTCGTGGACAACTGCTCGGTACTCGGTAACGTGGAGTTGGCACGACACTACAACGGGGAGTTGAGAGTATGAGCCAGCGCTGGGGGATCTACCTGATGACGGTCTTCTCGCTGGGTGTCCTGGCGAGTCTGTTCGCCAGTCGCGGTCAGACCATCTGGGCAGTCGGATTCGCCATCCTCGCCGCCGGCTATCTTGCGCGGGGGATCTTCCAACAGGTACGCGAGAACAAGGAACACCACCAAGAGCTCGACGATCGCATGTCGGGCCGGAAGACGTCCGCAGAGAAGCGCGCGATCGTCGACAATCTACTGACCACCCGCAAGCTGTTGAAGGGTCGGCGCAATTCGGAGATGCTACTGGGCACCCTCGTGCTGGTGGGCATCGTCCTCATCTACCCCAGCAACGTCTTGCTTGCCTGGGCGATATCGATCCTCTTCATCCCGCTCGGCTACCTGATCATCAAACAAACGCGTTCCATCAACCTCATCGAACGCGGCCTGACCGAACGCGGCTATTCCCTGAAACCCACCAACTAACCCCGCAACGGCGACATCAACCATCAGAAGTTAGGAGAATCCTCGATGACACCTCCGCTACAACTGCGATTGCGTTCGCTCGGTCTTGAGCCTGCGCGCGGCGTCAGTGACCACCTTTCCCGCGTCCTCGCCCAACCCATCGACGAACTGCAGTTCTCGCTGCTCGCCGAGACCGCGACCCACATCGGCGTGACCGACGAGTTCGTCCGCATCTGTGATTACTTCAAGGCCGAACCCGGCCACACTCCGGCCGGGTTCCGCTTCGAATACGAGCTGGAGCCCGACGGCCTACTGAACGTCAACCTGAAGCGCGACATCGGCTATGACAGCGACGGACGCAAGCGCCCGACTGCTGTCATCTACTCCGCCGACTCCGCGAACCCCTACGAGGTCGCCCCGATCGCTCCCCTGCTCGGCAACCTCACCTGCAACCCCGGCATCATCTACGACCTGTTCATCAACAATCCCAAGGCGAACATCGATCACAAGTTCAGCACTCGTGATGAGGTGATGGCCGAACTCGGACGCATTCTCGGTCCGGGCTGTGACATCTCGGTGGAACTCAACAATCCATTCGAGCCGGATTTCAACAAGATTCTGGAAGAGGCGACCTTCTTCAAGGAACTGCTCGGCCAGGATCGTGTTGTCATCAAGGTGCCGCACACCGGTCCGGTCAATGCCGACAATGTCGGCCAGCTGCTCACCGGCGACGGCCGTCTCGACCGCCGCTACTGGCAGCCCGCCACCGAGGACGCACTGCGCGGGCACAATCTGACCCTCAAGCTCACCGAAGCCGGCTTCCGCATCAACTACACCTTGATGTTCGAGGGCTACCAGACCCAGCTGGCGCTGCAGGCCCGACCGTACTTCATCAACTCGTTCATCAGGCATCGCCTGATGCAGTCGGAGAAGATGGTCGCACTGCTCGCCCGCGTTGACGGTGGCGACGTCGATGCTGCCGCCGAACTGAGCGACTACATGCTGTCCACCGACTACCTGGCCAGCACGGACGCCGGGCTGGATCCGGAGGAGGCCGTGGCGCGGGCGCGGACGATCATCGCCTACCGCCACATCACCGACGACGAGGGCAGCGACGGCCTGGATTCGGTGCGCCACAACCTCCGGTTGCTGCGCAATGCGAATCTGCCCGACACCCGGCTGATCATCTGCTCGATGGAAGGTGACCACAACTATCCCGACATCGACAACCTGCTGGCCAGTGATGAGTTCTCCGACATGGCCGACCGCGTCGTGGTGACCGCCGAGCCGGCCTACCTGGCCCGCTTCACCTCGACCAACCAGGTCATCAGCTACCAGCGCCGCTTCATGAAGGCGGCACAAGGCCAGAAGTAGGGCCCGACCAGTTCAGCCATCGCGCACAGCGGCTCCCGTGTCCACGGGGCCGCTGGCGTCTCGGCCGTTGATCGGGCAGCCGGGCAGTCTCAGCCCGCCGCTGCCTCGTCCTTGTCCGAACCCGAGGACTTGCCCGAGGATGCGTGACCGCGCTTCTTGGCCGCCTCGACCGACGCGCGCAGAGCGGCCATCAGGTCGACGACTTCGCCACCGCCCTCGGTCTTGACCGGTTCGGGAACCGTCGCGCCCTCGAGTTTGGCTGTCACCAGCGCCTCCAGAGCCGCCCGATAGCTGTCGGTGTACTCGGACGGCTCCCAATGCCCGGACATCTGACCGATGAACGTCTCGGCCATCGTCACCTCGGCAGGGCTGGCATGCACCTCGGTATCCGGTGCGGCGAATGACGGATCGCGGACCTCGTCCGGCCACAGCATCGTGTCCATCACCAGCAGGTCTCCGCGCGGCCGGATCAGCGCCAGCGATTCCCGCGTGCGCAGCGCCACCTTGACCACGCCGGCCTTACCGGTCTTGGCCAATGCGTCGCGCAGCAGTACATACGGCTTGACGCCGACGCCTTTGGCCTCGATCAGGTAGGTCTTCTCGAAATAGACCGGGTCGATCTCCGATTCGTCCACGAAGGTGGAGATCTCGACCGTGCCCTTGCTCGCCAGCGGCAGCTGCTCCAGGTCCTGCTTGGTGAGCACGACCACGCGTCCATCGGCTGCGGTGTAGCCTCGGTCGATCTGATCGTAGGGCACCTCCTGCCCGCAGATCTCGCAGACCCGGCGGTAGCGGATCCGCCCACCATCGACGCCGTGCACCTGATGCAATGGCACGTCGACGGGCTCGGTGGCGCCGTAGAGCTTGACGGGTATGACGATCAACCCGAAAGAAACCGCGCCTTCCCACATCGCTCTGGGCATCATTCACTCCTCGGGTAGTTCGGTGACAGAATGCCAGGCCAGATCGTGATCGGCATGAAGCGCTGCCACCTCCGGCAACTCCCAGGCCTCGTCAAGCTCCAGCCCGCCGACCGCTGCGCAAACCGCCTCGATGGGTGCCTGGTCGTCGTCGCTGAACCAGGCCTCGACCGAGCCCGCACCGAGGCCGGCAAGCGTCACGCCGCCATTGGGGGTTTCCTCGCCCGGACTGAGGGTCTGCGGATCCACCATCGCGGTCAACACGAGCCGCTGCCCGTGGTGGATGAGGCCCCACAGGCCGGCCAACAGCAAGGTCGCGTACTCCGCCTCCTCATCGTCCGACGGCTGCAGCCCGAAGGTCTCGTAGAGGAGGGGGCCCGCGGTGAATGCCTGCAGGGGGTCGTCGATCCTGTGCCCGCGAGCGATCTGACGCGCCTGATCGGTGTCCACAGGTACGCACACCAGTACTCGCTCTGTCATCGGGTCTCCCTCGTCCGGTCCTGTGATCGAGTCTAGGCAAGTCTCACGAAAGCCAACTTATCCACAGATCGGCCGAGCGGCCGCCATGACAGGCCCGGATGGGGTCATGCTGAGGCATGGAATTCACCCCACCGCTGATCATCCACACGATGTGCGCACACGATGAGCGTCTCAGCATGCACGGCTGGGACCAGTTGGCCGAGCTGGGCCAGGAGACTGCCCGGCAAGCCGACCCGGCGCCCGCGCCAGCACAGGCGATCGCCACAAATGCGGCCCGGCTGGTCGCGGAGACTCTCACCGGTCACCGCGATCCCAAGCAGCTCAGGCAGTGGCTGTCCGCTGCCGAGTGCGAACGGCTGATGGCTTGGACGCAGGCGCACCGCGGCGAGCGGATACGCCTCAACAGGATGAACCTCATCGAGGTCTCACCCGAGCGCGTCGAGGGCCAACTGCACTTCGACTACGGGCGCGGCCGGCTGTGCGCGACCCT
Source organism: Brooklawnia propionicigenes (assembly GCF_030297015.1). NCBI lineage: Bacteria > Bacillati > Actinomycetota > Actinomycetes > Propionibacteriales > Propionibacteriaceae > Brooklawnia > Brooklawnia propionicigenes. The sequence continues at coordinate 2,957,828 of NZ_AP028056.1, read as the reverse complement.
GTGCCTGGTGTCGCGGGCCGGACGCTGGAGCTGCCGTCAGCTGAATGTGCTGCTGCCCGGCGCGGTCCCGCATCCATAGCGGGCCGCACCGGGCAGCACTGGACAACCGATCAGCTCAGGCGGCGTTCGGGTTGCGTCCGTGACACATCTTGAACTTCTTGCCCGAACCGCACGGGCAGGGCTGGTTGCGCCCGACTCCGGCGTACGGATCAGTGCTGGTCGACGTGCTCACCTTCTTGCTGGTATCACCCTGCTCGTCGGGCGCGGAGTAGCTGAGCTTGCTGGTATCGGCCGCTGTCTCGGCGCCCTTGATCCGCACCTTCGCGGCGCGCTTCGGCGCCGCGGTATGGTCCTGGGCTTCGGCGGCCGGCTTCTGCTCCGCCGCGGCGACGGCGCTGCCCGCCTGGGCCTTCTCATCGGCCGACGATGCTGCCGCATTTCGCAGCTGGGTGGCGGCCAGCTTTCCGGCGGTCGCGGCGGCGCTCTCGGTGGTCAACTCGGCCTGCTGATCCGGGACGACCTGCACGTCGATATTGAACAGGTAACCGACGACCTCCTCGGCGAAACCATCGCGCATCTGGTCGAACATCTGGGCGCCCTCGCGCTGGTACTCGACCAGCGGATCGCGCTGGGCCATGGCCCGCAGGCCGATCCCCTCACGCAGGTAGTCCATCTCGTACAGGTGCTCGCGCCACTTGCGGTCGAGCACGGTCAGCCAGACCTGGCGCTCCAGCTCGCGCATGTTCTCCTCGCCGAGGGTCTCCTCGCGAGTGTCGTAGGCGCGCGCCGCGTCCTCGGCGAACGCATCAGCCAGTTCGGTCTCGTCGTCGACGCTTTCCCACTCGTCCTGGTCGAGGCCGACCGGGTAGAGCTTGCGCATCTCGGCCCACAGCCCGTCCAGATCCCAGTCATCCGGCAACCCGGCGGTGAACTGCTGGACGCCGGCTCGTACGACACGGTCGACGGTCTGCCGGAGCTGCTCGTCGACGGGGGCCCCCTTGAGCACCTTCATGCGGTCGCCGTAGATGGCGTGGCGCTGACGGTTCATCACATCGTCGTACTTCAAGACGTTCTTGCGCATCTCGAAGTTCTGCGCCTCGACCTGCTTCTGTGCACTCTCGATGGCCCGGGTGATCATCTTCATGTCGATGGGCTCATCATCGGGAACGTTAAGCGAGATCATGGCGCGCTCAATGACCTCACCTTTGAACAACCGCAGCAGATCGTCCTCGAGTGACAGGTAGAAGCGGCTCTCCCCCGGGTCGCCCTGACGTCCGGAACGGCCTCGCAACTGGTTGTCGATTCGCCGCGACTCGTGGCGCTCCGAACCGATCACATAGAGGCCGCCGGCCGCCGTGACCTCTTCGTGTTCTTCCTCGGTCTTCTCGCTGAGTTCCTCGAGCGTGTCGGGCCACTCGGCCTCGTATTCGTCGCGCTGCTCGACCGGGTCGATGCCCTTGTCCTGCAGGAGTTGATCGGCCAGGAACTCCGGGTTGCCGCCGAGCATAATGTCGGTACCACGACCAGCCATGTTGGTGGCCACCGTGACGGCGCCCTTGCGTCCGGCCATCGCCACGATCGCGGCCTCACGCGCATGCTGCTTGGCATTGAGCACCTCGTGCGGAATGCCGGCCTTCTTCAGCTGCTTGCTGAGCAGTTCGGACTTGTTGACCGAGGCAGTGCCGATCAGCACCGGTTGACCATTCTCATAGCGCTCGGCAACGTCCTTGACGATCGCATCGAACTTAGCGGCCTCGGTGCGGTAGATCAGGTCGGTCTTGTCGGCCCGGATCATCGGCTTGTTGGTCGGGATCTCCAACACGCCCAGACCGTAGATCTTCTGGAACTCGCTCTCCTCGGTCTTGGCCGTACCGGTCATGCCGGCGAGCTTGTTGTACATGCGGAAGTAGTTCTGCAAGGTGATCGTGGCCAGCGTCTGGTACTCGTCCTTGATGGTGACGCCCTCTTTGGCCTCCAGCGCCTGGTGCAGGCCCTCGTTGTAACGACGCCCGATCAGGGTACGACCGGTGTGCTCATCGACGATCAGCACCTCACCTTGAGCAACCACGTAGTCGCGATCGCGGTGGAAGAGCTCCTTGGCGCGGATCGAGTTGTTCAGATAGCCGATCAGCGGTGTGTTCGCGCTCTCGTAGAGATTCTCCACACCTAGGACGTCCTCGGTGGTCTCGATGCCGTGCGAGAGCACCGAAACGGTGCGCTTCTTCTCGTCGACCTCGTAGTCGAGATCACGCTGGAGCCGGCGGGCAAGCCGGGCGAAAACCGGGTACCACTGCTTGTTCTCGGTAGCCGGACCGGAAATGATCAGCGGCGTACGGGCTTCGTCGACCAGGATCGAGTCGACCTCGTCGACGATGGCGTAGTGATGGCCGCGCTGGACGAGATCGTCGGGGCTCAGCGCCATGTTGTCGCGCAGGTAGTCGAAACCGAACTCGTTGTTCGTGCCGTACGTGATGTCGCGACCGTAGGCCTTGCGGCGCTGCGCGGGGGTCATCTGCGACAAAATGACGCCGACATCGAGCCCCAGGAAGTGGTGGACACGGCCCATCTGCTCGGACTGATACTGGGCCAGGTAGTCGTTGACGGTGACGACGTGCACGCCCTCGCCGCCCAGCGCGTTCAAGTAGCTGGGCATCAGCGCGACGATCGTCTTGCCTTCACCGGTCTTCATCTCGGCGATGTTCGCCTCGTGCAGAGCGATACCGCCGACCACTTGCACATCGAACGGGCGCTTGCCGAGCACTCGGTTCGATGCCTCGCGCACGGTCGCAAAAGCCTCCGGAAGCAGCCGATCGAGGTCTTCCCCGTTGTCCAGACGCTGCCTGAAATCAGCGGTCTGCGAGCGCAACTCCTCGTCGTCCATCGCGACGAAGTCGTCCTCAATGTCGTTGACCTGCTGAGCGATCTTCTGCATTCGCTTCAGCGTGCGTCCCTCGCCGACACTGAGCAGGCGGTCCATGAAACCCACGGGATACGTCCTTTGCTGAGTCCTCGCCGCTGGACGCACCGGATGCGCGCCTATGACAGCAGCGTCCACCAGTGTAGTTCGTGGTCGCTGTGGCTTACACCGTGCCGGACCGACCTGCACGGCCGCCGAGCCGGATCGGGGACGCTGCTGATGAGCAACGCCCCCGATTGTGTCTACCTCACCGGCCGACCAGCTCGCTCACCATCCGGTCAGCGTTCGGAGCTGACGGACAGGTGGATGACCCCGTAGTCGTAGGCCTTGCGGCGGTAGACCACGCTCGGCTCCTCGGTCTCGGCATCGACATAGAGGAAGAAGTCGTGACCGACCAGTTCCATCTCGTCGAGTGCCTGGGCCAAGGTCAACGGAACGGTGCTGAACCGCTTCTCGCGCACGACCAGCGGGCCATCCCCGGTGACTTCCAGGCCGCTGCCCACCTTGCGCGTTGCGACCTGTTCGTCGAGGCTCTCTTCGACGGCCATCATCGCCAGGTCGAGATCAGCCAACTCCTTGGCCGCGCGCAGACCACGGTGCCTCTTCCGCCGGTCGGCGGCCTTGCGCAGCTGCGCTTTCAGTTTCTCTTCCGCACGATCGAAGGCGATCGTTTTATCGGACGCATTGGCGCCGGCCCGGATGACCGGTCCCTTGCCTCGCAACGTGATCTCGCACCGGATTTGACCATCCGGATCACCCTTGGAATCGGTCTGAGTGAACTCGACCTCGGCACGGATTACGCGATCGCGGAGCTTCTCGACAGTCGCGGTCAGTTCTTCGCTGACCTGCTCACGGGTCGCATCGGAGATGGTCAGATGCCTGCCGGTGATACTGACGTCCATGATCATTCCTTCCTTGTCCGGACCAGCCGTTTCCGGCCGGCCGTTCGGCGGCTCAAACCGCCGGGGCGGAAAATACGTGGCACGACCCACCAGAAACGCCTTCCTGAGCCCTGAAGCTGCTGGTCGACGTTCCAATAGATCGTGCCATACACCAACGTTACTCATCTCGATGGCAGCTCAGGCGGTTAACGAGGAGTTGCCCATCTGGGGGTGTCGCAGACCACAGCTGCGCCCCGGACGAGGTACCCCGCAGCGCGCAATGCCCGCACTGCTTCGCTCATCGTTGACCCCGTCGTGACTACGTCATCGGTCACGATCAGCGCCGCCGATGCACCGGCTGCAGCCACCATGGTGCCCTGCTGTGCGCGCAACCGATCGTCCCTGCCGCGACCGACCTGATCGGCTGCGGCGCGGGCGCGCTGCAGCAGCGGACGAACCCCGAGGCCGAGCCTGCGGCCGGCTGCTTTAGCGAGTGCGCTCGAATGGTCATAGCCGCGCCTGCGCACGGCGGCCGGGTCGGACGGCACCGGAACGAGCAGCACGTGAGCGCACTCCGCCGGATTCAGCCCGCCCACGGCCTGGCCGAGCAGACCCCCCAAGAGCCCGGCCAGCTGCCAGGCCCCGTCGTCCTTGTGAGCGATGACGATCGACGACAGAGGCTCTCGATACCAGCCGCAGGCCGCCACCGGTGGCATCTGGGTCCACCCCGGACGCTCGACCAGGTGCGCGCCGGACGGCAACTGCCGGCGGCACGCTTCGCAAAGCCCCCAGCCCGGCGTCCGGCAGCCGGGACAACCAGAGCCGAGCGTCAGGTCGGCCGCGGCATCACGCAGTCGGTGCAATGCCGCCGGAAGAGTCACTGGCATGCCGCAAGTATTGGTGAGTCACCGTCCGGATCGGTCAACCTTGTGCCCGTCTGTGGATAGCCTCCGCACATTGAGAACCGGACGTCGAGACTCGCGGTCGTTGAACAGGTCAGCTCGGGTAGGCGGCGTCGCTGACATCGCCCAGCAGCTCTTCCCAGCGATACTGGGCTTCATAGCGCAGAGCGAGCCTCGTCGAGGTGACCACTGCTGCGGCGACCGTGCCGTCCAGCGGCATAGCGGTCAACGCCACCACGTCGACGTCTCGGAGCGGCCCTTGGGATGTGACCTGGGCCGCATCGACATCGAAGGAGTACACGCTCAACTGGGCGTCGCGTTCGCTGGCTCCCAGCACCATCATCTTCCCCGACGACAGGAACGCCACATCCCCGAAGGCGACGATCTGGCCGGCCGCGGTGTTCAACGGCAGCTCCCGCCATCCATCGATGGTTCCTTGATCGCTGCCGCGCAGGCGCAACAACCCCAACTGCTGGGTCTGCCCGTTCTGGACGATCACCGCCATCCGGGTCAGATCCGGCGAGATCCGGAAACTGAGCACCTGGCCCCCGCCGATCTCGGGGATCGGCACCAGCAGCGGCGTTCCTTGTTGGGGGACCTGCACGGCAACCACCCCGTCAGCGGTGTTGTCCAGCGTCCACAGCCGTCCCGCGCTGTCGAACTGGGGTTTGGCCAAAGCGGACCCGTGATAGACCTCCACCGGTTCCCCATCGATGGTGGCAGCACGGTACAGATTCGTGCCGTCCGAGTTCACCACGCCGACCAGCGTGCCCTGCCAGGAGACGGCCAGTCTGCCCGGTTGCTGGTCCCAGCCGGCTCCCAGTGGCCCGGGCAGGGCTACCGCAGCCGTTCCGGCGACTTCGGGGAGCCTGACGATTCCCGAACCCTGGATCGCGTAGAGATCGCGCGGTGCGCGCGGCCGCTCGGGGTTGTACCCGGACAGCGCACCGAATCCGATGATGCCGTCATCGTCGGCACCCGGAATCGACAGGGGACGATTGTTCACGTTGATCTGCAGGCCCTTGATCGACTCGAAGTACGACAAGGTGAACAACAGCTGCGCGGCGGCCTGCACCCGCTGATCTGCACTGAGCGCCTCGATCTCCTCGCTCAGGGCCAGCCGCGCGATGCCGTCATCGCCCACCCAGGTACCGCTGGATGCCACATCGTCCGGCAGTGCATTGAGCACCGCGGGACGCAGCCAGACACCGGGTCCCCGGATAACCGCACGGACCAGCGCGTCCGGAGCGGACGAGCCGAACTCGGCCTGCCGCAAGAAGACCTGCTGGGGCACCAGCCGGCTGCCCGCCGAACTGAGGAAGTAGACCGAGACCGGTTGGAATGCCTGCTGGAAACGCTGCCGCGACATCAGAATGCCTTCGCCCGGATTGTTGATCCGCCACTGCCCATCGACTGTGGTCAACTCGAAATTGTGGTTGTACTCCGTGTCCCGGACGGCGGTGAAGACATGGTCCGAACCGAGTCGGCCGACCAGCGATGCCCGCACGACGGCCGATCCGTCGGCAGTGATCACCCGCGACTGGCCGCTGGAGTCGTAGATATTGATGCCGTCCTCGGGACGCCAGCTGCTCGCCGCCTGATCAGTGAGGTACTGGCGGGCCACCGCGTATCCGTCGGCCGGCGATTCGGAGGCTGCGAAGAACCCCTCGAGAATCGCCTCAGGGCTTGCCCCGTCGGATGGGGGTTGCGCGGCGACGTCAATGCCGGTCGGGCGCTCACCGCTGCCGCCGTCCCCAACGGTCTCGATCGGTCCCGACGTTGGAAACCGCCCGCAGGCGGCCAGCACCAGGGCCAGGGTCACGGCCACCCAGACCGCGATGGTGAGACGCTTCATGGTTGGATCCCGTCCTGGTGCGAGGGCGTGCCCGGCTGACCTGCGACGAGTTCGCGCCCGGTCGGTTCCAATGGCAGTGGCGACGAGCCGAGGACGATCTGCTGGTTGCGCGGCAGCGTCAACCGGAACTGGGCGCCCTCCCCAGGACGCCCCCAGGCCTCCAGCCAGCCGTTGTGCAGCCGGGCGTCCTCCAGCGAGATGGCCAGCCCGAGACCGGTGCCACCCACGATGCGATTGCGGCTCTGGTCCGCACGCCAGAAGCGCCGGAAGACCTGGTCGGCTTGTTCCGGCTCGAAACCCACCCCGTAGTCGCGCACGGTCAGCGCCACGGCCCGCAGGTCACCGGCGACCGTGAGGGTGATCTGCCGGTGTTCGCCGTGACTGATGGCGTTGCTGAGCAGGTTGCGGACGATGCGTTGCACTCTCCGGGCGTCCGCCTCGACCACGCAGGGCCCGGTACGGTGCAGTACGAGTTCGGAACCCACCGCGGCGGCCATCGCCTGCTGAGCATGCATTTCGGCCTCGACCAGGTCACCCAGATCGATGTCGTCGGTGGTCAGGTCGGCGGCCCCGGCATCGAAGCGCGAGATCTCCAGCAGGTCGCCGAGCATCGACTCGAAGCGCTCCTCCTGGTCATGTAGCAGTTCGACGCTGCGCGCCAGCTGCGGACTGAAGCTGTCGAGGGACTCATGCAGGACCTCGGTGGCCATCCGCATGGTCGTCAGCGGGGTACGCAGCTCATGACTGACGTCAGAAACGAACTGCTGTTGCACTCGCGACAGGTCCTCCAGCCGGCCGATCTGGTGTTGCAGTTCACCGGCCATATTGTTCATCGAGGTCGCCAGGCTGGCCAGTTCGTCGGTGCCCTTGACCTTCATCCGCTGGTCGAGATCGCCGGCGGCGATGCGTCCGGCGACCTCACCGGTGGTGCGCAGCGGCTTGGTGATCTCACGGGCGATCACGTAGCTGATCACCCCGAGGCAGATCATCAGCAGCACCCCGGTCGACACCAGATCGCGCTGCAGCATGTGCAGGGTCTGTTGTTCGGTGCTGGCCGGGAAGATGAAGTAGACGGGAAACGCCTGTCCCGACGGCGCGAACAGATGTCCGCCGACGACCACTGCCGGCTCTGCCGTGCCGTCGGTGTAGCGCACCTGGGTGAGGGTGACATAGACACCCTCCACGTCGGCCGCCAGCGCCTCACGAAGCTCATCGGGCACGCTGTCGGATTGCAGGCCACGCGACATATAGCTGCTGGCGGCCGTCTCGATCATCACGCTGAACTGGCTGGGCTGGCTGCCCACCTCACTGGCCAATTGGCCGAGCCGTTCCAGCAGCGAATCACTGCCCAGATCCGTGTCGTCCAGCTGGTTCTGCATCCGGTACAGCGCACCGCGGGCCTCCACGACCGACGCCTGCTTCTTCGCCTCCACCAGGTCGTTCTTCGCCTGGTTGAGATAGACGAACCCACCCAGCAGCAGCACGAAGATGGACGCCACCATGGTCATGATGATCACCCGCAACGGCAGGGACGACCCCCAGACGGCACGCACGAGACGAGCCAGCGTGACATACCAACGCGGCGGTCGCCCGCTCATCAGTCGTCGCCCGCGGCCTGCTCACCGGCGCGATAGCCGACACCACGAACGGTGACCACGATCTCGGGGTGTTCGGGATCGTGTTCGACCTTGGAGCGCAGCCGCTGGACGTGCACGTTGACCAGCCTGGTGTCCGCCGCATGCCGGTATCCCCAGACCTCTTCCAGCAGGGCCTCACGGGTGAGCACCTGTTTGGGACGCTTCGCCAATGCGACCAGCAGATCGAATTCGAGGGGGGTGAGATTGATCGGCTTGCCGTCGCGACTCACCTGATGACTCAGAGTGGAGACCTCCAGATCACCGATACGCAACGACTCGGGGGCCGGTGTCTCCGGGGGGACATTGGCGCGCAACCGGGTGCGAATGCGGGCGATCAGTTCCTTGGTCTTGAACGGCTTCGAAACGTAGTCATCGGCGCCTTCCTCAAGACCTCGAACGACGTCAGTGGTGTCGGTCCGGGCAGTGAGCATGATGATCGGTATGCCCGACAGTTCGCGGATCTGACGGCAGACCCGGATGCCGTCGATGCGGGGCAGCATCACGTCCAGCAACACGAGCGATGGCTGGTATTGCAGGAATGCGCTCAATGCCTGGTCACCGGTCGCGCACCATTCGGTGTCAAAGCCCTCTTGCCGCAGGACGATCTGCAGCATCTCGGCCAGGGCAGCGTCGTCATCGACCACCAGGATCTTGTGTTGATTGCCCATCGGACCCACGGAAGTGCTCATGCCCCCTCGTTGCAGTCGGTTGCTTGCCATCCTAGCCAGCTGGACAACCGGCCGTGCGGACTCGCAACCCCGCGCGCCCCCGTCCGCACCGCCATCGTCCGTGAACGTGGCCAGCAGCTTTCGTAACCCGCTCTAGTTGAGTTCGGGGTCTTTCGGCCAGGTCGACAGCAGCGCCGGTGTCCCGCCGTGCCTGCGCAGTATCCGGCGCCACAGGCTCGTCGGGTCCGCGGTGAAGATGTCCTCGTCGCGACTGGGCATCCGGAACCAGGCGCCACGGGCGAGCTCCTCGTCCAGTTGGCCGGGCGCCCACCCGGAGTAGCCGGCGAAAATGCGCAGATCTGTGTAGCCGCCGCTGGCGATCTCCACCGGTGTGTCCAGGTGCAGCAGGCCGATGTCACCGATCACCGGACGCCAGCCCGGCGGCTCTTCGGTGGGATCCTGCAGTTTCGCCACGCAGACCGCGCCCTGGGGTGAGACCGGTCCGCCCGCGAAAAGCACCCGCGGTGGTGCGACCAGGGCCGTCCAATCGGGCAACACCGCCTCCAAAGACGTGCCCGCGAGCTTGTTGAGTGTGACGCCCAACGCCCCGTCGTGGTCGCAGTCCAACAAGAGCACCACGGACTGATCGAAGAACTCCTGGTTGCCCCCCGAGGTGGACACCAGCAGCTCTCCAGCTCTCGGCGGCTCGGCTGACATCACCCATCGATTCTCCCATCATTGCTGAGGGCGGGAGGATGTTTGAGCGATGAACTGAACGGCGGTTGCCCGACACCCGGTCGCTTCCTGCCAGCGGATCAGCAGATGGCAAGAGTCGCGTGGCCGAGCCAACACTCGATACAGTGTCTGTTCGTGACTCGACCGATCGACGCTGAAGAAAACGCTTACTTCGTCCGTCTCGGCCCGCACTGCTACTCCCCCACCGAACACGCGGGCGGTACCTGGCGGGAGGACGAACTGCATCTCGCCCCGGTCGCCGGGCTGGTGGTGCACGAGATGGAGCGCTGGCGACAGGCCCATCTCGATCCGGCGATGCGATTCAGCCGTTTCAGTTTCGAGTTGCTGGGTCAGATTCCCCGCGGCACCATCGAAATGCACACCGAGGTGGTTCGTCCAGGACGCACGATCGAACTCATCGAGACCACCATGACCATCGGCCGGGTCATCATTCGCGGGCGGGCCTGGTTGCTGAGCACCGAGGACACCAGCGCGGTCGCGGGATCACCGTTCGACCCTCTGCCCGATCCCGAAACCCAGCCCGACTTCCGGATGTCGGACATCTGGCCCGGGGGGTTCATCGCGAGTCTGCGAGGTAAGCGGGTCGGGCCGGTCGAACCCGGACGAGGATGCGCCTGGCTCACGACCGATGTCGAGCTTGTGACCGGCGAACCGGTCAGTCCGCTCGCCAGTTTCTGCGCACTGGTGGACGCCGCCAATGGCATCGCCATCCGTCAGAAGCCGACCGACTGGATGTACCCGAACGTCGAGTGGACAGTTCACCTGTTCACCCAACCCCAGGGACGATGGGTCGGATTGGACACCCGGGTCAGTTTCGGGCCCGATGGGCTGGGGCTGACCAGTTCGGTGCTGCATGATCTGGGTGGTCCGGTGGGGATGCTTCAGCAGTCGCTGACTGTGCGTCCACTGCATACCTAGGCTTTGGTCTGGCCAGCCGGGACGGCCACCAGATTCTGGGTCCGATCTCGAGCGCCAGCGCGGGCACGAGCAGCGTCCGCACGATGAAGGTGTCGAGCAGCACTCCGAAGCTGACGATGAAGGCCAACTGAGCCAAGAACAGAATCGGGATGACGGCCAGTGCTGCGAAGGTCGCCGCCAGCACGACTCCTGCCGAGGTGATCACCGTGCCCGTGATGGCCAGACCACGGACGATCCCCTGGTGGGTGCCATGCGTGCGAGTCTCTTCGCGTATCCGGGTCATGAGGAAGATGTTGTAATCAATCCCCAATGCCACCAGGAAGACGAAGGAGTAAAGCGGGACAGCCGGGTCGGCGCCGGGGAACTTCAGAATGTGATTGAACACGACTGCGGATACCCCCAGTGCCGTGCCGAACGACAGAATCGTTGTGGCGATCAGCAGGATCGGCGCGACAACCGCGCGCAGCAGCAGCATCAAGATGACGAGAATGACGATCAGAATGATCGGGATGATGAGATTACGGTCGTGGATCGAGGCGATTGTGGTGTCCAGGGTCGTTGCGGTCGGGCCACCGATGAGCACGTCCGGGGCGACCTGCCGGGCATCGGATCGCAGCCGTTCGATGGTGGCCAGAGCCTCATCCGAGTCCGCCGGATCCGACAAGGTGACCTGGAGCAGCACTCGCCCGTCCACCACCGTCGGTTCGGGGTCACGATTCGGGCCGAGTGGGGTGATGCCGTCAGGGCTGATCGGCGCTTGCCCGCTCGGCGAATCGCTGGTGATCACCGAGATGGAATCGACCCCGGGATCAGCGGCGAAGAGTCCGACAATCGCGTCAAGCTCGGACTGCTCCACGATCACGGTCGCCGGACTCCCCGATCCCGCAGGGAAATGGCGTGCCAGCGCAATTTGGCCGTCGCGAGCCTGGGAGGCACTGAGGACGAGGTCTGTGTCGGGCACGCCACGGGCCTGGAAGGTCGTGGCCCCGAATGCACCTACCAGCAGGGCCACTGTCGTGAGGATCCAGATGGGACGCGAACGCCGTTCGACGAACCCGACAGTACGTCCCCAGATGCCGGTCCGGTTGATGTGCTCCTCACCTTCGCTGCCGGGATCGAACCGGGGAATGCGTGGCCAGAACGCGACGCGTCCCAACAGGCCCAGCAGAGCCGGGAGCAGAGTGAGGGCCGCGAGCATGGCGAAGACGATGCCGATGGCGGTCACCGGCCCCAGCACGCTGTTGGATTTCAGATCGCTCAGCACGAGACAGAGCAATCCCGCAATCACGGTGCCACCCGAGGCGGCAACCGGTTCTACGGTGCCCAGCCAAGCCTTCTTTGCGGCCTGCCATTTGTCCGAGTACTGCAGGAGTTCTTCACGATAACGCGATACATAAAGCAGTGAATAGTCGGTCGCCGCGCCGATGACGAGGATGAAGAGAATCCCCTGGGTCTGACCATTGAGCAGGAACAGGCCGGAACGGGCCAGCAGCCAGACGGTGAGCAGCGCCGCGCACAAGGCGAACATGCTGGTGATGAGCACGGTGACCGGCAGGAATATCGAGCGGTAGACGATGAGCAGAATGACGAACACCGCGGCCAGGGCTACTGCCAGCAGAATGCCGTCGATGCCACCGAAGGCATCCATCAGGTCGGCCGCCAGTCCGGCTGGTCCGGTGACATATGCGCTGAGCCCGGCCGCCGGACCACTGCCGAGCAGGTCTCGCATGGCCTCGACGGTGGCAGTGGTGTCGCCGGCTGAATCGATCAGCGCCACGATCTGCACCGCAGCGCCATCATCCGAAGGTATCGGCGGGGAGATCTCGGAGACGCCCTCGAGGCCCCCGAGCTCTTGAGCGGTGCCGGAGATCGCGTCGAGCTGGGTCTGGTCGAGAGTTCCGTTGTCGGCGACGATGAGGACCAGGGCCGGGATGTCCTCGGAATCGTAGAAGTCCCGCGCGAGGACGCCCGCCCGAGTGGATTCGGCCGAGGCGGGCAGGTAGGCGCTCTGATCATTGGATGAGACCTCGTCGATCCGGCCGAACAGCGGGCCTCCGATGGCTGCGGCGGTCAGCCACGCGACGATGATGAGAGCCGGGAGCAGGACCCTCAACCACCACCGTGGTTTGTGGACGCTCGCCGCCGTGGAGTCTGTCTCTCGGGCCTTCATCAGGTTGTCCACGATTCTCCGTCCGTTTCGCCCGATATTAGTTAACCTAGCTATTAATTAGCTTATTGTACTAGACTGAGGTGCATGGAAGCCGAGACAGCGGGAACTCCGCAGGACGCGGACGAGGGCGTCTACGGGGTCCGCGACAACGACCCCGCGGCTCAGCTTCTGGATCTTTCCCAGATCGACGAGTCCGATGTCGAGCAGATCTCCCGACTGATGCAGGCTCTGGGCACGCTGCGCGAGGCTGAGCGGAAGGTCAGCGAGGCATCGGCTCGATACATGAAGCTCAACGAGACCGACATGCGCGCCCTGCACTATCTCATCGTCAATGAGAATCGTGGACGAACGGTCACCCCGGGCGACATCGCGGGCCATCTGGGCATCTCGGCGGCGGCCACCACGAAGCTCCTCGACCGGCTCGAGCGCGGCGGTCACGTGACGCGCAGTCCCCATCCGACCGATCGCCGGGCCTTGCAGATCCGTATCACCGCCCAGACGCGGCAGGCTGCCTACGAAACGGTGGGACGTCATCAGGCTCGGCGGTTCCATTCCGCGGCTCGACTCAGTCAGCCGGAGCGGGAGGTCGTGATCCGCTTCCTGCGGGATATGGCCTCCGAGATCGACATCAAACACATCGATTGGGTCGCCGATGAGTGATCTGTCCCGTGCTACGGGATCGCCGTGAGGCTCTGGAGTCCCGCCGTGCGGCCTCACCCGGTCATCAATGTGATCCTCAGGCCAACTGCATCCTGAGCGCGGATCCCGCCTTTCCACATGTTTCCGCCCTATCCGGGCCACGTCGATGTGGAGCTGTGCCGACTACCTTCGGGCACAATGCCTGCGGGTTTAGGGCACAAGACCCCGGCGACTGCGAGTAGGAAACTCCACTCGCGCGCAGCTGCTGGCGGGGCTGAGCGCTCAACCACCTCCACACCGGACGGAGCGCCTTTCAGCGAGCGTTACCCTCAACTCGTGCAATCACTGCCCTGCTCCGGCAACGAACGGAGGTACTCGTTGACCATCCCCCGCGGGCATCAAGCCCTGATTTCGTGGGCAGGGGGGGGGTCAGGAGAAGTCGACGAGGCCCGCGCGGGCAGCCCTCACGAGCACCTGGACGCGATCGCGCACATTCCACTTCTGCATGATGCTACCGAGGTGCGCCTTGATGGTCCCTTCGGACACGTGGAGGGCGCCCGCCATCTCCGCATTCGACATGCCGAGCGAGAGCTTGTGCAGGACCTGGGATTCTCGCTCAGTGAGCTGCGCAAGCTCGCCGCTGGTGTGCACGGGAGACGCGTTGCGCACGTGCTGCACGAGCATCGCGGCCACTCGCGGCGAAAGAGAGCTCTCGCCCCCGTACGCCTGATGCAGGGCCTGGAGGATTTCGTCCGCAGTCGAGTCCTTCAACATGTAGCCGGTGGCGCCGGCGCTCAACATCGGCAGCACATTCTCGCGATTATCCAAGGTGGTGACAGCCAGCACACGCACCTCGGGCCAACGCGAAGTAATGACTTCTGTGGCCTCGATGCCACTCATCTCCGGCATCTGAACGTCCATCATCACGATATCCGGCAGCAAGCGTTCAACGGTCGCGATGGCTTCTCGCCCGTTCTCCGCCTCGCCTACCACCTTGATCTCCGGGTCGCGTGAGGCGAAGTGGGAGAGCGCAACTCGTACCAGCGGGTCATCATCGGTGATCAGCACCCGGATCTCAGTCATGGAGTGATTCTAGCGCGCCGACACCTCGACCTTTGTCCAAGGTGATCCTTCACTTTGATCGATGAAAAGTATAGCCATATTGGGGATGTTTATGTCCGCCAAAGACGTGAGTATTGATATCAGCAATACAAAAGACTACCTGAAAGGAGGTGTTCCAATGTCTTTCTGGTCTACCGTCGCCTACCTTCTTGGTATCGGTCGTTAGTATAGCCCGGACTGCTTGCGTAGCCCCCTGTTGAACTGCATTTGTAGACCGTCCTAGACTGTTCGCATAGCCCAATGCCGAACTACTAGTGCAGGCCATATGGAACCCATGACAAGGAGTGATGCCGCATTTGCGGCGCACGGTCGCGGATGGTTCAACCAGACAGAACGGTTGAACCGGGTCGAGAGCGTCGCGCTGTTGGCACTGCTTGCCGTCATGGTGACGTTCGACGTCATCGGGTTCGTGACTTCTGGCACCAATCACCTCGACCATCTCGTGAGTGTCGTTTCGACGCTGACTCTTGCTCTCTATATCTGGTCACCGCTGGTGGCCACATCGCTCCTCGGTGTTACTGTCGCGTTATCTTTGACGACCGCCTACGCTTCGGCGTCAATCACAGCTGGGTCGTTGGCCGCCCTGCTGGTCCTGCGTCTTGCATCGTCGCCGCTGATCATCGCGTATTTCGGTGGTCTCTTGCTGGCGACAGCTGCTGTGACGTCGGGAATCAGCCCCAGCGTCATCGCCCCACCGGAGATGGCCATATACCTGCTCGTCGCAGCAGTGGCCGGCTCGATCGGTGTCGCGCTACGCACGGCGTATGCGCGCGGTCGTCGACTCGAGTACCAACTCGCCGAACGCGAAGAACACAAGCGTCAAGCGATCGTCGCCGAGCGCCGCTGGATTGCCGGCGAACTGCACGACAGCATCGCCCACCAGCTCACGATCATTTCTCTCCACACGCAGTTGCTCGACGATGACGAGATGCGTGATGCCTCGCAGGAAGCGATCCGCACAGCAGCGCGCAAGGCGCTCAGCGACCTCCGCTTCATCATCAAACTCGCAGAGGATGCGCCCGCTGGAACCGAGGTCTCCGCCGGGGACCTCAAGGCCGCCATCGACGAGGCCCGAGAAGAGTTCCGCGGCGCGGGCCATTCGGTGGTCCTCGAAGGGGATCTACACGACGAGGGCATCCCCCGTGGCGCGGAGATCGTCCTTGCACGTGTGGTCCGCGAGTCCGCGACCAACATCATCAAGTACGCGGGTCCCGGTGACGTCCGTTTTGTGCTGGATGTACAGCCTGAGGCGATCACCATGACGATCAGCAGTCCGCTCGCGACAGGATCGACGCCTCGAGTGGCCTCCTCCTCAGGCACCGGACTCAACCGGATGGCCGGGCGCGTGCTCGGCGTGAGCGGCGAGTTCTCAGCAGGCCCGGTGGGTAACGAATGGCAAGTGAGGACATATCTGCCACTCGGCTCCTTGCCGAACTCCCATGAGACCAGGGTTGCGGGCATCGGTGCCTAGCGGCACGACTGATGATGTCCTGTCCGAAAGGGCGGGTGAACAGCAAAACGACTCGCCCTCCGCCCGAAGGCAAAGGACGAGTCGGGGACTCAAACGTCGTCCGTCGTGGGTTTGAACGACGAACGTTGGGGTGGAGGTGGCGGGAATTGAACCCGCGTCCTGATGAGGCGCTCCAGACATTCTCCGGGTGCAGCTGACTAATCGTTCTGCTTGGCCTCTGCACTCACGTCAGCATGTTGCAGACAGGCCCAGCCTGGTTTAAGTCCCGATCAGCCCTCCAGGCTGGAGCTGATAGGCAAGCCTTCTAAATGAGGCCAGGAACCGGACGGAAGGCAGCATCCGGGCTGACCCTTCGGTCACTGCTCAGGCAGCGAGAGCGAAGTCAGTGCGCTGTACGTTGGCACTTATTGGTTCCCAAGGGACATTTACGAGTTGACCTTGGATTCTCGACCCGCTTCTCCTGGAACTACCGTCCCCAGTCGAAACCAGTCACCCCCCTGTTGAGTTGTCAGTGACTACAACAATAGCCGACCCCACCGCATTCCCCTCGGCGCACCCAGCGGCGGCCCGGAGGTTCGAGCGGCTGCCGGCCATCGCAGCCATTGGACGAGCATTCGCTGGCTGCGGCGCGTGCGACCTGAAGGTGGGAGGCTCAGCGGCCATCTGTGGGCAGCGGGCGGATCTTGACCGCCTTGCTCAACGGGTTCACCCAGTCCTCGCCACGAGCTGCCTTGACAGCGCCGGCGATCGTCAATCCCAGCCAGCCGAGCCACAAGAAGGTGACCAGCCCGCCGGCTCCGACGACGCCGAAGACGATCGCCCCCGCGATGAAGACGCCCGCAGCCACCAGTTGGTAGTTGAATGCCTTCGCGGCTTCGCGGCGAAGAACAGTGCCGGGCCGCGACGAACCGTAAATGATCGCGGGGCCAATGATCCAGGTGACCAGCCCCGACAGGTGAGCCAGCATCGCGACGCCGGAATCACTTCCGGGGATCACCGGCACACCAACGTTCGGCCGCTGGCCGGTGTATGCCCGGTACTGCTGGTTGACGGCAACCAGGGACTGCTTCACGGGCGCCGGAATGTTCTCGATAGCCGTGTACAGCTGGCCGAGCCGCTGGGCATTCATTGCGCGGGTGAACCGGGCTTCGAAGTCCGTGGCTGAGATTCGGCCATCTCGATATGCCTGATGGAGAATGCGTTCGGCATCGCCGCGCTGAGTCTCGTTGATGGGATCGTCCGGTGTAATCTGCGGGCCCGTGGCAGAAGCGGTCGGCTCGTTGTTGTTCAGCAAGGGCCACTGGTCGTAAGTCATGATCCCACGATGACGCACGACCCAGCGATACTCCAGCAGGTGGCGCCCCCAACTGTCCCTGGAGGTTCAGCGGCCGTGCCGACGCCGGCGATCGGCCATTTCGCGTTCGACGTCGCGCTGCATGTCGCGGGCGGCGATGGTCTGCCGCTTGTCCCACTCGCGCTTGCCGGTCGCCACCGCGATCTCCACCTTCGCGAAGCCATCGCTGAAGTAGATCGCCAGAGGCACCAGGGTGCGGCCGGAGTCGGAGATCTGGCGTTCCAGTTTGTGTATCTGGGCTCTGTGGAGCAGCAGCTTGCGGTTGCGCTTGGCTGCATGGTTGTGGAACGTGCCGAACTCGTACTCGGGAATGTTCGCGTTACGCAGCCAGACCTCGCCGTTGTCGATCGTGGCGAACGCGTCCGCCAGGGTCGCTCGTCCGGCGCGTAGCGACTTCACCTCGGTGCCGGTCAGCACGATGCCTGCTTCGACGCGCTCGCCGATGTTGTAGTCGTGCAGCGCCTTCTTGTTCTGCGCGACCACCTTGCGGCCCTTCTCGCGTGGCATGTCTGCTCCCGTTCTGCGTGCCCAGGGACGAACCAGCCCCGTCGGGACAGCCTACCAAGCGTCCCGGCGGGGCAGGTCCGAGCTGGCCGGTACCAAGCTGCCAGGACTCAGCCGTTCAGCCTCACAGGTAGGGGGCCGGATTGGTGACCTGGCCGTTGATCCACACGTGGAAGTGCAGATGGCATCCGGTCGACAGCCCGGTCGTCCCGATGTAGCCGATGACCTGTCCACGGTTCACCCATTGGCCAGGGCCGACGATGTAGCTCGAGAGGTGGTTGTATCCGGTGCTCACCTGCACGCCGTCGATCCAGCCGTGGTCGATGATGACCCGGTTGCCCCAGCCGCCACTCGACCACTCGGGGACGGTCTGACCCACCGTGCCGCTGGCCGCAGCGTAGACCGGGGTGTTGCAGCCCGCACCGATGTCGAGACCGTCGTGCAGTTCGGAGTAGCCGAGCACCGGATTGGTCCGCCAACCGAACGGAGAGGTGTAGGGGCCGTTGGCCGGGGTGTAGAGCGGGAATCCGCTGGACGACGCGGCCGCAGTCGATGAGGACGTGTCGGCGGGCGCTGCGGCGGCCGGTGCTGCGGCGGCAGGCGCCGCGGCTGCCTGTTGAGCTGCGGCAGCGGCCTCGGCAGCCTGTTGCGCTGCCGCAGCGGCGGCGGCCTCTGCTGCTGCTTGAGCTGCGGCCGCAGCCGCGGCGGCCTCGGCGGCCTGCCGGGCGTTGCGTTCTTGGATCGCCTGCGTCACCGAATCCATCTGGGCCTGCATTGAAGCGTGGGCCGCCCTTTCGTCGGCCAGCACCTGCGCGGCGCTCGCCTCAGCGGCCTCATTGGCGGCCACCAGCTGGGAAACCTGGTTCGCCGCGCTGTCGGCTGCCTGTTCGGCGGCCTGCGTCCGGCTCAACTGCGCGGCCGCTGCTTCTCGGGCCACTCGGGCGTTGTCCTCCAGGGTCGCCAGCTGGGTCTGCGCGTTCTGGAGCTGCAACTGCAGCTGGGTAAGCCGATTCAGTTCGGTGGAGTTCGCGTTGTACAACGTGGAGGCCCACTGGACGCGCGAGCTGACGCTTCCGACATCCTCGGTATCGACGAACAGCATTCCCAGTGAGATCAGCCCGGTGTTCTGCTGGTGTGTGGTGCGCATGTCCTGCGCAGCCTTGGACTGCTGGGCTGCCACGGCATTCTTGCCGAGCGAAACGGCCGTCTTGGCGTCCGAAAGCTCTTGTTCAGCACTCGCCAAGGCGTTGGCCTTCTGCTGGTCGACCGCATATGCCGCGTCCCGCTCGCTTTGGGCCTTGGCCAGCACGGCCTGCGCATCTGCCAGCGCCTGGCGCGAACTCACGACCTGAGCGGTGGCGGCGTCCAGAGCGGCGTGATGGTTGTCGATGTCTGTGACCGACTGCTGGAGCTGGGACTGCAGATTGGCCTGCTGGTCGTCCAGATCGTCGGCTCGAGCAGGAGCAGTGAGCGAGCCGAGACATCCGATGACGATCAATCCCGTGAGCATCCGCCACAGCCAAGGTCTGCGACCGGAAAGAGTCGATGGAGTTCGGGCAGTCCGGGCAGAACCTTGAGTCACGACACTCAGCCCCCTGTCTGTACGTCCGGCATGTCAGACGCGGAGATACCTCCGCGTTGTGATCAACGTAGGGACGATAGACAGAACAACTGCGACGACCGCAACCAGGCCGACCGCCATCCAGGCGTCGGTCCACGTAATCCAAGGTAAAGCCTGGATAGAGACTTTAGCGTTGCGTTCGATGAGGAACTCATATGAACCCAGCAGCGCGGCGGCCGACAGAATCGTGCTGACGACGCCCGCGAAAAGCGCCTCCAGGACGAACGGCAGCATGATGTAGATGTTGGACGCGCCGACCAACCGCATGATGCCGATCTCGCGGCGACGAGTGAAGGCGGACATCCGGATGGTGTTGCCGATCTGCAGCATGGCTGCCGCGAGCAACAGCACCGCCATGCCCATGGTGCCCCACTTCAGCCCGTTCAGCACCGAGAAGATGGGGTCGAGCACCTCGTGCAGATCGAGGACATTCTGAACGCCCGGCAGGCTGGACGCCTCGGCGACCACCCCCTGATAGTTCTGCGGATCGACCAGTTTCACGCGGAAGGAATCCTGCATCTGCTCGATCGTCAGACTGTCCAGCAGTGGCGAGTCGGCATAGGTGTTCCGGTAGTCCTGGTAGGCGTCTTCCTTCGACTCGTAGAAGACCTCGAGGACGTCAGGGTTCTGCTCCAACCGAGTGCGGATGTAGTCACGTTGAACGTCGGTGGTGTCTTGGCCGGGTTCGCAGTTGCCGGACTGGCTGGTGCCCGCCGAGTCCTTGGTGCACAAGAAGACCGAGATCTCGATCTTGTCGTACCAGCGGCCCTTGACCCGGTCGACCTCCTGAAAGGTCATCACCGATAGACCGAAGAGCGTCAGGGAGACGGTCATGGTCACGATGACCGCGACCGTCATGGACGCATTGCGCTTGAGGCCCGACCACGTCTCACGGAAGGTATGTCGCATATTTCAGTGCTCTCCTAGCAGAGGTCCGGCCGCTCACGCGGTGCCGTAGACGCCCCGGACCTGATCACGGACCAGGTTTCCCTGATCGAGTTCGAGGACTCGTTTGCGCATCTGGTCGACGATGGTCTGGTCGTGGGTGGCCATGATGACGGTGGTGTCGCGCTTGTTGATGCGATCCAGCAGCTTCATGATGCCGACGCTGGTCTGCGGGTCGAGATTGCCGGTGGGCTCGTCGGCGATGAGGATCTTCGGCCGGTTCACGATGGCACGCGCGATCGCGACGCGCTGCTGCTCGCCGCCCGACAGTTCCTCGGGCTGGCGGTCTTCCTTTCCTGACAACCCGACCAGGTCAATGGTCTCAGGCACGATCTGGCGGATCTGGGAGGTCGGACGGCCGAGCACCTGCAGACCGAAGGCCACGTTCTCATAGACCGTCTTGCCGGGCAGCAGCCGGAAGTCCTGGAAGACGGTGCCGATCTGGCGCCGCAGCGCCGGGACCTTCCACTGGTGCAGATGCCCGAGGTCCTTGCCGAGGACGAAGATCTTTCCGGACGTGGGCCGGTACTCACGCAGGATCAGGCGCAGGAATGTCGACTTGCCAGAACCCGAGGTACCGACGAGAAAGACGAACTCCCCCTTGTCGATCTGCAGGTTGATGTGCCGTAGCGCAGGCTTGGTCTGGCCTGAGTAGGTCTTCGAGACATCCTCGAATGTGATCACGTGACCGTCCTGTTCGTCGCTTCCAACCTGCGAGGCACTTCCCCGGGCGGGATCATGGACAGATTTCCTGAGAAACTCTCAGTCCACGTCACGAGTGTAAACGGTTCTCGCGAGCGAGCAACTCGCCACGCGGGACCGCACCAGGCCGGCTCCGATGATCAGGCCGCGTCGTCGCGCTGACGCCAGCGGATGCCGGCGTCGATGAACGCATCGATATCACCGTCGAAGACCGCGTCGGTATTGCCCGTTTCGTAGTTCGTGCGCAGGTCCTTGACCATCTGGTAGGGATGCAGCACATAGCTGCGCATCTGTGAGCCCCAGGAATTGCCCGCTGACTTCAGCGCGTTCATCTCGGCTTCGCGATCTTGGCGCGCCTTCTCGAGCAGCCGGGCCTGCAGGACGCGCAGCGCGGCGGCCTTGTTCTGAATCTGGCTCTTCTCGTTCTGGCAGCTGACTACCAGGCCGGTCGGCAGGTGGGTGATGCGAACTGCCGAATCGGTCGTGTTGACGGACTGGCCGCCGGGACCCGAACTGCGGAAGACATCGACCCGGATGTCGGTCTCCGGCACGTCGATGTGGTCGGTCTCCTCCACCACCGGAAGCACCTCGACACCGGCGAAGCTGGTCTGTCGGCGTCCCTGGTTGTCGAAGGGACTGATCCGCACCAGGCGGTGGGTACCCTGCTCGACCGACAGCGTTCCGTAGGCATAGGGGGACTTGACGGTGAACGTGGCCGACTTGATGCCGGCCTCTTCGGCGTAGCTGACGTCGTAGACCTCGATGGGGTAGCCGTGACGTTCGGCCCAGCGCTCGTACATGCGGAGCAGCATCGCCGCGAAGTCGGCCGCGTCCACCCCACCTGCCTCGGAACGGATGGTAACCAGCGCATCGCGTTCGTCGTACTCTCCGCCCAGCAGGGTACGGACCTCAAGCGCCTCGATCTCGCCTTTCAGCACGCTGACTTCGTGTTCTGCTTCGGCCGCACTGTCGCGATCGCCTTCTTCGGCGGCCAGTTCGAGCAGCACCTGGACATCGTCCAGTCGTTGGCGCAGATCCTCGACGCGCTCGACTTCAGATTGCAGCCGCGAGAGCCGACTGGTCACCCGCTGCGCATTGGCTTGGTCGTTCCACAGGTCCGGCGCTGCGGATTCTTCCTCCAGCTTCGCGATCTCGACCTTCTTTGAATCGGGGTCGACAACGACCTCGATCGAGGTCAATGATCGGTCGAGTTCATGAATGATGTCGGGGAGATCTGCAACGGCCACAAACCGGAAGTCTACCGTCTGGCATCACAGCCAACCAGCGCTCGACCTGGGCGGCATCGGTCGCGTGCGAGAATGGACGACGAATCCGTGTAAGGGAGTTGGCCGTGGGTGAGATCAAGAACCAGTTGCGCGAGGACCTGATTGCTGCCATGAAGCAGCGGGACGACTTCGCCAAATCGACGATCCGGATGGCGTTGGCGGCCATCCAGTACGCAGAGGTCGCCGGTGATGAGGCTCGCGAGCTGAGCGACGCCGAGGAGATCTCGGTGATCACCAAAGAACGGCGCAGCCGAGCCGAGTCCGCCCAGACCTACGCCGAGGCCGGCCGACCCGAACTGGCGGAGAAAGAGTCCGCCGAGGCCGACTTCCTGGATCGCTATCTGCCGAAGGCGCTCAGCACCGACGAACTTGTCGCGATCGTAGACGCTCAGATGACCGCCACTGAGGCCGAGCTGGGAGCCAAGCCGACCATGCGCCAGATGGGTGCGATCGTCAAGGCAGTCAACGCGAAAGTGGCCGGACGAGCCGACGGCAAGACGGTCGCGGGCCTGGTCAAGGCCCGCATCAATAGCTGAGTCGGCGGGGCCGGCGCAATGGGTTGGGGCCGAGTCTTCGACCGGCGCCATACTGTCTCCGGCGTCGGTCGGGGTGAGCAACGC
Organism: Brooklawnia propionicigenes; assembly: GCF_030297015.1. Lineage (NCBI taxonomy): Bacteria > Bacillati > Actinomycetota > Actinomycetes > Propionibacteriales > Propionibacteriaceae > Brooklawnia > Brooklawnia propionicigenes. The sequence goes on along the minus strand of NZ_AP028056.1, from coordinate 2,934,860 downwards.
CGTCGCTATGACGAACGAAAATCGAAACGCATCCCGGAGCACGGGCTGCGGCTCGTGGTGATCGACAAAGCCGCCTTCGTGGTTGTTTCGAAGCACATCGTGCGCGATCCCGCCAGGGATTGCGACGTGATCCGGGAGTATCTGCGCAAACACGAGGATCCGACCATTCCTTCGCGACGAGGCAGGGGCCCAAGCTGAACGCAGGCTCGGCGATCGCGATGTGGGTCTTGCGAAGTGGGCGCAGTCGGACTCGAACCAACGACCTGCTGCTTGTAAGGCAGCTGCTCTAACCAACTGAGCTATGCGCCCGCAGGCTAGATAGTAGCCGATCCGGGCGGCGCTTCAGTATTGCGGGTCCGGTCGCCTGCCACTGAGCCCAGATCAGCATCACGGCATACGAAAGGCGTCCGTCATCCCCTCGCTTCAGGGAGACGGACGCCTTGTCGTCGTGTCTGGCCGACCTCAGTTTGTGGATCGGCTCAGGCTCAGTTCTGAATCGGCTCGGGCTCGGCGGCCGACTCGACCTCGACAGGAACCTTGCCCTTGTTGACCTTCACCTTGCGAGGCTTGGCTTCCTCGGCCACCGGGATCTTCAGGGTCAAGACGCCGTCGGCGTAATCAGCAGTGATCTCCCCGACATTCAGGCCCTGGCCCAAGGTGAGCTGGCGAGCATACGAACCGTAGCTGCGCTCACGGCTAACCCAGCGATGATTCTCATCGTCGGAGTGAATCTCCTCCTGCTCGCGCTCTGCGCGGACGCTCAGCGTCCGGTCGTCAACATCAATGTCGATGCTGTCGGGATCAACACCGGGCAGGTCGATCTTGACGACGAACTCATCGCCATCGCGGTAAAGATCCATCGGCATGGTGCGTGCCTCAGTGGCGGCAGTGCGCGCGAGCTGAGTAAAAACGCGATCCATATCGCGGAAAGGATTGTAAACAGTGCTCACGATTACTCCTTGTGTCTTCAGGGCGCCTGCATGACGCCCACGTAGATCACAACAGGACCGCTGCGGCAGCTATTCCCGAATCGAGTCGACCAGACTCAACTTTTTTGGTAAGTCAATCCAAAGTTGAGTCGCGACTCCGCAAGATCAACTTGCCATTGGTCAGTTGTGCCCGCGCCCGGGCAGCACAGCCACACCTGAACTCGGCATGAGCAGTCGTCAGAGCCGCCAGCGGCTCAGCGGCGCGTGCCGCGAGGACGAACGACCTTTCGGGCCTGCCAGTCGGGGCAGACCTCGATCACGGTGGTGAGCGCCATCCCCGCTGTCGTTGCCCCCTCATCGATATCGGCCGGGTCGACGTAGCCCGGACGCCCGATCTTGGGGGTAAGCACACAGATCCAGCCGGTGTCCGACAGATCGCGCTGAGCGTCGACGAGTGCATCGGCCACATCAGCATCATCGCGCTGCCACAGCAGCACCAAATCGACGGCTTCGACGGCGTCCTCGATCAGCTCGCCATCGATCACATCCATGATTTCGTCACGCAGGTCCTGGTCGACGTCATCGTCCCAGCCCAGCTCTTGAACGACCATTCCTTCGTGCAGTCCAAGCTGGTCGATACCGTTCGATCCTGGCCGCTGAGGGGATACCACCATTCCTCCACTTCACCACACAACTGCTGACCACGCCAACCGGCGTCTGACACCAGATTGCCAGACGCAGCCCGACCGACGCATGCGGGCGCCCCACCCTCACAGGTAGCAGTCTTTCACTGCTCCGGACGGCACAATGGCTACATGACGAAGCTGACCTACTACACGGCCACTACGCTCGACGGTTTTCTTGCGGACCCCGATGATTCTCTTGCCTGGCTGCTGCGTCAACAGATCGACGATGACGGTCCCTTCAACTACGGGCAGTTCATCGCGGGCATCGGCGCGATCGTCATGGGATCGACCACCTACGAGTGGGTGCTGCGCAACGATCCCGAGCCCTGGTCCTACACGGTGCCGGCCTGGGTCCTGACGTCGCGCGTGCTCGACATCCCTGAGGGTGCGGATGTGCGACTGGCTTCCGGCGACGTGCGGACCGTCTATTCCCGGATGGTCGAAGCAGCAGGCGGACGGGATCTGTGGGTGGTGGGCGGGGGCAACCTCGCCGGCCAGTTCGCCGACGCCGGCCTGCTGGACGAGATCATCGTCTCGATTGCACCGGTGACCCTCGGGTCAGGCAAGCCACTGCTCCCCCGTCGCCTCGACCTGAGGCTGGCCGAAACCAGTCGCAACAGAGCCTTCGTCTGCGCCCGCTACCAGGTCCTCGGCCGGCTCCGCGAGGATCGCTGACACCACAAAGACAAGACGCCGGCGGTGCGGCCTCCGGAGAAGAACCGCACCGCCGGCGTTGATCGATCATTGCGACCGGGTCGCGAGCATCGGGTTACGCGTCGCCACCCACCTCGCCGGAAGAACCCGCGTTGACATTGTTCAGCTGGTAGCGGTCGATCGCCTGACGCACGACCTCACGCGGCAGTTCACCGCGATCGGCCAGCGCCTGCAGCGCGCGCACCGTGATGGACGGACCATCAATGCGCAGGTGCCGGCGTGCCGCCGCCCGGGTATCCGAGAAACCGAAGCCATCGGCACCCAGCGGGTAGTAGTCGGTCGGCACCCACGCGCGGATCTGTTCGTGAACCGCACGCATGAAGTCGCTCACCGCGACCGCCGGGCCTTGGCGCCCGGCCAGCTTCTGGGTGACGAACGGCACTCGTCGTTCGGCCTCCGGGTTGATGAAGGCCTCCTCGTCGCAGGCACGGCCGTCGCGGGCCAGCTCATTCCAGCTGGTCACCGACCAGACATCCGATTCGACGCCCCAGTCGTTCTTCAGCAGCTGTTGGGCTTCCAGCGCCCACGGCACGCCGACACCGGACGCGAGCAGCTGGGCGCGCTTGTCACCCTCGCCACCTTCCGCGATCAGGTGAATGCCGCGGCGAATGCCCTCGGCGTCGACATTCTCGGGCTCGGCCGGCTGCAGCATCGGCTCGTTGTAGACCGTCAGGTAGTAGGCGACATCCTCGGGCTTGTCCCCGTACATGCGGCGCAGGCCGTCCTCGACGATGTAGCCGATCTCATAGCCATAGGCCGGGTCGTAGCTGACAATGCCCTCATTGGTCGAGGTCAGGATGTGCGAATGCCCATCCATGTGCTGGGTACCCTCGCCTGTCAGCGTGGTCTTGCCGGCCGTGGCGCCGATGTAGAAGCCTCGCGCCAACTGGTCGGCGGCGGCCCACCACATGTCGGCGGTGCGCTGGATACCGAACATCGAGTAGAAGATGTAGATCGGGATCATCGGCTGGCCGTGGGTGGCGTAGCTGGTGCCGACCGCCGTGAACGCCGCCGTGGCACCGGCCTCATTGATGCCGACGTGCATGATCTGGCCGTTGGTGGCTTCGCGGTAGCTCAGCATCAGGTCGTGATCGACCGGCGTGTACTGCTGACCGTTCGCGTTGTAGATCTTGATCGTCGGGAAGAACGAATCCATGCCGAACGTGCGGGCCTCGTCCGGGATGATCGGGACGATGAACGGCGCAAGGCCGCGATCGCGCAACAGATCCTTCAGCAGACGCACGAAGGCCATCGTGGTCGCGACCTTCTGGTTGCCCGAGCCCTTGCGGGTGGCCTTGTACGCCTTCTCGTCGGGCAACTGCAGCTTCTTGCTGGGTTCACCGCGCCGCTCCGGGACGAATCCGCCCAGCTCGCGGCGACGCTCCAGCAGGTACTGGATTGCCGGGCTGGACGGACCGGGGTTGTAGTACGGCGGCTGGTAGGGATCAGCTTCCAGCACCTCATCGGAGACCGGGATGTTACAGCGGTCGCGCAGGCCCTTGAGGTCGTCGATCGCCAGCTTCTTCATCTGATGAGTCGCATTGCGGCCAGCGAAGTGGCTGCCGAGGAAGTAACCCTTGATGGTGTGCGCCAGGATGACGGTCGGCCCACCGGTGTAGTCGGTGGCTGCCTTGTAGGCGTTGTAGATCTTCGCGTAGTCCAGGCCGCCACGGCGCAGGGCCCAGATCTGATCGTCGGTCCAGTCCGCGACCATCGCAGCCGTGCGGGGGTCACGCCCGAAGAAATGCTCACGTACGTATGCGCCGTCGTTGGCCTTGAAGGTCTGGAAGTCACCGTCACGCGTGGTGTTCATCACGTTGACCAGCGCGCCCTCGGTGTCGTTCTCGAGCAGCGGATCCCAGTTGGCACCCCAGACGAGTTTGATGACATTCCAGCCGGCGCCACGGAAGAACGACTCCAGCTCCTGGATGATCTTGCCGTTGCCGCGCACCGGGCCGTCCAGACGCTGCAGATTGCAGTTGATCACGAAGGTGAGGTTGTCGAGGCCCTCATTGGTGGCCAGCTGCAGCGCACCGCGCGACTCGACCTCGTCCATCTCACCGTCGCCGAGGAACGCCCAGACGTGCTGCTGGCTGGTGTCCTTGATGCCCCGGTTCTCCAGGTAGCGGTTGAAGGACGCCTGGTAGATCGCGTTGATCGGGCCGATGCCCATGGAGACGGTCGGGAACTCCCAGAAGTCGGGCATCCGGCGCGGGTGCGGGTAACTCGGCAGCCCGCGGCCACCCATGGGGCGGCTGTATTCCTGACGGAAGCCGTCGAGGTCGTTTTCGGTGAGTCGTCCTTCGAGCAGCGCTCGGGCGTACATGCCTGGCGAGGCGTGGCCCTGGAAGAAGACCTGATCGCCCCCACCCGGATGATCCTTGCCACGCCAGAAGTGCATCAGGCCGACCTCGTACAAGGTGGCTGCCGAGGCATAGCTGGCGATGTGGCCACCGACACCGACACCGGGACGCTGCTGGCGATGCACCTGAATGGCCGCATTCCAGCGGAGCATATGGCGAACCTTCTGCTCCAGATCGGGATCGCCGGGGTACGGCACTTCCTTCGACTTCGGGATGGTATTGACGTAGTCGGTCGACACCAGCGAGGGAACGCCGATGCGCTGATCACGGGCTCGTTCGTTGAGCCGGAGCATGACGTAGCGGGCCCGGTTGCGTCCACCTGATTCAATCAGCCCATCCAGTGACTCCAACCACTCATTGGTCTCGTCGACATCAGTGTCCGGGAGGTTGGTAGGAAGGCCATTAAGCAGGGGGCCGGGTTGCTCGCGAGGGATCACGCTGAGGTCCTTTCAAGTCACGACAGATGTCACTTCAACACCAGCTACACCCGCAATCTTCCCGCGAACCGCTTGTTTTCGCCAGGAGTCCGGCGATCCCGCCCACAGCATCGCGATGGCCGGTCGGCCGAACCTGGCCCGCCTGCTGCAACGCTTGGCAATAACCAGGGGCGAACCGAATCCATCACGGTAGAATCCGGGCATACAGCCGCGGCGCGAGCGAAGCCGACGATGCATAGCAGGCGCCGGTTCACGATCTCGAAAGGCAGCATAATAATGAAACTCCGTGAGGACGCCGAATGGTCGCTCGTCATTCCGACCAGCATGGGTATCCGTATCTGTCCTGAGGACGCACAGCCCGTGCAGACCGCGAACCGCTTCACCATGCAGGTGACCTCGGCGGAGAGCAACGTCGGTTCGATCGCCAGCTACCTCGGCCAGCCGGTGAAGATTCTCACCAACTTCGTTCAGGGCAGCCCGATCTCACTGATGATCAAGTCGAACCTGGCCTCGCGCTTCATGGATTTCGAGGGTCCTGATCTGCCGCAGGGCGGAGCTTGGGGCTACCGCCACCAGTTCAACATCGCCGACTCCGGCTACGGCAATCGTGGCGCGCGGGTCTGGAACGACCGCGCCGGTGAGGTCGGGCTGCAGTTGGACGCCAAGGACTTCGACCTCGAGCGCATCTTCGGCGACGAGGGCGCGAAGATCGTCCACATGTCGGGCCTGATCGCCGCGTTGTCGCCTAAGACCCTGCAGTTCTGCCTGGACATCGCTCACGCCGCCAAGAAGCATGGCGCCGCGGTCAGCTTCGACCTCAACTTCCGCGCTTCCTTCTGGAAGGGACGTGAGGAGGAACTGCGTGCGGGCTTCACCGAGATCGCCAACAACTGCTCCATCCTGATCGGCAACGAGGAGGACTTCCAGCTGGCACTCGGCCTGGAGGGCCCGGAGGCCGGTGGCAAGGGCATCGGCGCGAAGATCGAGGGCTTCAAGGCCATGATCAACACGGCCCACGAGCGTTTCCCCGGCGTCGAGGTCTTCGCCACCACGCTGCGTGAGGTCGTCAACGCCAACCATCATCTGTGGGGCGCGATTCTGTGGGCGGGCGGCGAGTTCTATGTCGCAGAGCCCCGTGACATCGGCGTGCTCGACCGCATCGGTGGCGGCGACTCGACCGTCGGCGGCATCCTCTACGGTCTGATCAAGGGCTGGGAGCCCGAGAAGTGCCTGCAGTTCGGCTGGGCATCCGGCGCGATCACCACCACCTTCCTGACCGACTACGCCGTGCCTGCCGACGAGGAGCAGATCTGGTCCGTCTGGGAGGGCAACGCTCGCATCAAGCGCTGAGCCTTCTTGCGATTCGAGCCCCGGTGCGCGCCAGCGGCCGGGGCTCGGTCTTTCAATACGCGTACCGATCGCCGCACCGCGGTAGAGTGCCCGGCAGATAGATGCCAGGAGGTTCAATGGCCGTGAAAGCCCCGGCGAGTGCCGGCAGGTCGTTCGTACCTGCCGCCCGCACCCGCTCCGCCATTGCCAAGAGACTGGCCGCCCAGGCCGGCCGGATGAGCACGGCGGTCGTCGCGGAGATGGAGATCCGCCACCCCTGGTATTCGGATCTGAGCGCCGAGGAGCGTTCCTGGGTGAGCATGGTCGCCAACGAGGGCATCAACGGATTCGTCGACTGGTTCGCCGACGATGCCGAGTCCGATCTCGACCCGGCTCGGATCTTCAACGTCGCGCCGCGTTCCCTCACTCGCAAGATCAACCTGCACCAGACGGTCGATCTGATACGCACCACGATCGATGTGGTGGAGGCGCAAATCGGTCAACTGATGCCGCGAGGTGACCGTGCCGTGCTGCAGACCGCCATCCTGCACTATTCGCGAGAGATCGCTTTCGCTGCGGCCGAGGTCTACGCGCGAGCGGCCGAATCCCGGGGCAGCTGGGACGAGCGGATCGAGGCGCTCATCGTGGACGCGGTGGTGCGGGCCGACTCGAACGAAGACCTGTTGTCTCGGGCGTCCACGCTGGGCTGGCACTCGCAGGCGCCGGTGGTGGTTGCGATCGGGGCGATGTCGGACGACGAGGACTTCGGCGGGCTGCGCAAGGACGCCGAGCGCCTCGGGCTGGTGGCCATGGCTGCGCTGCACGGCGATCGGCTGGTGGTCGTGCTGTCGCCCACCTCGCCGGATGCCGAGCCCGATCAGCAGGCCAGCATCGGCTGGCTGGAATCGCTGGCCGCGCACTTCGGATCCGGCCCGATCGTGGTGGGGCCGCCGGTCGCCGGATTGATGCGAGCCTCCGAGTCGGCCCGCGCCGCCCTGTCGGGTGCGCGCTCTGCGAAGGCATGGCCGGAAGGGCCACGAGTGCTGACCGCCCGCGATCTGCTGCCCGAACGAGCGCTGGCTGGCAACGGCCAGGCACGCCGCGAACTCGTGGAGTCGGTCTACAAGCCGTTACTGGCCGCCGGCGGCGACCTGCTGGAAACCTGCGTCAGCTTCGGTGACCAGGGCGGCTCGGTCGAAGCCACCGCCCGGGCCCTGTTCGTCCACCCCAATACTGTGCGCTACCGCCTCAAACGCATCGCCGAGGTGACCGGCTACTCCCCCAGCGCGCCCCGGGAGGCCTATGTGCTGCGGCTGGCCATCACTTTGGGACGTCAGCACAGCAATTAGGACGAAGATCAGCTCTGGTTTGTAGATTACGCACAATGTCGGTGCGCCAAATTCGTCACGCGGCGCACATGCTCCTTCCGGCCGACCGGGCAGGATGTAAGGGTGCTTGTTATCGCCGCTCCCGGCCAGGGCGCCCAGACGCCCGGCTTCCTCTCCGAATGGTTGAAGATCACCAGCTTCGCTGACCGACTCACCTGGCTGTCCGCCGTGGTCGGTCTCGATCTGGCGCACTACGGAACCGAAGCCGATGCCGACACCATCCGCGATACCGCGATCGCCCAGCCACTGCTGGTCGCCTCGGCTCTCGCCATCGCCCACGAGCTTTTCCCGGACGCCGAATACGGCTGCGGGCCCGCAGACATCGTCGCCGGACACTCGGTCGGAGAGATCGGCGCCGCCGCTTTGACCGGTGCGATCAACCCGGAAGCCGCGATGGTCTTCGTCCGCGAGCGTGGTCAGGCCATGGCCGCCGCCTCAGCGGTGCAGCCCACCGGGATGTCCGCGGTCATCGCCGGCAAGCCGGACGACGTGCTGGCCGCGATCGAGGCTGCCGGGCTCACCCCCGCGAACTACAACGGATCCGGCCAGATCGTCGCGGCCGGCACCCTCGAGCAGTTGAAGACCCTCGAGGACAATCCCCCGGCCCGTGCTCGGGTCATCCCGCTGTCGGTCGCCGGCGCCTTCCACACCGTTCACATGGCCCCCGCATCGCGGCGTCTCCGGCTGCTCGCGGAATCCATCGGTACGGCGCGACCGGTCACCCGACTGCTGTCGAACCGCGATGGCGCCGTGGTCGAATCCGGCGCCGAATACCTGGACCGCATGGTCGATCAGGTCACCAACCCGGTGCGCTGGGACCTGTGCATGGACACCATGGCTTCCCTGGGAACCACCGGGCTGCTCGAGTTGGCTCCGGCCGGAACCCTGACGGGTATCGCCAAGCGGAACCTGAAGGGCGTCGAGCTGTTCAACCTGAACACCCCCGATCAACTGGACGACGCCCGCGATTTCTGCGCGCGTCACTCCGAAGCGAAATGAGGAAAATGAGCTCGCCTATCAAAGCCTCGCAAGGCTCGGCCTACTCCCGGATTCTGGGGGTGGGCGGCGCCCGCGGCAACCGCGTTGTCGACAACGCCGAGATGTGCACCATCATCGATTCCTCGGACGAATGGATTCAACAACGCACCGGCATCATCGAGCGCCGCTGGGTCGATGATTCGCAGAACACCTTGTCGCTGGCCACCGAGGCAGCCCGCAAGGCCATCGACCGCTCGGGAGTGCCGACCGACCAGATCGATGCGGTCCTGGTCAGTTCGGTTTCCAATCACCGCCGGTTCCCCTCGCTGGCAGTGCAAGTGGCATCCGAATTCGGGCTGCCGAACCCGGCCGCCACCGACCTCAGCGCCGCCTGCGCCGGCTTCTGCTATGGGGTGAGCCTCGCCGACTCTATGGTGCGCGTCGGCTCCGCCCACTACGTGCTCGTGGTCGGCGTCGAGGTGCTGAGCGAACAGACCGACTACACCGATCGTTCCACCGCCTTCCTGTTCGGCGATGGCGCAGGCGCCGCAGTCATCGGCCCCTCGGATACGCCGGCCATCGGCCCGGTCGTATGGGGCTCGGAGATCAACACCGCCGAGATCATTCACTCCGACGATTTCGACGTCGCTGCAGCCGGCGGTTTCAGCCCGAAGATCCACATGGAGGGCAACAAGGTTTTCCGCTGGGCGACCACCTACATCGTCGAGAAGACCGTGGAAACCCTCGAGGTGGCAGGTCTGAAGCCCGACGAGCTCGACGTCTTCATCCCCCACCAGGCGAACAATCGCATCACCGATGCCATGCTGCGCCGCCTCAAGCTGCCGGAAAGCGTCGTGGTCAGCCGCGACATCAAGCACATGGGAAATGCGTCGGCGGCTTCCGTCCCGATCGCCATGGAGGCCCTGCTCGAATCCGGCGAGGCCAAGTCCGGCGACAATGCCCTGATCATCGGCTTCGGCGCCGGGCTGGTCTATGCCGGCCAGGTCGTCGTCCTGCCCTGATATACCCTCCGATACAGCCCGATTCATACAACGCCATCCAGGCCAACAGAAAGGACCACATCATGGCCACCACCGAGGAAATCCGTTCGCAGCTCGCCGATATCGTCAACGACGTTGCTGGTGTCGATCAGGACGATGTGCAGCTCGAGAAGAGCTTCGTGGACGATCTGGACGTCGACTCGCTGTCGATGGTCGAGATCATCTACGCCTGCGAAGAGACCTTCAACATCTCGATTCCCGATGAGGACTCGAAGTCGCTGAAGTCCGTTGGCGACGCCGTCTCCTACATCGAGCGCGCGCAGAACTGAGCTACCGCCATCTCCGGCCCACACCTGACCTCATGGACAGTGCGGGCCGGTCCATCAACCATTTTCATCCAGGAGCCTCAATGACTGACGTTGTCATCACAGGATTCGGAGCCATCACCCCATTGGGAAATGATGCGCCCACCACCTGGCAAGCACTTCTCGCCGGGCGCAGCGGCGTCCGTCATATCGAGGCTGACTGGGCTCAGGATCTGCCCGTGCAGATCGCCGGTCAGGTCAACGCGGACATCACGCAGTGGATCTCGCGCGTTGAGGCCCGCCGGATGGACCGCGTCAGCCAGCTCGCGGTGGTAGCCGCCCGCGAGGCATGGGCCGATGCCGGATTCGGCCTCGGCGAGGAGAACCCGGTTGATCCCGAGCGGCTGGGCGTTTCGGTCGGCAGCGGTATCGGCGGCCTGGTGACCACGCTCGATCAGTGGGACATCCAGCGCGAGAAGGGCCTGCGGCGGGTCAGCCCGTTCACGGTGCCGATGCTGATGGCCAATGCCCCGGCCGCGCATGTCGGTCTGCTGGTCAACGCCAAGGCAGGGGTGCACGCGCCCGTTTCGGCGTGTGCCTCCTCGAACGAGGCGATTGCGCTGGGTGCGAATATGCTGCGCCTCAATGAGGCCGACATCGTCGTGGTGGGCGGATCCGAATCCGTCATCCACGCGATGCCGATCGCCGCATTCGCCCAGATGCAGGCGCTGAGCCGCCGCAATGACGAGCCCGAGCGGGCTTCGCGTCCATGGGACGTCGACCGCGACGGCTTCGTCATCGGCGAGGGCGCGGTGATGCTGGTCATCGAGACCCTGGCGTCGGCCAAGGCCCGCGGGGCCAAGATCTACGGCACGCTGGCCGGCTACGGCATCAGCGCCGACTCGCACGACATCGTCCAGCCCGAGCCGACCGGCTCAGGGCAGTTCTCGGCGATGGTCAAGGCGATGCGGAACGCCGGGCTGGAGCCTGCCGATGTCAAGCACGTCAATGCGCATGGCACCTCGACCCCGCAGGGCGACGTCACGGAAGCCAGGTCGATTGCACGCGCGCTCGGTTCGGCTGCCGACGACGCATTCGTCACCTCCACCAAATCGATGACCGGCCACCTGCTGGGTGGTGCCGGCGCGCTGGAGACCTTCGCCACCGTGATGGCGTTGCGCGACCGCATTTCGCCGCCCACCATCAATCTGGAGAACCCCGAGCCGGACCTGGGTATCCAGATCGCCGCGAACACCGCGCGCGAGCTGTCGTCCGGCCCGCTGGCGGCACTGAACAACTCGTTCGGCTTCGGCGGGCACAATGTGGCGTTGGCGCTGACCAACGACAACATGACTGACTGATCCGACCTGCTGCACCAGCGGCAGAGGCAGACCGACTCTCCGGTCTTTTCTACAGCGGCTGCCGGATCCGGCAGCCGCTGTTTTTGACAAGTCGACCGCGGATCCGCGGAACGGCAGGCCGCGGGCGGCTCAGCCGACCCGGTGCAGCCAGCGGACGGGGGCGTCTTCGCCTGCGTAGCGGAAGACCTCGAGTTCGGCATCCCAGGGCTCGCCCAGCAGCTCGCTCAACGCATCCTGCAAGCTGATGCCGCCCTGAGCGGCGGTCGTCATGGCCGTACGCAGCCGGTGTTCCGAGACCTGGATGTCACCGTGCGGGCCGGTCATCGCATGAAAGACACCCAACTCGGGAGTGTAGGCGTAACGCTGACCCTCGTCGGTGGCGGTGGCGTCCTCGGTCACCTCGAAGCGCAGACGCTGGCAGCTGCGCAGGGCGCTGGCCAGGCCTGCCGAGCTGCCGGCGGGACCCGTCCACGAGTACTCGGCGCGCAGCGTCCCGGGTTCGGCGGGCTGGTCGGTCCATTCCAGATTCAGGGGCAGGCCAAGAACCGCGCCTGCCGCCCATTCGATGTGCGGGCACAGCGCGGCCGGCGTCGAGTGCACGAAAATGACTCCACGCGACATGGTTTCCATCTCGACTCCTCTCGCTTCAGGTGTGCCTTCCCCTGCAACCTGTGCGACGGCGTCCCGATGGAACCTGGTCTGTTCGATTTGCTTATTGATTCTGCCTCAATTGGGTTCAACATGCCAGCCGGGAGGCTGCTGCGCTAGCTTGTCCACATGAGTACCGCCGATCAGCAGCCCACAGTCGCGCCCTGTGGCTCGTGGGTCTCCCCCATCACCTTGGACGAGGTGATCGCCGGTGGCGCGTCCATGCTCGAACTGGTGGCCGACAATGCCGATCTGTACTGGCTGGAGTCGCTGCCCGGCGAGGAAGGCCGGACGACCGCCATGCGGCTGCGCAACGAGCGCACCCAGCAGATGACACCGACGGCCAACGTGCGCTCCCGCGTCCAGGAGTACGGCGGTGGCGCCTTCGACGTCGAAGACGGCGTCCTGGCCTACTGCGACGATGTGGACCGCACCGTGAAGCTGCGTACCCCGGACGGCACGATCCTTACCCTGACCTGCGGCGATGCCTCGGTTCGCTACGGCGATCTAGTGGTCTGCCCCAGGATTCCGGCCGTGCTGGCGATTCGTGAGGATCACCGAAACCCGGGCGAGCCGCAGACCACGCTCGTGGCGCTCAGTTGGCCGAACGCCGATGGTTCTCCCGGACCCGAGCACATCCTCGCCGGCGGTGCCGACTTCTACGCCAATCCGGCGCTCTCGTCCGACGGGCGACTGGCCTGGCTGGAGTGGAACCACCCGGCGATGCCCTGGGACTCCACGGTGCTGAAAGTCGCGCAGTTGCGCACCGGCGCGGTCTGGCGCCTCGACGACATTCGACTCGTCGCGGGACAGCCGGAGGCCGGCTTGGATGGCATCGCGGTGCATCACCCGCGCTGGAACAGCGATGGCAGCCTGGTCTTCACCAGCGAGCAGTCCGGTTTCTTCCAGATCTACGAGTGGACGAACGGCACGATCCGTCGGCTCACGCACGACGACACCGACTACGATCTGCCGATGTTCGTCTTGGGCAATCACGTCACGGCTGCTCTCGACGATGAGCGAATCCTCGCCTGGAATATCGACGAGGGCTTCTGTCACCTCCAGGTGGTCTCCCGCAGTGGCGGCCCGGCCAAACGGTTGGCCGGGGTCGCAGAAGTCGACTCGGTGGCCGCCTCGATGGGCAAGGGCTACGCGATCGTCAAACGGGCGAAGGATCACACGGCGCTGGTGCGTGTTGAGGCCGACGGCTCGCTGAAGATCCTGCGCTCACTGGGCGGCGCACCCGCGCATGCAGTCACCTCGGTTGCCCGCTCGCTGCGGTTCGAGGGGCGCCACGGACCCGTCCAGGCCTGGTACTACCCGCCGACCAACGACGCCTACCGAGGACCCGCGGGTAAGCGTCCTCCGGCGCTGTTGCGGGTACATGGCGGGCCGACCGCCAGGGCGAGCAACGGCTACTACGCTCCCGTCCAGTTCTGGACCTCACGAGGCATCGCCGTACTGGACGTCAACTACTCCGGCTCGGCAGGATTCGGACGCCAGTGGCGCGACCGGCTGCGCGGAGCCTGGGGCGTGGCCGACGTGGACGACTGCGTTGATGCCGCTGAGGCCGCCATTGACGCAGGGCTGATCGATCCCGGACGCATCGCCATCGCGGGCGGATCGGCCGGCGGTTTCACCGCGCTTCGTGCCCTGATGGACAGCGACCGGTTCACCGCCGGCATCAGCTGCTACGGCGTGAGCGACCTGAAAGCGCTGATCGGTGGGCACAAGTTCGAATCGCACTATCTGGATTCGCTGATCGGCGGCTGGCCCACCGACGAGCAGCTCTATGAGTCGCGCTCCCCCATCAACACCCTGGATCGACTGGCCAGCCCGATCCTGATCCTGCAGGGCACCGACGATCCGGTCGTCCCGATGGCCCAGTCGACCGCACTCGCCGAGGCGGCGCGGAAGCGCGGCCTGCCGATGGCGATGCGGGTCTTCGAGGGCGAGGGGCACGGTTTCCGCGGTTCGGCCGCGCGCCGCGACGCGTTGGCGGCCGAGCTTAGCTTCTTGGCGCAGATCTTCGGCTTCACTCCCGCCGATGACCTCCCGGACCTGGAGATCGAGAACCTGCCCCGCTGACCTGGGCCTCCGTCGGACGCGCACCGGCAATCCGCTCGGACGGCGAGCGTCTGAGCGCCGGCGGGGATCAGGGCCAGCGGGCAGCCAACGAGATGACGCCGCAGCCGGCCAGCACACTCAAGATCAGCGCATACAGCGCGAAGCGATCGGTCACCTCGACCAGTTCTTCGTCGTAGCCGATGGAACTGGCGATCGTCTGGTAGACCCCGCGCAGATCCCCCAGCGACTCTGCAGAGTATTTCTTGCCGCCCGAGTTCTTCGCGATCTGGGCGAGTTCGGCATGGTTCACCGGCACCGGGACACGGACGCCCTCCTCGTAGACGTAGCCGCCGGCGGTGCCGTAGGCGATCGCGTAGATCGGCACGTCCTGCTCCTTGGCGGCCCTGGCCGCCTCACCGGAATCGCGGCCGATGTTGGTGTAGCCGTCGGACAGCAGAATGATCGCCCCAGGGGCCGGCTCGTCCGGATTTTCGGGATCGGGCGGAGCCAGCTGCAGCGCGTCCAGTGACGTGTAGATCGCCTCGCCAATGGCGGTCGCGGGTTCCAACTCGATCGCGTCGATCGCGGACTTCACCGCGGTGCGGTCGGTGGTGGGCGCTGCCGCGATCTGCGCAGTTCCGGAGAACGTCACCAGGGCGACGTTGAAGCTCGCCGGTACCATGTCGACGAATTCCTTGGCCGCGGTCTGAGCAGCCTGGATCCGGCTGGGCGAGACGTCCTCGGCCCGCATCGACCGCGAGATATCGATGGTGATGACCACCGTCGCGCGCTCACGGGGCACCGGCGAGACGGCCTGCGGCTGCGCGTAGGCCAACACCAGCGAAGCCATCGCCAGCAGCGAAGCACCCACCGAGATGTGCCGTTTCAGCGGGGAGTCCCGCGGAACCACCAGGTCCAGCCGGGTCTTGCCCCGCCGTCGGCTGCCACTTTGGACGCGCTGGGAGACGATCAGATAGAAGCCCAGCACCGCCACCACGAGTAGCAGCAGCCACAGCCGGCCGGGATGCAGGAATTCCAACATTGGTATCATCACGGCCACCTGGCTGCCATCGAGACTGCACCCAGCGAGGCGACGAAGGCGAAAGCCAGTGCATACAGCGCCCAGCGCGCCGTGACTTCCTTCTTCACGTCCTCGTAGGTGACATCGGAGCGCATCTGATCGTAAGCGTTGTTCAACTGACTGGCCGACTTCGCGTCCACGGCGGCGCCACCGGTGGCCACCGCGATCTGCTGCAGAGCCTCGGTATCGGGTGCCACGTTGTAACGCTGACCGTCGAGGTCGACATATCCGTTGAGTGTGCCGAAGGCGATGGTGTTGACGACCACGCCCTGTTCACGCGCATTCGCGGCTGCCTGCTCGGGACTCACCTCACCACCGGTATTGCTGCCGTCCGAGAGCATGATCACCATGCCGGGCGCCGGATCCTCACCAGGCTCACCGGGTGCGTGCGCGATGGCGTCTAGCGCAGCCATCAGGGCATCACCGATGTGGGTACCGTCCTCAAGCGTCAGCGCATCGATGTAGCGGTTGATCATGCCCCGATCGTTGGTGGGCTGAGCCAGCACCCGGCTGTTTCCCGACAGCGCGACGAGCGCGATGTTGTAGGACGCCGGCAGCTGGGCGATGAAGTCCTTGGCCGCCTGCTTCGAGGCGTCCAGACGAGTGGGGTCGATGTCGGTCGCCTGCATCGACTGCGACAGGTCGAGCACCAGCACCACGGTGGCGCGCTCGCGGGGAACCTGCTCGGTGCCTGCCGGGCGCGCCCAGGCACCGGTGATCGCCGCCAGGGAGCACAGCGCCATCGCGACCGAAACGTGCCGGCGCCACTGCGACTGCCTGGGCAGCACCGCGCCGACGATGCCGGTCTGGGTGTAGCGCATGCCGCGGTTGCGCTTCAACCGCAGCAGCAGAATGTAGGCGATCACCAGCACCGGCAGCACGAGCAGGGCCCACAGCCGTTCGGGATTGAAGAACTCCCACAGCCAGACCTGGGTGGTATCGCCGGTCACTTGGTCACCCCCTGCGGGGGCTGATGCAGCACGGCGGCGGTCTGCCGGTAGGTCAGCACGAAGCGGGCGATGTCATTCACCCAGTCACGGTCGGTCTGCAGGCGGATATGCCCCACGCCGGCACGGCGCATGGCTGCCGCCACCCGCTCCCGCTGGGCGGCGGCCGCCCGGTCGATCATCTTGCGGGCGCGGACATCCGAGGTGTTGACGAAACGCGCGAAATCGGTCTCGGGGTCACGGATCAGCAGCTCGCCGACATCGGGGAACTCCATCTCGCCCGCGTCCACGACCTCGACGCACAAGACCTGATTGCGCACGGCGAGCCGTCGCAGCGGGCGCTCCCAGCTGGGCGGAGCCTTGGGGTTGAGCTCCTGGTCACCGGGATCGAGGAAATCGGAGACCACGACCCGCATGCCGCGGCGGCGTTGGGTGCGGATCAGTGCCTCGATACCTTCGGGCAGTCCGAGTGTCGCGGGCTGATTGTCGCGTTCGATCGGATCATCCAGCAGCTTGCCGAGCAACCCGTAAAGCGCCTGGCGTCCCGACCGCGCCGGAAATCGTTTGACCGAATCCGAATGCATCACCATGCCGCCGAAGCGGTCGCCCATCTTCTGGCTGATGAAGCCGAGCGTGGCGATCGCGGCGATGCCCAGATCGCGTTTGGTTACGCCTGCTGTGCCCCAGTTCATGGACGGGGTCGCGTCGAGCAAAGCCCAGACCTCGAGTTCGCGGTCGGCCATGGTGTCTCGCACGTGCGGCACCGTGGTGCGCGCGGTCACCGCCCAATCCATCCGGCGCACATCGTCCTGGCCGGGCACGTAGATCCTGGCGTCGTTGAGGTCCGAGCCGGGTCCGGGCAGCAGCCCCAGGTGATCACCCTGCAAGAAGCCCTCGAGCCGGCGGACGACCGTCAGCTCGAGCCGGCGCAGCGCCGCTTCGGGTGCGAGTCTGTTCAGCGGCACCGTCGGGCCGGTGGGCTCGCGCAGCACGCTGCCCGCGGCGCCCACATCGTGGCGACCGTTCGCCTGCGTGGTGCCGGTCTTGGAGACTGCGAAATCAGGTCCGCTCATCTAGGGCAGGGCTCACTCGTAGCTCGGCTGGTGGCGGTGCTGGGTACGGCTCGCGGCGCGCTGCTCCTGATTCCACACCGGAGTGGGAGCGGGCACCATCGCGAGGATCCGTTCCACCACCTGCAGCGCGGAGATGTTGTCGGCGATCGCGTCGAAGCTGAGCACCAGGCGGTGCGCCATGACGTCCTTGGCGATGGCCTGGACGTCGGTCGGCAGGACGTAGTCACGTCCGTGAATCAGCGCGACCGCGCGGGCGGCCGCGGTCAGACCGAGGGTGGCGCGTGAGGAGTTGCCGATCTGGATCACCCGAGCCAGGTCGGGCATATTGAACTCGGCCGGGTTGCGGGTGGCCAGCACCAGCCGGACGATGTACTCCGCGACCAGATTGTGGACGAAGACGTGCGAGGCCATGCCCTGTAGCTGGAAGGTCAGGTCGGGATTGAGGATCTGGTTCGGTGTCGGTGGGGTGACCGACATCCGGCGCAGGATCTCGAACTCCTCGTTGCCCTTCGGGTAGGGCACGTCCACCTTGAGCAGGAAACGATCCCGCTGGGCTTCGGGCAGCGGGTAGACGCCCTCGGATTCGATCGGGTTCTGGGTAGCGATGACGATGAACGGCTTCTTCATCGGGAAGGTCTGGCCAGCGATCGAGACCTGCTTCTCAGCCATCAACTCGAGCATGGCCGATTGCACCTTGGCGGGGGCGCGGTTGATCTCGTCCGCAAGCACGAAGTTGGTGAAGACCGGGCCGAGCTCGATGTCGAACGTCTCCTTGGATGCCTGATAGACGCGAGTGCCGACGATGTCGGAGGGAACCAGGTCGGGAGTGAACTGGACGCGCGCGAATGACCCGCCGACAACGGTGGCGAACGTCCGCACGGCCAGGGTCTTCGCCGTACCGGGCACGCCCTCCAGCAGAATGTGGCCCTGCGCCAGCAAACCGGCCATCAGCTGTTCGACCATGTGCTCTTGACCGACGATGACCCGCTGCACCTCCGCTATTGCCTCTCCCAGGACCTTGGCGGCATCTTGGGTGGACAGCGTTTGCTGATTGCCTAGCGTGCTGGTCAACGTTCTCTCCTGTGGCCGAAGGCCGCCTGGTGGGCTTCAAAGCGTCCCTGCCACGATACCTTGCCCGCAACCGGACTCGGGCGACGACCAACTGTGCGCAAGCCATGACGCGGCCGCACTTCGGGAAAGCCCGCCGATGTGGTGAGATTGTGGCGATGTCCGATTTCCCAGCCGATCCGCCCGGCACCCCGCCACCTCCGGGGGCTCCTGGCGCGCCTCAACCGCCCGATGGTGATCCCGGCGGTTTCGAGCCTGTTCCCCTTCTGGTGAGCGATCCGCCGAAGATCGGCGATTTCTGGTTGGACGCGCGGCTGACCGCCCGCGAGGCCGGTGTCGTCTACATCGCCCATGCCGACGACCAGCCCGCGGTGATGCTGGTGGTGCTCGCCGAAGGCGCCGCTCATGATCCCGCGGCCCGCGACAGGCTGGCCGGTGAGGTCAACAAGCTGCATGCCGAGTCGGTGATCGCGCGCGGCGGCGACGGCCAGAGCGGCGGCCGCCTGGGTTACAAATACCGTAGTGAAGCCGATGATCCGGTGTCCCCCGAGGACCTTCCGATCGCGCCTTGGGTGGCCCTCGACTATGACGGCTCGGCCGACGCGCGAGCCGAAGCCGATCGGCTGCTGCGCTCGGTCGACCTGTCCAGCACTCCCCTGCTCGGACGACCGGCAGGCCCCGACTATCGCCTGCACTGGCTCGACGACTCCCGACCGGGTGCCTGGCGAGTGTGGCCGGCCTCGTTTCCGGGGCGCCATGACCGCGCGGGCTGGGTGCCGCTGGCGGTGTCGTGGTCGTTGACGGTTCTGCTGTGCGGATTGGCGTTGTTGATCGCGGTGCTGCTGTTCCAGAACTCACCGCCCGAATCTCCGCAGCCGCCGGTGCCCACCAATCAGAGCGCCTCCGATGGTGGCGGCACGCCGTCCGACAGCAGCCCCGAGGGTGGCGAATCGTCGGGTTCGGAGTCCGCGTCCCCCGAGGACACCGGAAGCGAGTCGGGTTCGCCCGAGCCGAGTGGAACCGAAGCAAGCAGCGAAGAGACCACACCGGGCAACGACGGCTCCCCCTCGAAGGATCCGTCGATGGGTACCGCGGGCACCGGTGAGGCCACCGACACCCAGCCCCCGCCCACCGATAACACGAGGCTGTGAGGCGGCGCGATGAACCCGTTCGATCTCATCGCGACCGACCTGGACGGTACCTTCCTCGCCGATGACAAGCAGATCCCCGCACTGAATGCGCTGGCGGTGCGGCGGGCGGCGCGGCGCGGAATCACGACCGTGTTCGCATCCGGGCGTCCGCTGCGCTGGTTCGGTGTGCTGGACCCGCTGACCGACGCGCACGGGTGGGCGGTGGCCGCCAACGGAGCGGTGACCTTCGACCTGGCCACCCGTGAGGTGGCACATGTTCGTCCGATGGCGGCCGACATCAGCCTGACCGCTGCCGAGCAGATCCGCGAGCGCCTGCCGCGGGCGGTCTTCGCGGCCGAATATGTCTCGGGCTGGGGCAGCGAGCCAGGCTTCGAGCTGCACACCCGCGAGCCCGGCTCCCCGTTCCAGGCGCCCCTGGACGAGTTGGTCGACCGCGACGAGATCGTGAAGCTGATCGTGGTCGATCCGGCGACCCGCACCGACGAACTGGCCGCAATCGCCAGGAGCATCGTCGGTGATCGGGTGACCGTGACGTTCAGCTATGTGTCGGCAGCGGGCATGCTCGAGATGTCGGCACCGGGAGTCAGCAAGGCGCTGGCCCTGCGCGAGCTTCTCACCGACCTGGGTCTGCCGGCGAACCGGATGATCGCCTTCGGGGATATGCCGAACGATCTGCAGATGCTCGACCTGGCCGGTCAGGGTTTCGTGATGGACTCGAGCCATCCGACGGTGCTGGGCGCGGGCTATCCGACCGCGGGTGACAACAATGCCGGCGGGGTCGGCGCCACGATTCTGCGGCTGCTCGGCGAGGACGCCTGAAGACCGCCGCTCACCACGCGTTGGGATGCGGGTTGGTTCCTACAGCACGCGGCTGTGTTCGGTGTGCTCCTTGACCGGGATCATCACCGCAAGACCGATCGCCAGCACCACCACGATGCCGAGGATGCCCCAGTACTGGGTGTTCTCCTGGCCGGTGACCCGCGCTCCCACCGCGATCGCGATGCCGAACAGCGCCGGCGACAGGAACGAGACCACTCGTCCGGTGGTCGCATACAGGCCGAAGACCTCGCCGGACTTGCCCTCGGGAATCAGCCGGGCCAGGAAGCTACGGGAAGCCGACTGAGCAGGGCCGACGAACATGCACATGATCAGACCCGCCACCCAGAAGACGATCGCTCCCCGTCGTGCAGGACGAAGACCACGGTGCCCATCAAGATCAGCGCGACGAGCGCCATGATGATGACCTTCTTGGGGCCGATCTTGTCGTCCAGCAGGCCGAAGGCGATGGTCGACAATCCTGCCACGATGTTGGCGGCCGCGCCGAAAACCACCACATCGCCGCTGCTGAAACCGAACGTCCCGGCCGCGATCACGGCGCCGAATGCGAAGACCCCGGCCAACCCGTCACGGAAGAGCGCCGAGGCGGCCAGGAAGTAGACGGTGTGACGGCTCAGCTTCCACAACCTGCCGATGGTGGCGGCCAACTCCGCGTAGGACGCGATCACCGGCGCCAGCCAGCCCCAGATCCAGCGGGGCTGCTTGCCTCGGTAGACCTCGATGCCAGGGATCGGGCGCCGCTGAGCCTGCGGCCTGTCGTGCAGGCTCACGAACGTCGGAATCGTGAACAGCAGCGTCCAGATCGCGCAGACCAGCATCGAGACCCGGATGTCCATGCCATCGTCCCCGGTGACGCCGAACCAGCCCACATCGGGCTGGATGAAGCCGAAGTAGATGACCAGCAGCACCACAATCCCGCCGAGGTAGCCCATCCCCCAGCCGAACCCGGACACCCGCCCGACATTGGCCTCGCCGGCGACATCGTCCAGCAGCGAGTTGTAGTTCACCCCGGCGATCTCGTTGATGATCGATCCGAAGCCCAGCAGTCCCAGGCCCAGCCACAGGTACGACGGATCCGGGCGGACGAAGAAGAGCAGCGCGGAGATCAGCGCCAGCGTCCAGGTCAGTCCGCGCAGCACGGTGACGGTGCGTCCGCTGCGGTCGACGGTCTGTCCGAGCACCGGAGCCGCCAATGCCACCACCAGACCGGCGATCGTCGTCGACACCGACAGGGCCTGCGAGGTCTGGTTGGTGTTGCCGAACGACGAACTGGTCAGGTAGACCGCGAAGACGAAGGTGATGATGACGGTGTTGAAGGGCTGAGTGCCCCAGTCCCACATCGCCCAGCTGATGATCTTTTTCGCCGACGTGTCCTTGGGCCGGCCGAGCGCGGTTGCGGGTTCGCCCGCGATCGGTGGCATGGTCATGCGTCGATCCGATCGTCGTCCAACTGGTAGGCGCCCTCGACGATGAACTCCTTGCGCGGGCCGACCTCGTTGCCCATGAGCATCTCGAAGGTCCGTTCGGCCTGTTCCGCGTCGTCGACGGTGAGCCGCCTCAGCATCCGGCCGCGGGGATTCATCGTGGTCTCGGCCAGCTGATCGGCATCCATCTCACCCAGGCCCTTGTATCGTTGCGGTTCCTTGAACGCCTGGCCCTTCTTGGTGAGTTCGGCCAGTTTCCGCTGATACTCGGGGTCCGAGTAGGTGTAGATGTACTTGCTCATCCCCCGCTTCGGGTTGATCAGTTCGAAGCGGTGCAGCGGGGGTACCGCAGAGTAGACCCGACCGGCTTCCACCATCGGGCGCATGTAGCGGAAGAACAACGTGGCCAGCAGACATCGGATGTGAGCGCCGTCGGAGTCAGCGTCCGCCATGAAGATGATCTTGCCGTATCGCGCGGAATCCAGATCGAAGGTCTTGCCGGAGCCGGCCCCCACGACCTGAATGATGGACGCGCACTCGGCGTTCTTCAGCATGTCCGCGACGCTGGCCTTCTGCACGTTGAGGATCTTGCCGCGGATCGGCAGCAACGCCTGGAACTCGGAATTGCGGGCGCGGCTGGCCGTGCCGAGCGCCGAATCGCCCTCGACGATGAACAACTCGGCACTGTCGACCGACGGCGAGTGACAGTCCTTCAGCTTGGGTGGCAGGCTGGACGACTCCAGTGCCGTCTTGCGGCGCTGATTCTCCTTGTGAACCCGGGCGGCCACGCGGGTGCGAGAGGCGTTGACGACCTTCTCCATCACCTGCCGGGCCTGCGGACGCTCGGATGCCTTGGTCGAGTTCAGGAATGCCCCGAGTTCGGTCTCGACGACCTGCGCGACCAGCCGGGCGACCGGCGGTGTGCCCAGTACCTCTTTGGTCTGGCCCTCGAACTGAGGTTCGGGCAATCTCACGGTGACGACCGCGGTCATCCCCTCCAGCACGTCGTCCTTGATGATGTCGTCGCCGCTCTTGAGCAGCCGGGTGCCGTCTAGCCCGCCCAGGAACGCCTTCAGCAGACCGCGTTCGAAACCCTGAACGTGGGTGCCGCCCTTGGGCGTGGCGACGATATTGACGAAGGAGCGTTCGACCACCTCATAACCGGTTCCCCAACGCACGGCGATGTCCACGAACAGGTCGCGTTCGACATCGGTGGGAGTCATCGCGCCGTTCTCGTCCAGCATCGGGACCGTCTCGGTGAACGACTCATGGCCCTGAATACGGATGACATCGGTGACCGGCGGATCGGTGGCCAGGTAGTCGGCGAACTCCGCGATGCCGCCGTCGTGCCGGAATTGCTCGGTCGTCGGCTCTTCGCCGCGCTCATCGGTGACGACGAGTTCGAGCCCGGGCACCAGGAAGCTGGTCTGGCGGGCGCGCTCGATCAGGTGAGGCAAGGACAGCTGGGCGCCGGCCAGGAAGATCTGCCGATCGGGCCAGTAACGCACCCGGGTTCCGGTGACACCGCGGCCCACCTTGCCGATCTTGCGCAGTCCGTGCTGAGCGGTGAACGGGGCGTCAGGCCCCTCGCCGTCGAAAACGCCGGGAGTCCCGCGACGGAAGCTCATCGCCCAGACTGCGCCGTTGCGGTCGACCTCGACGTCCAACCGGGAGCTGAGCGCATTCACCACTGAGGCGCCCACCCCGTGCAGGCCACCTGCCACGTTGTAGTTGCCGGTGCCGAACTTTCCACCGGCGTGCAGCTTGGTATAGACGACCTCGACGCCGACCAGCCCGGTACGCGGCTCGATATCGACCGGAATCCCGCGCCCTTGGTCGGCCACGAAGATCGAGCCGTCGGCCAGCAGCGTGATCTGGATCGATTCGCCGAAGCCTGCCAGGGCCTCATCAACGGCGTTGTCGATGATCTCCCACAGGCAGTGCATCAGACCGCGGGTGTCGGTCGAGCCGATGTACATCGCGGGGCGTTTGCGGACGGCCTCGAGCCCTTCGAGGACGAGGAGGTTCTTCGCCTCGTAGTCACGGCTGGGAGCCGTGTTCAGCTTGCTATTACTACGTGGTGGCACGGCTCGAAGCTTACAGACCAGCCGGCCTCGAGGACATCTTTGAATGACGCATGATCGAAACCCGATCGCAACGAGTCTGGCGCTTGTCTTCTCCGGCCGGCGAGTAGGCTGACAGGCACGGGAACAAAGTTAACAGCAGATGTGTTGACGAGGCGACCGGCAGTATCCCCGGATAGTGAGGAGAGAAAGTTGAACGCGACAGTCATGAGCGATCAGCAGCTGACAGCAGCAGACCGCTGCGACCGCTGTGGTGCGCAGGCTTACCTTCGCGTAACCCTCGCATCGGGTGGCGAACTGCTTTTTTGCGCCCATCACGCACGTAAGCATTCCGACAAGCTGAAGCAGGTTGCTCTGCGTATTCACGACGAGACCGACAAGCTCAGCTGAGCCATTCGTAGCCCACAAGCGTCGCGGCCCGGTTCGAATGAACCGGGCCGTTGTCGTATCTTCGACAGTGTGCGGAAAGGGGTACGGGCCTTGACGCGGTGACCGAGGAGATGGATTCGTGAGCGAACAGCGGGCGTTGGACGCCTTGCGTGTGCTCGGTCTGGAGCAGATCGTCACCCGGCATGGCCCGGTGGACTCACTGGCCGAAGCCGCCGAAGCGCGTGGCATCCAACCCGGTGACATCGTCAAGACCCTGGTGGTACGCCGCGGCCGCGACGACTACCTGTTCGTGCTGGTGCCCGGTGACCGGACGTTCAGCTGGCCGAAGCTGCGTGCCCTGTTGGGCGTCAATCGGCTGTCCATGCCGGACGCGGACACCGCATACGCGGTGACCGGCTATCTGCGCGGCACCATCACTCCGTTCGGTGCCAGCCACGCGTGGCCCGTGATCGCGGACGCATCCATCCCCGGACGGCGGATCTCAATGGGTGCGGGTGCTCCCGGAGTCTCCGTCTCGCTGGAAGCGGATCAGATGATCGCCGCCCTCAAGGCGACGGTGGCCGACATCAGTGACTGATCGTGAATTGGCCTGACGGCGCGGCACTCACTGCTTTCGGGCGCCAGGCCTTATCGCTGGTCGCCCAGCAACTGCGGACCGAATCGGTTACCTGCCTGCTGGCCCCCGACTACTATTGCCAGACCATGCTCGTCCCCTTCCTCATGGAAGGCATTCAGGTGCACGTGGTGGTGACCGGAGCAGACTGCCTAATGCACGGGGATGCGCTGCTGGCAGCGGTGGATTCGCATCCGGGCTGCGCGATCCTGCATTGCGAGACGTTCGGGAATCGTCCGCATGCCGACCTGGCCGCAACCCTGCATGACACCGCCGGCCGCGGCATCAAGCTGATCATCGATCGCACGCACAGCTGGCTCGACCCCGCCACCACGCCGGCCGACTACACCGTCGCCAGCCTGCGCAAACTCCTGTCGGTCCCCGATGGTGCCTTCGTCACCGGGCTGCGGGCGCCGGTAGCTCTGGCGGCCAACCACGAGACGGACGAGGCGGTGCGCGCCCGCATCCGCTATCTGGGCGATCCTGATCTTCGCGGGTTCGAGCTCGCCGAAGACGCCATCGACGACGCTTGGACCCCGGCTCCGCCCAGCCCGCAAAGCCTGCACATCATCGATGCACTCGACGCCCGGGCGCTGCGCGAGCAGTATCTGATGACCGCTGATCGAGTACGGGCCGCACTCAACGAACGTCCGGTGCCCGGCCTGAACGTGATCAACCCCGCGAGTTCGTGTTGCGTGGCGCTGAGCCATCCTCGTGCGGCGGCGATCATGGACGACCTCGCCGCCCGCGGGGTCTACGGTCCGCTCTATTGGGGCCCGCCCGAGCATCTGCCACGCACTCATCACTGGCGCACCGACCTCTTCACGGTCCCGGTCGATCGGGCATGGGCCGGACGCGAGGAACTGCTTGCGTCGTGGATAGAGCAAGCCGCCGCGGGGTGTTCTCTGTGAGCGGACATCATTTGCCGGCCGGGGAATCCCGGCCTAGGGTGACTGATTGGCGTGATCGCTGTCGAGCGATCAGATGAAGGAACGAGTCACTCAAGATGATGTGGTGTCGGCTGTACATCGACCTCGCGCTGACTTTCAGCGCGGCGTGTCGCTGACCAACAGCCATCCGGCATCGCCGTAGCTGCACCTCCAGGCAGCCCTTCGTCAGTCTTCCTCTTTTCCCATGTCGGGGTCTCTGCGACAGCTGAGGCCCTGATCTTTGCTCAGGAGAACCATGTCCGCAACCACGGATCAACCCCAAGCACACAGAATCAAGGCGCCATCCTTCGGCGTCCAGGTCATCATCGGCCTGGTAGTCGGCGCCGTCCTCGGCGCGATCGCCCGCGTCGGACAGATCGAGTGGCTGACCGCGACTCTCACGCAGGTCGGCACCATCTTCGTCCAACTTCTTCGCGTCGTCGTCGTACCGCTGGTCCTGCTGGCCCTGGTGGTCAGCATCTCCCAGCTGCGCAAGGTCACCAACGCCGCCCGGCTCGCCGTTCAGACGCTGGTCTGGTTCGCGATCACCGCGTTCATCTCGGTGGTGATCGGCATCGTCCTCGGATTGGCGACCAATCCCGGCAAGGGCACCGGGGTCGACACCTCCACCGCCCAGGCCGTGTCCACCCAGGGCGGCTGGCTCGACTTCTTGAAGTCGATCGTGCCGGCCAACTTCCTCGGCCTGAGCGTCAGTTCCTCGGCCACGGTCTCGGACGCCTCCGTCGCGGTCACCAGCAGCGTCAACTTCAATGTGCTGCAGATCGTCGTGCTCGGCATCGCCATCGGTGCCGCTGCGCTGGCCGTCGGAGCCAAGGCCGAACCGTTCCTCAAGTTGTCCGAGTCGGCACTGGAGATCTTCCAAAAGCTGGTCTGGTGGATCATCAAGCTGGCCCCGATCGGCTCGGCCGCACTGATCGGCAAGGCTGTCGCCAGCTACGGCTGGAACCTGGTGCGTCCGCTGGCGGTCTTCTCCATCGATGTCTACGTCGGCTGCGCCCTGGTGCTGTTCGCGGTCTACCCCATCATCCTCAAGCTGCACGGGCTGAGCATCAAGCGCTTCTTCGCGGGCGCCTGGGAGTCCATCACGCTCGGCTTCGTCTCACGCTCCTCGGTCGGCACGCTGCCGGTGACTCAGCGCAATATGACGCAGAACCTCGGTGTTCCGGCCGAGTACGCGGCATTCGCCGCGCCGCTGGGCGCCACCACCAAGATGGACGGTTGCGCCGCGATCTATCCGGCGCTGGCAGCCATCACCGTCGCCCAGATGTTCGGTATCAGCCTGTCGTTCACCGATTATCTGCTCATCGCCTTCGTCGCCGTGGTCGGTTCTGCTGCGACCGCGGGTCTGACGGGCGCGGTCGTGATGTTGACGCTGACCTTGTCGACCCTGGGCCTGCCGCTCGAGGGCGTCGGCCTGCTGCTGGCGATCGATCCGATCCTCGACATGATCCGCACCGCGACCAACGTGGCCGGTCAGTCGCTGGTTCCGGTGATCGTGTCCAAGCGCAACGGCATCCTCGACCGGGCGCGCTATGACGGCCACACCGAGGCAGCGCCCGCCACCGAGTCGGACAAGCAGCCCGTCACCGTTTGATCGGTGGGTTCATAGAAGAGGGCGGGGTTCCGGTTCGTTCCGGATCCCCGCCCTCTTCGGCGTCTGCTTGAGCCCGCCATGCCGGGCCGACCGACTACCGGGCGATCACTCGAGGTAGTCGCGCAGGATCTGCGACCGGGACGGATGGCGCAGCTTGCTCATCGTCTTCGATTCGATCTGGCGAATGCGCTCGCGGGTGACCCCGTAGACCTTGCCGATCTCGTCCAGCGTCTTCGGCTGGCCGTCGGTAAGACCGAATCGCATCGAGACCACGCCGGCCTCGCGTTCGCTCAGCGTGTCGAGCACATCGTGCAACTGCTCTTGCAGCAGCGTGAAGTTCACTGCATCCGCCGGGACGATCGCCTCGGAGTCCTCGATCAGATCGCCGAACTCGGAATCACCGTCCTCGCCCAGCGGGGTGTGCAAGGAGATGGGCTCGCGTCCGTACTTCTGCACCTCGATGACCTTCTCTGGGGTCATATCGAGTTCCCTGGCGAGTTCCTCGGGAAGAGGTTCACGACCGAGATCCTGCAGCATCTGACGCTGTACTCGGGCCAGCTTGTTGATGACTTCGACCATGTGCACCGGAATACGGATGGTCCGCGCCTGGTCGGCCATGGCACGGGTGATGGCCTGCTTGATCCACCACGTCGCATAGGTCGAGAACTTGTAGCCCTTGGTGTAGTCGAACTTCTCGACCGCACGGATCAGGCCCAGGTTGCCTTCCTGAATCAGGTCGAGGAAGAGCATGCCGCGTCCGGTATAACGCTTGGCCAGTGACACAACCAGGCGAAGGTTCGCCTCGAGCAGGTGGTTCTTGGCGCGGTGGCCGTCCTCACTGATCCACAGATAGTCCTCGTAGTCACGGTCGACGACCGTGCCCTCGGTGAGTCGTTCCTCAGCGAACAGGCCCGCTTCGATGCGTTTGGCCAGCTCGACTTCCTGAGCAGCGTTGAGCAGCGCTACCTTACCGATTTGCTTGAGGTAGTCCTTGACCGGGTCAGCGGTGGCGCCGGCCGAAACAACTTGTTGTTCCGGTTCGTCGGCATCATCGGAATCCGAGAGGCTGAAGGCTTCGCCGTCGGCGACCAGTTCGGCCTCATCCTTGGCGGCGGCCTTCGAGTCGAACTTTGAGTCGTCGACATCGTCGAGGTTGCGTTTCTTGCCCCCGACCGTTAGCACGACATCGTCCCCCTCGCGTTTGACTGTGACGTCAACCATCTGACTGGCCACCTCCTGAACAGTCGGCTCCTTGGCCGCAGTCTTCGCGGTGGCTTTGCGGGACCGGGTGCCCCCGGATCTGGCGGCAGAGGCCTTCTTCGTCCGCGCGCTGGGCTTGTGCGCCCCTGTGGTGGTCGCGGCGCCGGTTGCGGCTGATGCTGCGGACTCGTTGCCGGCAGCCGAGGCCGTCGCCTTTCCAGTACGCTTTGCAGGAGCCTTCTCAGCAGGGACCGCGTCGGTCGGCTGCTCGCTGACCTTCGTCTTGCGGGTGCGCGCCGTCTTCACCAACGCGCCGGCAGCCTGATCAGTGGTGGAAGTCACAAATGACCTTTCGAGAGCCGACTCTTACCTGGACGCGTTCAAGACCTCTCCCGTCAAGAAGCGCCTCTAGCAATCTTGCCACGACCACCAAGCGAACCCCACGCCGGGTAGGGCCCTGCGGAGCAGTCCGGACGATCGCTGGGTACGACCAGGGTCGCAGTATGCCCCCAGCACGGCCCGTTTTCAAAGAAACTGTGCGATTGATGAAAGAAATTGACGGGTTCGTGCGTTACACCATTGGTTGAGAGAAAGGCAGACACCCATGGATAGCAAGACTCGCGTTCGCACCAATGATGGCATCGATGGCAAGGACTCGGTCGGACTGTACCTTGAGTCGATCGCCAAGACACCCTTGCTCAATGCTGAAGAAGAAGTCTACCTGGCACGCCGGATCGAAGCCGGGCAGTTTGCACGGGCGATTCTCGACGGACGGGTGGAATCGAAGACCGACGCCAGCCGCGAAGATCTCGAACTCATCGCTCAGGATGGCGACGAGGCGATGCAGCACTTCCTGCGCGCCAACCTGAGGCTGGTCGTCTCGGTGGCTCGCAAGTACGGCCGCTCCCAGATGCCGCTGCTGGACCTCGTCCAGGAAGGCAACACCGGGTTGATCCGCGCTGTTGAGAAGTTCGACTACGCCAAGGGCTTCAAGTTCTCCACTTACGCCACCTGGTGGGTACGTCAGGCGATCAGCCGCGGCATCGCCCAGCAGGGACGCATCGTCCGGCTGCCGGTGCACGTCGCCGAGCAGGTCAACCAGATCTCGGCGGTACGCCGCAATCTGGAGCGCACGCTCGGTCGTGACCCCGAGGTGACCGAGATCGCCCGCGAGCTCGACGTCACCGAGGACAAGGTCATCGACCTCATCCGGTACAGCCGGGAGCATGTCAGCCTGGACGCCCCCGTGGAGGAGGACGGCGATACCTCGCTGGGTGATCTGATCGCCCGTGAGACCGCACCCGGCCCCGATGAAGTGGTGCTCAGCCAGGAGGACCGCGATCGTCTCGACACCTTGCTGGAAGGTCTGGATGAGCGCTCCGCTGACGTGGTCCGGCGCCGCTACGGCCTGCTGGACGGTCGTCAGGCCAAGCTGTCGGACATCGGCCAGGTCTGGGGCATCACCGCAGAGCGGGTACGCCAGATCGAGCGGGCAGCGCTGGTCGTACTGCGTGAGAAGAGCGCGGTGGCCGTCGCCTGAGAACCATCGATGACCCGCCCGGCGACCGCCGGTAGCATTCACCTACAACGGCCCCAGCCTTCCTCGTGAAGGTTGGGGCCGTTGTCGTGACTGCCAGTAGGTCGGGGGGTCCAGCAGGTCAGCTGAGCAGGGCGCGGGACTCGACCTGACGGATGAGACCCTCCTGGGCGCAGGACGCGATCAGCCTGCCCTCCTGGAAGAGCCGGCCGTTGGAGAATCCCAGGGCCGAGGACGCTGAGGGCGAGAACATGTCGTAGAGCAGCCACTGGTCGGCCCGGAATCGGCGATGGAACCACACTGCGTGGTCGATCGAGGCGGTCTGCAGCTGATTGGACATGAACACCACCGGATGCGGCACCGTCGAGACGCTCAGCAGCGTCAGATCCGAAAGGTACGCCAGCACCGCCTGGTGGATGCGCAGATCGTCGGGCAGTGCGGCCTCCGTGCGCACCCAGACCCGCATGCTCGCGACGTGGCGGCCTGGTTTGATGGAACCGCCGGGTGAGGAATCACCCGCGAACCGCACGTCCAGGGCGTCCCATTCATGCCAGATCGAATGGGAGCCGAACCGGGTGTCCATGACGTCGACCAACCGGGGGCACTCGTCGGGCACCGGAACGTCGGCCGGCATCGGATCGGCGTGATTCAGTCCGGGCTCCAGGCCATGGAACGAGGCCGAGCCGATGAAGATCTCCCGTTCCTCCTGAAAAGCCTCGACGCGCCGGGTGGTGAAGGTATTGCCGTCACGCATGGCCTGCACATTGAAGCGCATGTCATCGTCGGCAGCGCCCGGGCGAAGGAAGTAGGCGTGCAGGGAGTGCGCCACCCGGTCGTGGGGCACTGTCTGATAGGCGGCGGTGAGCGCCTGCGCCAGCACCTGCCCGCCGTAGGTGCGCTGCATCCTGGTCCGAGGATGGGGGGCCACGAAGGACATCTCGCCGAAGCGGGTCAGATCAAGCAGGGCAAGCAATTCTGCAGTGTTAGCGGGCACTCGCCTACCCTGCCACATCGTCGGCCTCCATGGAACAGCCTCACGAACGATACCGGCGATGCAACAGCCCCGCGATTCCGCAAGCGGCACCGCAGGGCTGCGCAAATTCAGTTCGGGTCGGATTCAGCCGAATCAGACCGGTGCTGTCTGGTCACTGATCCTTGAGATCATCCTTGGCCTGCTCGGCGGCCTCGGAGACGGCGTCACTGGCGTCGGCGACGGCATCCGAGGCGGCACCCTTGGCCTGCTGCGCAGCGTCCGAAGCATCGGCTGCAGTCTCGGAGGCGGCCTGGGCGGCGTCGTCCTTGGCGTCGAAGAAGGCAGCCTTGAAGTCGGCGAACTTGCCGCCGAAGTCCTTCTTGAGGTCATCGAACTTGTCGTCGAGATCAGAGTCGTCGTACTTGGTCTTGACGGTGTCAGAGATATCGCGGTACTTGTCACCGAGCGATTGGGTGAACCCGCGGAACTTGTCGTCCAGGTCGGATTCGTCGACCTTGCCCTTCACCGATCCACTGAACTTGTTGTACTTGTCACTGACATCGTCCTTGAAGGCATCGATCTTGTCATCGAGGTCGGAGTCTTCATACTTCTGCTTGACCGAGTCAAGAAACTCGGTTGTCCGCGCCTGCACATCCTTGGCCAGTGCCTCCAGCCGGTCACCAAAATCCATCGCTGATCCCTTCTCGTCGGTACTTGTCTAAACGCTAACTCGACACCTTGTGTTCCTGAGGCAGACCGGCAAAGAAAACCCGGCGTCGACTCGGCGAGAGTAGTTTGTAATAGTCGTATCTTCGATTGATGAGGCTGAAAGCTAGTGACTGAGAGCATACAAATCGCCAGCCAAGCCCCGAGCGGGCGCAGTGCGCACCTGCCATCGAGCGGGCGACGCATCCCTGTGTCCACCTACCGGCTGCAGTTGGGGCCGGATCTGAGCTTCGATCAGGCCGCTGCGCAACTGGACTACCTCGATGACCTGGGCATCACCGATCTCTACCTCAGCCCCATTCTGCAGGCTGCGCCCGGCAGCACACACGGCTATGACGTGGTCGATCACACCCGGATCAGCGATGTCATGGGCGGACGCGCGGGCTTCGAGCGACTGACCAGGGCTGCGCACAAGCGCCAGATGGGCATCATCGTCGATGTCGTCCCCAACCACATGGGCGTGCCCACTCCGATCTACCACAACAAGGCGGTCTGGTCGGTGCTGAAGTATGGCGCCCACTCCCCCTACGCGCGCTGGTTCGACGGCACCGACGACGGCGACGGCATTCTGATGCCGTTCCTGGGGGCCCGTATCGGCACCGTGCTCGCCAATCACGAGATCACCCTCGAAGACCGCGTGATCCCCGGCCTCGAGGACGAGGGTGCCCAACCTGTGCTCGTCTATTACGACCACGTCTTTCCGGTCCGGGCCGGCACCGAGAATCTGCCGGTCGAATTGTGCGTCGCTCAGCAGTACTACCGGCTGGCCTACTGGAAGGTGGCCGCCGAGGAACTCAACTTCCGGCGTTTCTTCGATGTGGACACGCTGCTGGCAGTGCGGGTGGAAGATCCCGAGGTTTTTCACGCCACCCACGGCCTGCTGCTGGAGCTGTACCAGCAGGGCTGTATCGATGGCTTCCGGATCGATCATCCCGATGGCCTGGCAGACCCGCGCGGCTACATGCGCCGGCTCTACACGGCGACCGGCGGCGCCTGGATCACCGCCGAGAAGATCCTCGAGGCCGATGAGCAGATGCAGGCCGACTGGCCGGTCGCAGGCACCACCGGCTACGACGCCGCCTGGCGGATCGGCGCGTTGTACTGCGATCCCAATGGCTACGGCGAGCTGGCCACCATCGCACACACCATCACCGGTGACATCCCCGGCTCCCTGGATGAAGTGATCGGCGAAGCGAAGCGCGAGATCACGACCACCTCGCTGTTCGCCGAGGTGCACCGCATCGCCTCGATGGCCTATCAGATCTGCCGAGACGACATCATGCTGCGCGACCACACCCAGGGATGGATCGCCCGTTGCCTGGCCGAACTGGTGATCGCATTCCCCCGCTATCGCGCCTACGTGGTCCCCGGCGAACCTGCACCCGATGAGGCGGTCGAGTTGGTCACCGCCGCCGCAACCAAGGCCCGTCTGCGGCTGGATCCCGAGTTGCACGACACGCTGGATCTGGTGGTCGACCTGGTGCTCGGACGCCAGGTGGGCTCCGAGCAACGCGTCCAGCGGGCCCAGCGCGAAGAGCTCGTCGTCCGGTTCCAGCAGGTGTGTGGAGCGGTCACCGCGAAGGGCGTCGAGGACACCGCGTTCTATCGATGGACCCATCTGCTCTCCCTCAACGAGGTGGGCGGGTCCCCGGCGACCTGGGGACTGACCCCCGACGAGTTCCACCCCTGGTGCGCTCAGATGGCGGCCACCTGGCCCGCCACCATGACCTGCGGCACCACCCACGATTCGAAGCGTTCCGAAGATGTGCGGGCTCGCATGACGGTGATCTCGCAGTACGCGAGTGAGTGGCGAGCGCTGCTGACCAAGCTGCATCCCTACACGTCCCAACTCGAAGGTCATACCGAGAACCTGCTGTGGCAGACCCTGGCCGGCACCTGGACCTCGGCCGGCCCGATGGAGATCGAGCGCTTCAGCGACTACATGATCAAAGCCTCCCGCGAGCAGAAACTGTGGACCTCGTGGACCAACCCGGATGCTGCTTCCGAGGGTGTGCTGGCCATGACTATCGGCGACCTGTATGCCGACGACGACGTCATGGGCGCCTTCGCTGACTGGTTCGACATCACCAGCGAGGCGGCCAGGGCCTCGATCCTGTCTCGCAAGGCCGTGCAGCTGACCTGCCTGGGCGTGGCCGACTGTTATCAGTCCTGTGAGACCGTCCAGAACTACCTGGTCGACCCGGACAATCGGCATCCGGCAGACTTCGCCGCGCTGGCCAAGATGGGACGAGAACTCGCCGATCGACCACCGGTCAGCCTGGCCGAGGAGAAATACCACATCACCCGCGCCATCCTGCGGCTGCGCAGGCGGCGTCCGGCAGTCTTCGTCGGGCCGCATGCCTCCTATCGTCCGCTGCCGAGTTCGTCCGGGCATGTGACCAGCTACTCGCGTGGGGCTGGCGATGAGGTCGTGGTGATCGCCAGCAGGCTGACCCGGTCGGCTGAGCAGGTCGATGACTACCTCGGGAATACCGTGGTGCTGCCCGAGGGGCAGTGGTTCGATGTGCTCACTGCCCAGGAATACCCGGGAGGGCCGGTCGAGTTGACCAGGCTGCTGGAGCGCTTCCCCTGCGCTGTGCTGGAGGAGGTCTCCGACGCCGAACGGACCACCAGCATCCGCGCCGTCGGACAGCCACCCCAGCCGAAACCGGTCCGTCCGGCGCCGGCCGCCGAGACCGAGGGCGGCCTGCTCAGCTGGCTGACCCGTCGGTTCGTCAACCGCGAGGAGGAGAGAACTCCCGTGCAACCGCCCAAACGCATCGACGGCCCGGCGGATGCCCGATGAGCGGATCCGAGGTGCTGATCAGGTTGTGGGCGCCGCTGGCCGACTCGGCGTTTGCCGTGGTGGACGGTCAGCGGCTACCGATGCGTCCACAAGACCCCGGCTATTGGACGATCGACTTGCCCGCAGGCACCGACTACCTGCTCGCCATCGACGACCAAGAACCGCGGCCCGACCCGCGCAGCGCCCAACAGCCGTTCGGCGTGCACGGCCCGTCCCGGGCGTTCGACACGTCCGCGTACCGCTGGAATGATGCGCAGTGGCCCGGCATCGACGTGGTGGGCTCGGTCTTCTACGAGCTGCATGTGGGCACATTCACCCCCGCCGGTACCCTCGATTCGGCCATCGACAAGCTCGATCACCTAGTTCGGCTCGGCGTGCAGACCGTTGAGCTGATGCCGGTGGTGCCGTTTCCGGGTGACCGCGGCTGGGGATACGACGGGGTGGACCTGTATGCCGTGCATGAAGCCTACGGCGGACCCGCAGCGCTGCAGCGCTTCGTGGACGCCGCGCACGGACGCGGCTTGGCGGTCTGCCTGGATGTCGTTTACAACCACTTCGGGCCCGCCGGCAACTACGCCCCCGTCTTCGCGCCCTATTTCACCGACAAGCACGACACGCCGTGGGGATCGGCCATCAACCTGGACGACGAGCACTCCGACGGCGTCCGCGATTTCATCTGCGAGAACGCCATCCGCTGGTTGCGCGAGTTCCACATCGACGCGTTGCGGTTGGACGCCGTGCATGCCCTGGTCGACGAGGCGCTGCAGCACATCTTGGCCGAGCTGTCCGAGCGGGTGGACGCGATCCGGCCCAGCCTGCCCCGTCCGGTCGCGTTGATCGCCGAATCCGACTTGAACCAACCGTCCATGGTCGAGCCGAGGTCGGCCGGCGGCATGGGCATGGACGCGCAATGGGCCGACGATGTGCATCACGCGCTGCACGCCTATCTGACCGATGAGACCTTCGGCTACTACGTGGATTTCGGTCCGGCCTCGGTGCTGCGTCAGGCCTTGGAAGATGTCTTCGTCCACAACGGCTCGTATTCCACCTTCCGCGAGCGGAATTGGGGTGCGCCGGTGCCCAAGAATCTGGACCGGCGCCGATTCGTGGTCTTCACCCAGAACCACGATCAGGTGGGCAACCGGGGTCTCGGGGACCGGCCCGACGTCAAGCTCCCCGCGGGTGCGGTGGCCGGCGGGGCAGCGCTGCTGTTGCTCTCACCGTTCACTCCGCTGCTCTTCCAGGGCCAGGAGTGGGGCACGAGACGGCCTTTCCTGTTCTTCACCGACCACGAACCCGAACTGGGGGCGGCTGTCACCGAGGGTCGGCTGGCCGAGTTCCAGAGCCACGACTGGGAGGCGATCTACGGACCCGATCCGGCGATTCCCGATCCGCAGGCGCTGTCCACCTTCGAGAACAGCAAGCTGGACTGGTGGGAACTGGATGATCCGCCCAACGCGCGGATGCTCGCCTGGTACCGGCGGCTGATCGAGCTGCGGCACGAGTTCTTCCCGACCGGCGGCGGCCAGGTGCACACGGACTTCGGGGACGACTGGTTCCGCATGGTTCATGGGCCGGTGACGGTGATCATCTGCCCCGGCCCGCGTCCGGCCCGCGTCGACGAGCAGCGGGAGCGGATCATCGCCGGCTGGGGCGAGGCCTCGACCGCCGAGCAGACGGTGCGGCTGCCCGCGCATTCGGCCGTGGTACTCACCGACTGAGCAGCGGCGACGCTTCAGCCGGAACCGTCGGCGTCGGCTGACCCATCACCGATTGGGCGACCATGTCGTCGATGGGTTGGTCGGGTAGGGCGTTGTGGGCCCCGCGAAACCCTGGCCCGGACGGCCACGGGTGCCCGGCCTCTTGCCCAGTCCGACAGCGATGAGGATGACCCCCACGATGGTGCCTGCGACTGCCAGTAGGATGCCGCCGACTCCGACGAAGATGCCGCCGATCGACACCGGTGGCCCCACCAGGAGCGGGGTGCTGGTGTCACAGACGATCATGTAAAGCTGGGCCGAATCGGCCCTGAAGGAGCCGAACGACTCCCATGACTGGTTGGCGTTGCCGACCGTGCTGTGCTGCATCGTCCCGACCCCGGGAATGCTGCCGTCGGCTCCGATCACCTCGCAGCTGGGCGTCATGGAGCCCTCCGGCTTGTACAGCTGGAAGACCTGTCCGGACTCGGCGCTGACCTGGGTGCTGACGGAGAACTCCTGCGACCTGTCGAGGGTGCCGACCGCGCCGCCGATACCCATGATCGCCATGATGACCCCGCCCACCAGGCCGACCGCCAACACGATCACGCCTGCGATCAACAGCTTCTTGCCCCCGGGCCTGGGCTGAGGTTGCGTGTTCACCCCGCCCGGGTTTGCGTACGGCGGGTACGGACCGCCGGAGGGGTACTGATCGCCTGCGGGGTACGGCGCGCCAGGCTGCTGATAGCCGTGCTGAGGCGCGGGCTGCCCGCCTTGGAAGAAAGGTGGATTCGGGCCTGGTGGGACGCTCATGATCGACTCCTTCGGACTTCGTCAGGTCGTGTCCGGGATGCCTGTCCCGAACTCTGCCGCGATCAGCAGAACCATTCTGCCGCCCCCCGGTTCACCTTCACCGGCACGCCGGGCTGCCTGCGCAGGATGCCGGCCGCGAACCGGGCCTCCTCGGGCTTCGGCTTTCGGACGCTCACCGTCCGCCGACCAGTCGATCAGCCGATGATCAGCACACCGGCCAGTGCGGTCAGCGAGACGATGACGGTCGAGATCAGACCGAGCAGAACAGGACGAAGGCCCACCTCGCGCAGCGCGCGAATCTGAATGCCGAAGCCCAGCGCCACCATCGCCATCGCGAGCACGGCGCTTTGCACGGTTTTTACCACATTCATCACCGGGACGGGGATCGCAACGGCCGTACCGATCACCACCATCGCCAGGAAGCCGAGCACAAAGCCGGGGATCGGCATTGGACGGTTTCCCGATTGGGTGACGCTCGTCCCGGTGCGGCGCGTCATCAGGCCCAGCACGGCCACCACGCCGGCGAGACAGATGACGCGGGCCAGTTTGACCGTCACGGCGGTCGTCATCGCGTCCGATCCGATGGCCGCGGCTGCGGCTACCACCTGAGCGACCTCGTGGATACTGGCACCCGCCCAGGTCGCCGCGGACTGGGCATCCAGCCCCATCAGTCCTGCCAGCAGCGGCACAACCGGGATCGACACCGTACCGTAGAGCACCACCAGGCCGAGCGCGGTGCCGGTCTGCTCCTCGTCCGCACCCGAGACGTCTTTGGCGCCGGCGACCGCTGCGGCCCCGCAGATGGAGAAGCCGCAGGCGATCAGCATTCGCAGCGGGCCGGCAATACCGAGCAGGCGCCCGATCCACAAGGTACTGGATACTCCGACGGTGACGACGATCACCACCAGAGCGAGTCGCTGCCAGCCCAACCCGGCAAGCGTGGCCAGGGAGATCTGAAGACCGAGCAGTACGATACCGACGCGCAGCAGATACTTGGACGCGAAACTCAGGCCAGGCAACCAAGAGGCAGGGACGGGACGCAGATTGCCGATCACCGCACCGAGCACGATGGCCACCAGCAGTGTGCTGAACAGTGAGTTGAGCTGATTGACCAGCAGGGCTGCGAACGTCACCAGCGCCGTGACGATCAGCCCGGGAATCCACTCCCGGGGACGAACATGATGGCGAGCAGGTCTGAGGGCAGTCTGTGCTTCGACGGTTTCGGTCACCGGTCCATCCTGGCCGGCCAGTGATCCGGACGGAATGGTCAATCGGCTATCGCGGCCATATCATTCCGATATGAGTTGGCCTGATCTGGCGGCGCTCGAACTGCTCGTCCGCATCGACGAGCTGGGCAGCCTCTCACGAGCCGCCGATGCCTGCGGCATCGCGCAGCCGAACGCCACCCGCACCATCGCCCGGTTGGAGCGCCAGCTCGGCCAGTCACTGGTGGTGCGGTCGTCGTCCGGATCGAAACTCACCCCGACAGGCTCCCTGGTGGCGCACTGGGCAGAGCCAGTACTGGTGGCGGGCACCACCTTCAGCTCGGCCATCAACACTCTGCGTGACGACAATGCCCACGAGCTGCATGTATTGGCTTCTCAGACGGTTGCCGAATGCTATGCGCCGGGCTGGCTGGCCGGATTCCGCGCTGCCTATCCGGACACCAATGTCAAGATGTCGGTACACAACTCGGCCTTCATCATGGAACAGCTGGCCGACGGGGACGACCGGCTGGGGTTGGTTGAGTCACCAACGGTGCACGCGGGGCTGTCGGCGGTCCCCGTGGGTCATGATCAGCTGGTGGTGATCGTGCGCCCCGATCATCCGTGGGCCAGGCGCCGCTCCCCCATTGATCTGGCGCGGCTGGCTCGCACGCCGCTGGTGGTTCGGGAAGAGGGATCGGGCACCAGGGATGTGCTCGACCGGGCGCTCGCCGATTTCGATCCAGTGCCGCCGGTGGCGGTGGTGAGTAGCAATGCGGGTGTGCTGGGTAGCGTCATCGCGGGAGTTGCCCCGGCTGTGACCAGCAAGAAAGCTGCCGCGGCGGCGCTGCAGGCAGGTCTGATAGCGAACGTCGCGGTGCAGCAATCCGGTCGCCTGCGGCGCACGCTGCACGCGGTCTGGCCGGCCGGTGCGCAGTTGCTCGGGCCGGCCGCTGATCTGCTTGCGATGATCAGGATTGGCTAACGCGGGCCTCCTGCATCGCCTTGCGGATCCGTTTCGGCGAGACGGTGACCGCAGTCCCCAGGGTCTGCGCCCAGGTCTGCACCCGCAACTCCTCGATGAGGAAACCGATATCGTCGACGGCATCGGGCAGGCGTCCGGGCGGCTGTTCGGCACAGAGCTCGTCGTAGTCGGCCACCAGATCATCGATCACCCCGGCAAGCCGGGCGTCCTTGGTCGGGTCGGTCGCGGCCAAGGTCAGCCGCGCCAGCATCGCCTTGCAGTAGTACGGCAGCCGGTCGTACCAGGGATCACGGATGAATCCGATGAAGCCGTCGAATACCAGGTTGTCCAATTGATCGGTGATTTCCGCCCCGATCTTCGACGAGGCGGCCTGCGCCCGGATCTGGCGGGCCAGCTCGCATACCTGCGCCGCGACCTGCACCACCTGACGCATCTGATCGGCCTGCTCCTGGCGAACCTGCACAGCCAGCGACTCGTAGGTCTGCTGGTCACGCACGGTTGCTGTGTCGAGCCGGCGGGCCGCGCACTGGTCGGCCGCCTTCAGCCGGGCGTCGGCCAACAGAGCCGGGACGTTTGGATAGGGGCTGGACGGCAGCACCATCTTGTCGGTATTGGACAGGTGCGAAACCGTCCAGCGGGTGGGGTCGGGGTTGGTGAGCACCAGCAACCGGCGGATCCCCCGGCGGTGGACGGCTGCCTGCTGTTCGGGGGTTTCGGCGATGATCACCCCGACTGCCTGACCGAGGTCCTTCAGCGCCGGATAGCCGATCGCGGTGATGCCGGACCGCTTGATGGTGACCTTGGACTCGAGTCTGCCGAAGGTCCAGGAGGTCGACGCCGCCACCTTCGGCGCGGCCTTGGTCAGCGTCCGTGACACCTGCGCCGACAACTCCTGACGCAGCTCGCCGAGGTTGCGGCTGAAGCGATCGGGCTTGCCTGGCGTGGCGACCACGAAGCCCACCTGCAGATGCGTGGGCACTTCGTCGGGATGCCAGTCCTCCGGCTCGACGGCCACTCCGGTCAACGCTCGCAACGCGCGTCCGAGTTCATCGCAGAATCTTCTCGAATGGTCCGGCTGGTGCTCGTCCAGCCAGGCCAGCGCCTCGCGGGCGCGGTCGGGTGCCGGCACGAAGCTGGTGCGCACCTGCTTGGGAAGATGCCGGATCAGTTCGGTGGCGAGCTCGGTGCGTAACCCGGGCACCTGCCAGCTGAACGGCTCGGGATGCAGCTGGTTGAGTTGTGCCAGCCGGACGCTCACACTCGCCCCGTCTCGTCCGTCGCCGGGCTCGAAGACGTAGCTCACGGGCAGGCTCAACCCGGCAACCGCCCACCGATCGGGGAAGTCGGCGCGTGCCGCGTCCCGATCGTCCGCGTCTGTGAGCAGGTTGAGGTCGAATTCGAGGAAGGACGGGTCGGGGTGGTTGCGCCACCAGGCGTCGAAACTGGCACCTGAGGTGACCTCGGACGGCAGCCGCGCGTCGTAGAAGTCGAAGATCGCCTGATCGTCGACGAGCATGCCGCGCCGCCGGGTGCGGTCGGCGACATCCTCGGCCTCGCGCAGCACGGCCCGGTTGTGCTGCAGAAAGTAGTGTTTCGCGTGGGTATCGCCGGGATTCCACTGCTCCTCGACCAGCCCGGAGCGGATGAAGATCTGCCGGGCGGTGGGCGCGTCGATCCGGGCGTAGTCCACCAGGCGCTCGGCGACGATCGGCACCCCGAGCAGCATGACCTTCTCGTAGGCGACCACCCCGGCCGAATTGGACGACCAGTGCGGCTCCGAATAGCTGCGTTTCAGCAGCTGCCCGGCCACCTGTTCGAGCCACTCGGGTTCGATGGGTGCCACGGTGCGCGCCCACAGCCGGGTGGTCTCGACCAGTTCGACGGCCATCACCAGCGGCGGTGGATTCTTGGCCAGCGCCGAACCGGGTTGGATGGCGAACCGCGAACCGCGGGTACCCATGAATTCGGTGATCGGACGCCCCCGCCGGGCCTTGGGGTCGCGTTTGGGTGGTGGCAGTTGCAGACCGATGTGGCTGATCAGCCCGGACAGCACCGCGGTCAGGATCTCCGGTATCTCGGCGGGAACGTCGTTGCGGTGCATGCCCAGGTCTCTGCAGACGAGCTTGAGCTGGGTGTGCAGATCCTGCCATTCGCGCACCCGCAGGTAGTTGAGGTACTCGTCGCGGCACAGCCTGCGGAACTGGTTGCCGGACAGTTCACGGCGTTTGACCTTGAGGTATTGCCAGACCCGCACGATGGCCATGATGTCGCCGCCGGGGCTGACCGCGGTGGCCTGCTGTGGGGCGGACGCCTCGCCGCGCAGCCCCTGCGCTCGCGCCGTCTTCGACGTGTGCGGGGTGTGTCGCAGTGGCTGCGGGTTCGGGCTCGATGCAGCCTCCCGTGCCGCGGCGCGGCCGGGCCCGCCGGTGTGCGGGGTGAAGCGCGCCGGTGCTTGTCCATTCCGCTCGCCGGCGAGTGCGGCGGTCATGGCCTCGTCGGAGAAGAAGCGGGCATGCAGCCGGTCGGCCTCGTCGCGTTTGTCGCTCGGACGCTCCCGGGGATCCTGGATCGCCAGGAAGGCCGCGATCACCAGCACCTCGCGCAGGCAACCCCGCTTGTCGGCCTCGATCAGCATCCGGCCGAGCCGGGGGTCGATGGGAAGCTCCGCGAGCTGCTGCCCGACCCGGGTCAGCCGCACCGGAGCCTTGGCTTTCACCGCGCCCAGCTCGGTCAGCAGCCGCAGCCCGTCGCCGATCTGAGCCGCGTCCGGCGCCTCGACGAACGGGAAGTTCGAGATGTCGCCGAGATTCGCTTTGGCCATCTGCAGGATCACCGATGCCAGGTTGGTGCGTA
Source organism: Brooklawnia propionicigenes (assembly GCF_030297015.1). Taxonomy (NCBI): domain Bacteria; kingdom Bacillati; phylum Actinomycetota; class Actinomycetes; order Propionibacteriales; family Propionibacteriaceae; genus Brooklawnia; species Brooklawnia propionicigenes. The sequence goes on along the minus strand of NZ_AP028056.1, from coordinate 2,892,647 downwards.
GGATCTCCGGTTCTGTGAACGGCGGACGGGTCAGGTAGTCGTCCTCGCTGTACAGCCGGATGGCGATGCCCGGCGCCACCCGGCCGCAGCGTCCCGAACGCTGGTTGGCCGAGGCCTGCGAGATCGGCTCGATGGGCAGCCGCTGTACCTTGGTGCGCGCCGAATAGCGCGAGATCCGGGCTGTGCCGGCGTCCACGACGTAGCGGATGCCGGGCACTGTCAGCGAGGTCTCGGCGATGTTGGTGGCCAACACGATCCGGCGGCCGGTGTGCGCGGTGAAGATGCGGTGTTGTTCGGACGCCGGGAGCCGGGCGTGCAACGCCACCAGCTCGACCTGCGGCCAGTCCTCGGCTGCCAGCGCGGTCAGGCCGTCGCGGATCTCCCGCTCACCCGAACAGAAGACCAGGATGTCACCGGGACCTTCACCGCGCAGCTCGGCGCAGGCCGCGACGATACCGTCGGCCTGATCGATTCCGTCGCCGGACGGATCATCGGGACTTGACAAGGCACGATAGCGAATCTCCACGGGATAGCTGCGTCCGGAGACCTCCACCACCGGGGCATCGGAAAAATGCGCTGCGAAGCGGGCGGTGTCGATGGTGGCCGAGGTGATGATCACGCGCAGTTCGGGCCGCGCGGGCAGGAGCTGCTTGAGATAGCCGAGCAGGAAGTCGATGTTGAGACTGCGCTCGTGAGCTTCATCGATGATGATCGTGTCGTAGCGGCGCAGTTGGCGGTCGTGGCTGATCTCGGCGAGCAGAATGCCGTCGGTCATCAGCTTGATCCGGGTCGCGCGGCCGGCCTGCCGGGTGAATCTGACCTGGTAGCCCACCAGCTCGCCCAGCGCCACGCCCATCTCGGACGCGATCCGCTCGGCGACGCTGCGGGCAGCGATCCGTCGGGGCTGGGTATGACCGATCCGTTTGCGGCCGGCCAGCAGACAGATCTTGGGCAATTGGGTGGTCTTGCCCGAGCCGGTCTCCCCTGCCACCACGACCACCTGATGATCGCGGATCAGCTGTGCGATCTGCTCGGCGTGCGCACTGATCGGCAATCCGGGGTCGAACTCAATACGCGGAAGCTCCGGCGAAGGTGTGGTCATCTCGCAGGCAAGCTTATGCGCATGCGCCCCGGCCTCCCTGCCCGAGGCGGGAGACCGGGGCGCAGCGCCGATCGTGGTCGGTCAGCTCAGGCCGAGGGCGCGATCCTTGGCGGCATGCCCGTCGGCGAAGGCCGCCCGACGGCGAGCCTCCTTGGCGCGCTGTGCATCGTCCGCCTCGATCAGGGCATCCTGCTCCGCAAACTTGCCGAGCTGCCAGCCGCGAATCTCCGGAATGTCCTCGAGGTACTCGACGATGTACTCCTCGTGGCGCGCCAGCTGGGCCTCGCACCACTGATAGAGCTCGTGGCTGCCCTCCGGCTTGACCTTGGAGTTGTTGATGCAGTCCATCACCAGGTGGTACCGGTCGACCTCGTTACGCACCACCATGTCGAACGGTGTGGTGGTGGTGCCGAGTTCACGGAAACCGCGGGCGCGGAAGCGGTCGGCGTCCGGACGCCCGTGCACCAGCTGATGAATCGCCCCGGCATAGCCGTGGAAGGCGAAGACGACATCGACATCGGTGGTGAACGCCTCGGCGAACTCCTTGGCGCTCATGCCGTGCGGGTGGTCCTTCGGGCGGTAGAGCGTCATCAGGTCGACCACGTTCACGAAACGAACCTTCAACCTCGGCAGCCGGGCCTTGAGGATCTCCGCTGCGGCGACCGCCTCGACGGTGACCACATCGCCGGCCGAGGCGAGCACGATGTCGGGTTCGGCATGACCCAGTCCCTCGGTGCCGGCCCACTCCCAGATGCCGTAACCGCGGGTGCAGT